>JACQDH010000044.1 GCA_016201215.1 Acidobacteriota bacterium | reverse complement strand
CACCTGCATCGACGACATCGTCGCCGGCGTCCTGGCTGCGCTTGACTACCAGCCGCGGCGCGTCGCGGGCGCCGCTCTGTTCGAGGTGTTCAACCTTGGGAATTCCCGCCCGGTCAAGCTGGCCAAGCTGGTGGAGCACCTCGAACGCGCCACCGGACGCAAGGCGCGGCGATTCCGGGAGCCGGAACAGCCGGGAGACGTTCCTCTGACCTGGGCCAATATTTCCAAGGCCCGACGCCTGCTGGGTTACCGGCCGGCGATCTCTCTCGAAGAGGGTCTGAAACGGTTCGTCGCCTGGTATCGCAGCGCGCAGGCCGAGCAGCGCGTGGGTGTGGCCGGACCGGTCAGCGTGCCGATCGCGTCAGACTAGCGGCGCGAACAATTCGCTCAACTTGATAGATTGGTTCCTGCCCTGCGGTGAAATGATTTCGGACCAGCAGCTCCGCCACCAGGCCCATCGCCAGCGATTGCCAACCAGCAAGAAACAGCAGCACACCCAAGACTACGACTGCCGCGTGCGGCGCGACGAACCGCGCATCGGAGAAAAAGCTGCGGGCCAGTTCATAGACCAGGAGGGCTGTCCCGGCGCCCAACCCGGCCAGAGCCAACGGGCCGAAAAACTGTAAGGGGCGCGTGCGGTAGTGCCGCAGGAACTTGATGGTGATTAAGTCGAAGGGAACGCGCAACATCCGCCCCAGGCCGTAATGGGATTTCCCGAACTGGCGCGGGGAATCACTCACCGGGACTTCTGCCATGCGCGCCCCAAGCCAGCTTGCGAGCACGGGGATGAAGCGATGCTGATCGCCGTAGAGGTGCAGACCGCGCACGACCTCGCGGTGAATCACCTTGAAGGTCGAGCCGAAATCGTGCAGCGGCACGCCGGAGAGTTTGGCCAGCAGCCAGTTGGCGACCGTCGAGGGCCAGGTGCGCAGGACGCCTTCGTGCCGGCGGTCTCGCCTCCAGCCCACCACCAGGTCGTAACCCTCTCCCAACTTGTCGAGCAGAAGCGGGATCTCCATTGGGCTACTGCGCAGGTCGGCGTCCATGGCGATCAGGATTTCCCCGGCGGCATGGTCGAATCCGGCGGCCAGGGCCGCGGTCTGTCCAAAATTCTTTTTCAGGCGCATGGCACGCACGCGCGAGTCGCGTTCCGCCAGTTGCGTCAGCAGGGCAAAAGTGGCGTCGGCAGAGCCATCATCCACGAAGATGAGCTCGTAGGAATCACCGAGGCCGTCCATCGCCGCCACCAGTTGCGCGTAGAGCGGTTCGACGTGCGCTTCCTCGTTGTGCATGGGCACGACTACGGAATATCCGCAGGCGGGCCCGGCCGGCTCGACGAGGTCTGGCATGGCTTGCTCCGAGGCACGATACGACGGAAACCGCGAAGAATCAAAGCCTATAGATGCGCACGGTCAGTACATCGTCGATGACAATGCCTTTGAGCGGAGGGCTGCGGCGCTCCAGGAGATAGAACAGGTCCTGAGTTTCAAAGTAGCGGCGCGACTCCTGCACCAGGACATAGTCCCCTGGCCGGGTCACGTAGTTGAGGTTGAAAAGCTCGCCCACATGGATATCGGTGCGGCCGAAGCGCTGGAGGTAGTAGCTCACCGCCACGGGATTACTCACCGCCACAGTCGAATCCCGCGGCGCCACCTGGCAGACGTACTCCATCGCTTCGCGCAAACCCAAGTCATAGAGCTCATCCTGGGGAAAGAACTTGGCCGCGTCTCTACGGCCGCCACCCAGTTGATTCAGATAGAGGGGACAGTAGGGATTCCACGCCATCACCTCCACCGCGGGCCAGACCGCCAAGACCAGGACCGCCAGAACCAGTGCCAGCCCTCGCGCCGGGATCGGCCGGATACGCTTCATCCTCTGGTAGAGTTCCTCCACCGCGTAGCCGGCAGTCAGAAAGAGGAATGGCAGCAGCGGCAGGAGATAGCGGATCCATTTCGCGCCCGTCAGGGAGAAGGCCAAGAAGGGGAAAAAGAACATCACGCGAAGAAAAATCGCCGCCAGCGACTTGTTGCGCACCAATAAGAGAAGCACGCCCGTCACGATGGCGGCTAGAACGGGCAGCGGTGTCTTGACGCCCAGGACCCACAAGTAAAAATACCAGGGCAGACCAAAAGGGGTGCTGCCGAACTTGTTCATGTAAAGATGCCCATTCAGGTTATAGCCATGGGGAATGTTGGCCGCCCCGCCCATGTAGTGCAGGATGCTCAGGTCGTTCGCGGGCGAAAGAATGGTGGGATTGGCGACCACGAAGGCCAGTCCCATCGCCAGCCAAAATCGTCCGGCGAAAAGCTTGTAGAACGGCCGCCGGTCGAGCCCCGCCTGTCCGGCGGCGTGCCAGACGACCACGGTTAAACCCGGGAATTGAAAAACGTACTTGGAAGCGAACGACAGACCGAAGCAGATTCCGCTCCAGGTAAACAGCCGCTTCGCCCCAACATCGTCCGGGGTTTTCTTACCTCGCCAGAACAGATAGCACGCCAGGAGAGTGAAGAACGTCAGCAGCGTGTCTTCTTTTAGAATGCGGTTGAGGGCAACCGGCATGGGCGTGAACGCCCAAAAAAAAGCTGCGGCACCGGCGCCCACCGTGCCGATCATCTCCCTCCCCAACAGGTAGACGACGATCGACGTCAGCGCGCCGAGGAACAGGTTGGGTAGCCGCAGCAGGGCTTCCTCACGCGCCCGCATCCAGCGCCGCTCCCCCGCCCACCGGTTCCATCGCTCTCCCAGTTCGAGACTTCCCCACGCCAGTAATTTCATCAGCATGGGGTGCTCGCTGTTGACGCCAACAAAGTGTCCCTTCCTGTACTCCTGGATGGCCTGCCACTTGGCCGCCTCATCATCGGCCAGGCTGATCGAGCCGACGCGATAGAGTCGCACGCCAAAGGCGGCCAGGGTCAGCACAATTAGGAAGATGATTTCGGCCCGGCGGACCGTGGGGCTATTCATAGGCCAGGGCGTCAACCGGATCAGATTGTGAGGCCCGATAGGCGGGGTACAGGGCGCCCGCGACGGCCCCCACAACGGCCAAGAGCATGGCCTTAAAGATCCAGTCTTCGGTGATCTTGATCGCCAGCGTGGGGGCCGTGTGTTTCAAAACGGCACAGACAACGTAAGTGGAGCTGAGGCCTGCAGCGATCCCCAAAGCAACCATCAACAGCGTTTCTCCGATGATGAGCTTGAGGATGTCCATGCGCGACGAGCCCAGGGCTTTCAGGATGCCGATCTCCCGCGTGCGCTCCAGCACCATGGTGTGCACGGTCAGCAGCACGACCAGAAAACTGATGGTCACACCCAGCCCCACCATCGAGCGGATGAAAGGCTTGAGTTCTGGCAGGTTGGAAGAGTTCATCAAGGTCAGGTATTCGGCCACAGAGCGAACGCGGTGATTCGGAAGCACTTTGACGATTTCCGCGCGGGTGCGCTCGGTGTCTCCCGTGCTGCGGACGTAAAAGATGGAGACCCGCTTGTCGGCGCCGGCAATATCCTGTGCGGTGCGCAGGGGCATGAAGAAGCGCGCCCCCTTGCCGTGCTCGACGATTCCAGAGATGGTGAACTCGTGGCCCAGCAAAATGGCCTTTGATCCCACGCGCAGCCACCGAGACTGCGCCACGAGGTCATCGGCCAGCGCCTCGTCGGGTTTTTCAAACGGGCGTCCGGCGCGAAACAGAAAACCTTTGCTCAGGGCGTTAAAGCGCGGATAGTCAATGCCGTAGATGACGATGAAGTTCTGGGTGTCCATGACGATCAGCACGGGCGCCACCTCGTCCACGCCCTCGACCTTGGCGATGGCATCGCCCACCGATTCCTGCATCACGGCACTGGAAAAGGCGAAGAAAATAGAGGAGTTCGGCGGCTGAACCATCAGGTCTGCACCGACGCCTTCCACGCGGTTCGCCCATTCGGAGATCACGCCGGTAGTCAGCCCTACAATGAGCAGGATCAGAAAGACTTGCAGCGCAATGGCAATCACACTCAGCGCGGAGCGCACCGGCCGCGCGCGGAGGTTGTTCCACAACAATCGCCACCAAGTGAAGCCATTGTAGAGTCTTACTGGCATTGCGCTCAGGTCTACTTCGTTAATCTAGCATCCCCCATGATTCCGGTCAAAGCGCCCCCCCGAACTAACCCCGCTGTCCAGAATTAGTTGTTTACTTCCTGGCTGTGTTAAATTCGCGCCTTTAGACTGGAGGCTGTCCCTGGCTCAAGTCCTTGAGACCTCTGGTGTGCGCCGCGTGCTGGTCACTGGCATCTCCGGCAACCTGGGGCGGCGGCTGGCGCCGCTTCTCCAGGGTTCTGAGGTCGTCTCGGTGGATCTCCACCCTCCGGCTGCGTCCGTGCCCGCCGGGGAATTCGTGCAACTTGACCTCTCGGACAGCGTCGGGCAGGAGCAACTCGGCCGCCTGTTGCAAACCAAAGGGATCGAGGCAGTCCTGCATCTGGCGTTCGTAATCGACCCGGTGCGCACCGGGATTGTGGACGAGCAACACATGTGGCGCGCCAATGTGGCAGCCACGCAACAGTTGCTCGAGTCCATCGCCCAGATTAACAGCGGTGGAACCCGCGTGCGACTTTTCGTTTTTCCCTCCAGCGTTTCGGCATATGGGCCGGACCTGCCCGATCACGTGCGCGAGGATGCGCCGCTGCAGGCACATGCGCTGCCCTACGCCGTCCACAAGCGCGAGGCAGACGAGATTTGCCAACAGATGCATCCGCGGCTGGGCGGCTGCGCGGTGTATATCTATCGCCCACACATCTATGCGGGCTATACGGTGGATAACTTCATCCTGCGCGCCTTCCGCGGAAAGGCCAGCGGCCGGGGATGGCTGGCGCGCACCTTCGAAAAGCACGGCTGGAAACTCCCCACACTGGTCCCCTCTTCGGCTCGAGGAGAAAATCTCTTCCAATTTGTCCACGTGGACGATGTGGCCCGCGTCTTGCTGTGGACGCTCGGCCATTTTCGCCCGGGCGCTCTCGGAATTTTCAATCTGGCTGGACGCGGTCCAGCCATTTCTTTCGCCGACTGCGTGCGGCTGGCCCGAACTCCGATTCTTCGACTGCCTTCGGAAGCCCTGGTACGAGCCTTGCTGAGATTTTTCTGGCTGATCGGGCTTTCCGGAGTTCCTCCGCAGGCGCTTCCCTATTTTCTCGGCTCCTACACGATGGATACAACACGGCTGCAAGATGAACTGGGGCCGGAGTTTGAAGAAGTTGTCCGCTATTCTTCTCGCGAAGCGTTTTCTGACGCGTTGCGCCCGTGAGCTGCGGGCCGGGATTTCAACAGTTGTGTTGAAAAGCTTGTGGAAAAGGACCTATCGCCGTCGCTAACCACACGCGAATGAAGACGCTTGCCTTGCTTTGCACAATTCTGAGGCACTGCGGCGCACGATCCAATGGCCCGGAATTCCTGCGCCCTCGTCAGGCAGCTTAAGCCCCTCTTGGGGAGAGGGTTTCGAAATGGGGAAAAAGCGTCGCACAGAAAATCTTGACGTGCGTTCAGTACCAACGCGGAGGCTTTTCCAGCTGAATCTTGATGGTCTGCTCTTCTTCCTGGAGGTCATACCAGCGACCGAATGGCTTCCAGCCTTCCGCAACCACCTGAATCAGCACTTTGCCGCGCGGAATTTCCGGAACCCGGGCGATGCCGTCGCGATTGGTCTTTAGGTTCATTTCGATTTTCTTGTCTTTGGCCAAAATGCGCTCGTGTGCGTATTTAACGTAAACGCTGGCGGCCTCGACCGGCTGCGGCTTTTCGCCGCCGGTGACTTCGATGCGCAACTTCGTCGTGCCACTCGGCTTCTCGGCCTTTCCCTTGGCTGGAGGTTGCGCCTGCGTGTTCGATTGCCCGTATGCCACCGGCAACATCAATGCGAGCGCAGTGAGAAGAATCAGTCCCTGACGTGTGATCTGTGCTGGCCCTCGAGGTTGCGCAGATAGTCGCGCACCTCCTCGTGTCGCGATGTCGTCACGACGTACTCCTCGCGCAGCGGCAGGGTCTGCTCGATGGTGCGTTCGGCAGCCACAATGCGCTCCCTGGTCATCGGATGCGTGGAGAAGGCCCTGGCGATGCCTGCCTGGGGACTCTTTTCCATCACCTTCATGCGTTCGAAGAAGGCCACAAACGCCGCAGGGTCGTAACCGCTCGCGTCGTGATACTGCTGCCCGAGGAAATCGGCCTCGCGCTCGGCATTGCGGCTGAATTTCAAGAACGTCAGGGGGATCGCCAGCGCCAGTCCCTGACGCACCCCGTAGGCCACCGGGCCGCCCACCACCAGCAACGGGATCGACACCAGGTTCCAAATCTGCACCTTGGTCATCTGCCTGGTGGCATGTCGCGCGGCTACGTGCGCCACTTCATGGGCAATCACAGCGGCCAGTTCCGCCTCACTCTGCGCCTCGAGGAGCAACCCGGTGTTCACGAAGAAGTGGCCGCCGGGCAAGGCGAAGGCGTTGACCTCATCGGAGTCCACCACGCGCACTTGCAGGGGCATGCGCAGGTCGGAGTGGCGCGCAATGCGTTCGGCCACCTCGGTGACGTAAACAAGCACCACCGGGTCGTGAACCAGGCGTGAGGAGTGCTCCGCCTGGCGCGCAAGTTCATCGCCCAGCGCCATTTCGCGCTCCGGCGAGTACATGTTCCAGGAGCCCTTGTTGATGTCACGCTGGCCGATATTCTCAGTGTCAGCGTTCTTTTTCTTCTTGTTTTGCCCCGCGGTGGTGGTGGGAACGTTCAGAAGCGCGCATGCCAGCAGGAGAACAATTCCCCGGCGCATACCCAAGCCCCTCGCAGTTTCCGCGCCCGGCGCACACCCGCGGTGGATTGACTCGCGTGCGCTCCTGCGCTACCTTCGACCGGCAGTTGGCGGAGCCGGCGCCGCAGCGGAGGTGCTTCTACTCATATACCTGCGGCGAAATTTCTGCAATCAAAATCCGCTGCTGCGACATCCCATCGAGTCGGGCCTAGGCCCGGGATGCTCGCGCCGGAGCGCGACCAGAACGCCCAAGGAGGCCCCGCATGGGTTTCGCCACAGACGCCATTCACATCGGCCAGGAGCCCGACCCGTCCACTGGCGCCATCGTGCCGCCGATCTACCAGACTTCCACCTACGTGCAGCCCGAACTGGGCAAGAACAAAGGCTACGACTACGCGCGAACTGCGCACCCGAACCGCCGCGCGCTCGAGCGCTGCCTGGCGAAACTCGAAGGCGGGCAGGTGGCTTACGTCTTCTCCACTGGCATGGCGGCCATCGACGCGGTGTTTCGCCTGCTGAGGCCGGGCGAGCACGTCATCGTCTCCCAAGCGGTCTATGGCGGCGTGTTTCGGCTGACGACCAAGCTCCTGGTGGACTTTGGACTGGAGTTCAGCTTCACCGACACGTCTTGCCTGGAGAATGTAACTCGGGCCATGAAGCCCAACACCAAGATGATCTACGTCGAGACGCCCACGAATCCGACGATGATCATCACCGACATCGCCGCGGTCGCCAGACTCGCCGCCGAACACAAGCTGACCCTGGTGGTGGACAACACTTTCCTGAGTCCCTACTTCCAGCAGCCGCTCGCGCTGGGTGCACACATCGTGGTGCACTCGATGACGAAGTATCTCAACGGGCACAGCGATTGCACCGGCGGTGCAGTCGTCCTCGCGCGGCCTGACGATGCCGAAAAGATTTATTTTATCCAGCGTTCGGCGGGCACGGGGCTTGCGCCGATGGACTGCTTCCTGGTCTCGCGCGGCATCAAGACGCTGGCGGTGCGCATGGTGCAACACAACGCCAACGGCATGGCCATTGCGAAATTCCTCGAGGCGCACCCCAAAGTGAAGCGCGTGCTCTATCCCGGCCTCGCTTCACACCCGCAGCATGAAGTCGCCCGGCAGCAGCAGCGCGGCTTTGGCGCCATGCTCTCGTTCGACCTCGGCGGCCTCGAACCCGCTCGGCGCCTGCTCAACAACGTCAAGCTCTGCTCGCTGGCCGAAAGCCTCGGCGGAGTCGAAACCCTCATCTCGCTTCCGGCAGTGATGACGCACGTCTCCATGCCGCCCGAAGTGCGCCAGCAGATCGGCATCACCGACGGCCTGGTACGGCTCTCCGTAGGCATCGAAGACGTGGAGGACCTAATCGCCGACCTCGACCAGGCCCTCGCGAAGGTCTAACAGCTTGTTGAAAAACTCTGATTCCTGCAACTTTTCCGGGCGGGATTCGTCTCATGGGTGAGCCAGGAGGCGAACCGATGCGCGGAGAAGATTGCAAGCAGGAAGCAATGTTCAGTTATCTCTCGCCGGAGAAGC
>JACQDH010000043.1 GCA_016201215.1 Acidobacteriota bacterium | reverse complement strand
TTCATGGTGGTCACCCCCATGCTGCAGAAGGGTTTCTCGGTGGACTTGGCCCGGGTGCAGAACCCTAGCGACATGCCCAACGCCGAACGGGACGACGCCATCATCGTCGCCGTCTCCCGCAGCGGGGACATCTTCCTTGGCACGCAGAAAACGCCCAAGGACCAGATTACCGCGCTGGTCCGCGACAAAATCGCCAACCGGCTCGATAAGACCGTCTTCGTCAAGAGCGACGGCCGGGCCAAGTACGGCGATGTTGTCGCGGTGGTGGACGAGGTGCGCGCCGCCGGCGTGGACCAGTTGGGCTTGCTCACCGAGCGCATCGAAAAAACGCGGGGAACAGCTCCTCTGCCGCCCACGCAGTGAGGCGTGCCTCGCGCCGCTGCGCGCGGGGCCGAAGCTGGTTGACGCCTCAGTCCCTGCCAGGCCTTGTCGGCAGGGTTTCCAGGTGCGGGTTTCCGCCGCGCGCGTCGAGACACAGTCACCAGGTCGCCGCGGCGCTAGAAGGGAACGCTTGGAGTTAACAACATGGGTATACAGGTAGGCGGAAAAAAAGGCGTGATGGCGGATATGAACGTCGTGCCGCTGATTGATATTCTCCTGGTGCTGATCATCATCTTCATGGTGATCACGCCGCTTACCCCCAAGGGGCTTGAGGCTCTGGTGCCCCAGCCCTCGCCCAGCCAGCAGACTCCCGACCCGGCTATCCTCGCCAAGACCGTCGTGGTGCAGGTGAGTGTCGGCGGCAAGCTCAAGATCAATCAGGAAGACCACACCTGGCAATCGCTGGGCCCGCGGCTGGAAGCGATCTTCAAGGACCGGGCGGAGAAGGTGGCCTTCGTCAAGGGCGACGAGGCGGTCCTGTTTGCCGATGTGGCCCGCGCCATTGACATCATGCGCGGCTCCGGCATCGACAAGGTTGGCCTGATCACCGCCAAGCTCGAAGCCGGGCAATAGCGCCCGGCGCTTTCACGGTTTTGTTTCGACTTTCGCTTGAACGGGTCCTGGGCCGGCGGGGGAAGGAAATAGTGGCCGGCCCGTTTCATGATTCGGTTGCCCCTCTCGGGGGAGAATTCAATAAGAGCAGGGATGGATCGTTCCTTATGAACCCACTCGCACGCGTTCGCAGGGACCGCAGAATTCTGTCCATTGGCGCAATCTTCCTCGTCGCTCTGAGCCTGGCCGGCTGCAACAAGCTGAGGGCCCGCGATATGCTCAATAAGGGTGTGCAGGCCTACAAGAACGGCCAGTTCGATCAGTCCATCGAGTTTTTCAAGCAGGCCAAGGATCTCGATCCCGGCCTGCTCAACGCGCGCCTGTACCTCGCCACCGCCTATGCCAGCCAGTACATCCCCGGCGCGCCGTCGGAGGAAAACGTTCGCAAGGGCCAACAGGCCATTGCCGAATTCCAGGATGTTCTGCGGACCGATCCGAGCAATCTTTCCGCCATTGACGGCATCGGCTCCATTCTCTACCAGATGGCCGCTACGCCCTTCACGCCGGCAAAATTCGAGGAGTCGAAAAAATATCACCTGAGGCACATCGCTCTCAAACCGGATGACCCCGAACCCTATTACTGGGTCGGCGTGATCGACTGGACGTTGGCGTTCCGCGCCAATGCCGACCTGCGCGCGGCCTATAACAACGCCAACCCCCGCAAGCAGGTCAAGGACGACCAGCCGCTGCCACCCAAGGTCCGCGAGGAATACGCCGCCAAGTACGGCCCCATCGTGGACGACGGGGTCCAGCGCTTGAAGAAGGCTATCGAACTGCGCCCCGACTACGAAGACGCCATGGCCTATCTCAACCTGCTCTACCGCCGCAAGGCCGACCAGGTGGCCAGCATGGAAGAGCGCGACAATTTGCAGAGGCAGGCCGACGCCCTGGTGGACAAGGTCAAGGAGATCAAGCAGAGGAAAATGGAGGCTCCGGCAAGGTCTTAGCCTGCAAACCTTTGCGCCGGCTGGGCCGTCGGGCTCTGCCGGCCTTTTCCTTTTGCGCCTCGGGCGCACCGCCGGCAGAGAATGCCTTCCCCCGCGGAGTTCCTCGCACTACAATAGAAGCCGGGATGCCTGGGCTGGACAAGCCGCTGTTGAAGACGGACCGCGCGGGCCGCGCGATCCAGGCGCGCTTCGCCGCGTTGCTCGAGACGGTGCGCCAGAACCGCCCCGCCGGCGAGGTCGAGCTGCTGCGCCGCGCCTATGAGTTTGCCGCCGAGCAGCACGGCGCGCAGGTGCGCCAGTCGGGCGAACCCTTCCTCTCGCACCCGCTCGAAGTGGCCCACATCCTGGCGGACATGAAGCTCGATGTCACCACGCTCTGCGCTGCCCTGCTCCACGATATCGTCGAAGACACCAAGATTCCTCTCGCCCAGATCCGGGAACGCTTCGGCGCCGACACCGCCCGCCTGGTCGAAGGCGTCACCAAGATCAGCCGCCTCGATCTGCTCGCCCCGGAAGCCCGCCAGGCCGAAAACGTACGCAAGATGCTGCTGGCCATGGTCAATGACGTCCGCGTGGTCGTGGTCAAGCTCGCCGACCGCCTGCACAATATGCGCACCCTGCACTTCCTGCCCCCCGAGAAGCAGGAGCGCATCGCCCGGGAGACGCTCGATCTCTACGGCCCCATCGCCCACCGCCTCGGCATGGGCTTGATCCGCGGCGAGCTGGAGGACCTGGCCTTCAGCTACATCGAGCCCACCGCCTATCTCGAGCTCCAGAAGAAGCTGGCCGACAAGAGCAAGGCCTTTGAGAAATTCCTCCACGAGGTGCAGGACACCATCCGCACCAAGCTGGTGGAAAACGGCATCCCGGCCGAGGTCGATGGCCGCATCAAGCGCCTCTATTCCATTCACCAGAAAAGCCAGCGGCAGCAGCGCACCCTGGACCAGATCTACGACCTGCTGGCCGTCCGTCTCATCACCGACATGGAGCGCAACTGCTACGCCGCGCTCGGCGTCATCCACCACATCTGGCGCCCGGTTCCCGGCCGCTTCAAGGACTACATCGCCATGCCCCGGCCCAACCTCTACCAGTCGCTGCACACCACCGTCATCCACGCCGGGCAGCCCTTCGAGGTGCAGATCCGCACTCAGGAGATGCACCGCATCGCTGAGCAGGGCGTCGCCGCGCACTGGAAGTACAAGGACGGCAAGGAAGTCTCCGAAGCTCACGACCGCCGCATCGTCTGGATGCGCCAATTGATCGAGTGGGTCAAGGAGATGCAGGAGCCCAGCGAGTTCCTCTCCACGCTCAAAGTGGATCTGTACCCCGTGGAGGTATACGCCTTCACGCCTAAGGGCCGCGTGCTCGAATTGCCGCGCGGCGCCACGCCGATCGATTTCGCTTACGCCATCCACACCGAAGTGGGTCACCAGTGCGTCGGCGCCAAGGTCAACGGCCAGATGGTTCCCTTGCGGCATCCACTCTCGAATGGCGACGTCGTCGAAATCCTCACCCAGAAGGGCCACTCCCCCAGCCGCGACTGGCTCAGCTTCGTGCGCACCTCCCGCGCCCGCAGCAAGATTCGCCACTGGATCAACCTCAACGAGCGCCGCCAAGCCACCGAGGTCGGCCGCCGTCTGCTCGAGCGCGAAGCGCGGCAGTTTGGCCGCAACCTGAAGAAAATTCCCGAGGCGGACTTGCTGCGCGTGGCCAGCGAATACGGCTGTGCCAGGCTCGACGACTTGTTCGCCGAGCTGGGCTACGGCAAGTACTCGGCGCGGCAGGTCCTGAGCAAGGCCCTCGGTGAGTCGCTGGTCGAAAAGCCCGAAGAGAGGCCGCCCAAGCTCGTTTCCACCGTCAAGCGCATGCTGGGGATTCACGACTCGGCCGTGCTGGTGCGCGGCCACGACGACTTGATGGTGTACCGCGCCAAGTGCTGCAATCCCATCCCGGGTGACGACATCATCGGCTATGTCACGCGCGGCCGCGGCGTCGCCGTGCACAACACCGCCTGCCCCAATGTCGAGAACCTGCTGTATCAGTCCGAGCGCCGCATCGCCGTCGAATGGTCGGGCTCGTCCGGAGCCACCTTCCCCGTCACCCTGCTCGTCCGCACGCAAGATCGCCCCGGGATGCTCGCCGATATCACCTCGGTCATCAGCGAAGCAGGCTCGAACATTCGCGCGCTCGATAGCCGCGCGGAAAAGCTCCACGCGCGCGTCGAGGCCACTCTGGAGATCACCGACCGCAAGCAACTCGAGCGCATCCTCACCAACATCAAGAAAATCTCCGGCGTGTTCGCCGTCGAGCGCGTCTACCACACGTAGAGGCTTGATCAGCCCGCAGTCTTGGGAGCCTTGGAGCCCGGGAGAACAGTTGCCGCTTGCT
This sequence comes from Acidobacteriota bacterium, assembly GCA_016201215.1. GTDB lineage: Bacteria > Acidobacteriota > Terriglobia > Acidiferrales > UBA7541 > QHYU01. Next base: position 3,762 of record JACQDH010000043.1, on the reverse strand, counting down.
GTCATCCCGAGCGAAGCGAGGGATCTCTCACAGGGATTCCCTGGTCTTCCGCGCGACCCGTACGTGTAGCGGCGGGCTGGAGTTTACCCCGATGCTCTTGGTCGGGGCGGTTTTTGCATCCCGGCGGCTTGTGTCGGGAAGCCCGCCAAGAGGTTTCCGTAGCGCCAGCATCCTGTTGGCGGGTTTCCCCCGCGATCCTACGCTGCGGCGGCCACGGGTAAGACGCCGGCGAGATGCCGACGCTGCAAGCGGCACCCTCCTTCGCGGAATTTACCCCGACGAAGTCGGGGCCCGGGACAATTTTCGGACGCCGCTCCACAAGTCCCGTGCGACGGCACAGTGCTCGTTGACCTTCCCGGCACATGAAGTTTCACCTGCCCGGCTCCGCGGTTAGAATGGACTTGATGCTTTCCCCGCGGTTTCGGCTCGTCTGTCTCACGGGTAATTCCTGCCCGTCACAGTTGGCGCGCGCGCGCGGCTCGCTTCTCGCGTTGGGGCTCGCCGTGGTGCTGGCCCTGCTCCTCGTACCGGCCTGCAAACGCGCTCAGCGCACCGATACCCGCCCGCTCGATCAGGCCGGGATGTGGTTCAACAGCGTCGAGGAGCTGCGTCAAATGGAAATCACCGGCGCCGAAGTGGCCGAGCTGGCTAAGGCTCGCCAGTCTGGGCTTTCTGACGCCGGCTGCCTCGAACTGATGCGCATGGCCCGTGGGCGCAAGCAGCCGTTTGCCTCGGGCGACGCCATCGTCAACCTCCGCCGCGTGGACGTCAGCGAAGCGACCATCCTGGAACTGGCGCGGCTCGATCAGTTGGGTCTCTGGGTGGGTGAGGCCCAGGCCATGCGCCTGGCTGGCTTTTCTGACCATGTGCTTCTCGCCATCGCACGCCGCCGCGCCGCGGGCCAGACGGTGCTCTCCGGGCCGTCGCTCATGCAGCTCAAGAACGCCGGGCTGAGCGAGGCCGATGTGCTTGGCTTGATCGCCCGCGGTACCACCGACGAGCAGGCCGCGCAGATGGTCGCCGCGCACCGGCGCGCCATCACGCCCTCCGGTTTTGTGCGCCAGCGCGGCCGCCGCCCCCGTTAGTCTCTTTGACCCGCAAGCGCGCGCCCGCTAGAATCTCAACGCCTTGTTCCCCAGCTCCCCACTGCGCACTGTCGGCGCGACCCTTGCCCTTGCCGGAGTGCTGCTCCTCTCTGCCTGCGCCGTGCCCCTGGCCCCCGGCTACACGGTCGAGCAGCAGCAGGTCGAGGTGCGTTACGTTCCCGGGGCGCCGGCGCATCTCCGCGTTCGCGCGAGCTATGCGCTGAGGAACACCGGCAACCGCGACCTCAGCTTTATTGACGCTGCCCTTCCCGGCGAGCAGGCCCTCGGCCGGCAGAACTTGCGCGTCTCCCTGGAGGGCCGCGAGGTCTCCGTTCAGCCAGCCTCCGGCGCCGGGGATCAGCTCGTCCGAATTCCTTTCGACCCGCCCTGGCCGCTGAAGCAGCGCCGCAGCCTCCTCGTCGAGTATGACTTGGCTCCCACGCCGCCCGGCTCCTCGCCGCTGGCCGTGAATGACAGCTCATTTCACATTCGTGATGCGGGCGGATTTCCCGCACTGCGTCCCCCGAAGGGATTTCTGGCCAAAGGCGGCCAGCGGCCCAAAGAGATTCGACTGCTGGTGCAGGTACCCGGCGATTTCCGCGTGTTCGCTGCGGGCCGCGAGCAGCGCTCGCACCGGCAGGATAACGCCGTCGAGCACCGCTTTCGCATCCCCCGGGGGGATTTCGAGCCGTTCGTGGTCGCCGGGCGCTACCAGGAGCAGCGGATTACGGCCTCAGGCGGCACGGTTTTCTTCTGGACGCTGGAGCCGCTGCCCGCCCAGCAGGCGCAGGTCGCTGGCGCGCGGCTGGCCCGGACGTTCGAGACTTTTCGCGCCACGTTCGGCCCGCTCGGCAAGAGCGATTCCTCCGTGCGCGTGATCGAAACGCCCGCGCGGCTGGGCGAACGTTTCTTTCGCGCTGCCGAAGCTGCCGGCGCTGCCGCGCCGCGCGTGGCACTGCTCGATCGCCAGGCATTCGCGCTGGGCGTCTCCAGCGACGCTTTCCTCGATCTGGCCGAGCACCAGTTGGCGCACACCTGGTTTGGCCTGCTCATCGCTCCGCGGCCGGAAGCTGCGCTCGTCCTCGGCGAGGGACTCTGCGAATACGCCGTCGTGGTCGCCGCTGAAGCGCGGAACGGCGATGCCGAGCGGCGGCGCCGCGTGGCCGTTCTACTGCGCCAATACGACGAGACCCGCGCGCAAGCCGGGGAGCGGCTGCTACTTGCCCTTGCTTCCGATTTCACACCCCCGCTGCGCGATGTCGCCGCCTTCAAGGTTGCTCTGTTCTACCTTGCACTCGAAGACCAGTACGGCAAAGAAAAAGTCCGCCGCGCCCTGGCGGATCTGGTTAGCACCTTGCGCTTCCGCCAGGTCGCCGATGAGGAGCTGCGCGCCGCCCTCGAGCAGGAGACCAAGCAAGACCTCTTCGATTTCTTCCGTATCTGGCTGAATCAAAAGGACATCCCAGTAGACTTCCGTGCCCGGTATCAAGATAGGATCGAGTCCAAGGACTGAAACCCACCGTGCGAGAGGTGAACGTGAGAGAAGTCATCGCGACCGACCTTGGGCCCAAGGCCATTGGGCCCTATTCGCAGGCCATCAAGGCCAACGGCTTCATTTTTGTTTCTGGACAGATCCCGCTTGATCCGCGCACCCAACAACTCGTGGACGGCGACGTCACCCGGCAGACCGAGCGCGTGCTGGAAAACCTCAAGGGCATCGTCGAGGCTGCCGGGTCGTCGCTTGACCGTGCGGTGAAGACGACGGTCTACCTGAAGGACTTAGGTGACTTCGCGGCCATGAACGACGTCTATGGCCGCTATTTCGCTTCCAACGCGCCGGCCCGCGCCACCATCGAGGCCGCGCGCCTCCCGCGCGACGTTCGCGTCGAGATTGAACTCATCGCCCTGGCTTAGCAGCCTGTTCGGTGTAGCCGCAGCGGAATTTACCCCGACAACGTCGGGAGCCCGCCATCAGCCTTTTCGCCGGGCCTGCGCCCGCTCTGCTTGACCCTGTTGGGAGCCAGCGGCTATCATGGTGCTGCTGTCTCCCGCCGTTTTCGCCCGTGGGCCTGTAGCTCAGGTGGTTAGAGCGCACGCCTGATAAGCGTGAGGTCGGTGGTTCGAGTCCACCCAGGCCCACCATGTTCTTACGATGGCGTTTCATACCTACATCTTGCGCAGCCTTTCCACTGGCCGCTTTTACATCGGTCACACCGCCAATCTGGCCAACCGCATCGCCCGACACAATGCTAACCGCAGCCCGTCGTTGAAACACCGTGGCCCCTGGGAATTGGTGCATGCGGAAGAATTTCGGACCCGTGCGGAGGCCGCCCGGCGGGAACGCGAGATCAAACGCATGAAGAGCCATCAGTGGATCGAGCAGGTGGTTAGAGCGTCCCGATAAATCGGGAAGGTCGGTGGTTCGAGTCCACCCAGGCCCACCATGAATGGACGGGACCTAAAGCTGAAACTTCCCCACGAGTGCGCGCCTGATATAATCACATGGTGCTCTATTGGGAGTGCAAGAGACGGCTGCAGTCTCTTCGAGAGTTTCGCAGTCTCATTCTTAGTTACTCGTCCAACGTCAGATTCCATGGATTCTCGGACCCTCAAGAAAACCAAACCGCGGTCGCAGCTAGGCTTGAGATCATGACCTGCCCCCCGAAAACTAGTCCAG
>JACQDH010000019.1 GCA_016201215.1 Acidobacteriota bacterium | reverse complement strand
TGTCGTAGAATAGGCGTGTGCGCGTGGGGGCGCGCCTTCCGAATGGTCCACGATGGTCAAGGACGGGTACAAATTCGCATTGGCGCCGTTGGTCCTGGGCGTGCTGACTCTCCTGCTGCGCTGGAACTGGGCCGCGGGAATTTTTCTTTTCTTCGCCGCCTTTGTTTTGTACTTTTTTCGTGACCCGGAGCGCCTGGCGCCGGCCGACCCTGCGGCGGTGGTTTCCCCGGCCGACGGGCGCGTGATGGAGATTGTGGACGAGTCTCTGGGCGCGCGAGCGGGTCGGCGGATCAGTATCTTTTTGGCCGTCTGGGACGTGCATGTGAACCGTGCCCCCCTGGCGGGCCGCATCAGCAAAGTCGAATATCGCCCCTGACGCTTTCTGGCGGCGATGCGCTCGCGTGCCTCGGCGGAAAACGAGCAGAACGTGATCCATCTCTCCACCGAGCGCGGCGAGATCGTCTTCAAGCAGATCGCCGGCTGGATTGCGCGGCGCGTGCTCTGCTGGAAGTCCGAGGGCGACGCGGTGGCCAGGGGCGAGCGCGTGGGTATGATCCGCTTCGGCTCTCGCGTGGACCTCTGGCTGCCGAGCGAAGTGGAAATCGTGGTGCGGCCCGGGCAGCACGTGGCGGGCGGCTCCACCATCCTGGCGCGATGGCCATGAGCGACGCTGATCAATACCAGCTACCCGTCAACCGCGGACCGAAACCCCGCAACCAACGCCTCCGCCGGGGGATCTATCTCCTGCCCGGCATGCTCACAGTCGCCAACATGCTCTGCGGCTACTATGCCGTGCTGGCTACCCTCAAAGGCGGCATCCCGGACCTGGACCATGCCGCGGGCGCCATCGGCATTGCCATCCTGTTTGATTCCGCCGACGGTTGGGTGGCGCGCGCAACCGGCACCTCCTCGGAGTTCGGCAAGCAATTGGATTCCCTGGCCGATGTGATCAGTTTCGGCGTCGCTCCGGCGTTCCTGGCCTTCGCCTGGGGAGTCCGTGGAATGCTGCAGAGCGACGCGGGCCCGGCCAGGCACATCTTCCAGCTCGGCTGGCTCATCAGCTTTGCCTTTGTGATTTGCTGCGCCTGGCGGCTGGCGCGGTTCAACATCCAGGGCATGGCCCCGGGCGGCTCGCGCTACTTTGTGGGCATGCCCACGCCGGCCGCGGCGGGGATGATCGCAGCCACGGTCCACGCCTGGAAAGCGCCGATTGACGATTGGCGCTGGGCCGCCGCCTGGCTGGCGCTGGTGGCCGGTCTGGCCGCGCTGATGACCAGCACCGTGCGACACTACAGTTTCAAGGATATCCCCTGGACGCGGCGCCAGCCGTCCCTGGCCGTGGTTTTGGCGGCGCTGCTGGGCGGAGCCATCGTCTTCTATTCGGAAGAAGCGCTCCTGCTGATTGCCAGCAGCTACACGCTTTCCGGCATCACCCTGCATGTGGTGCGCGTCGTGCGTCATCGCTTGGTCTCGCGTCCCGCCTGACCTATGCCCGCCGACGTCCAAGCTTGCCGCGTGGCCATCGCCGGGGCCTCCTCCCTGCTCGGCAAGGAGCTCAAGCAATTGCTCGAAGAAGAAAGCTTCCCGGCGACGGAGGTCCGCCTGCTCGACGAGGACATTGCGGTCGGGACGCTGACCGAGGCGGGCGGCGAACCGCTGCTGATTCAGGCGGTGGACGAGGAGAGCTTTGACCGCGTCCGGTTTGCCTTCTTTGCCGGCTCCCCCGCGTTCGCCGTGCGCCACTGGGAAGCTGCCGAGCGCGCCGGCGCCACGGTGATTGATCTCAGCGGGGGACTCGCGCACGTGCCCTGCGCGCGGCATTGGATTCCCGCGCTGGACGCGATCCTCCCGCGGCCGCCTGCCGCGCAAACCCCATCGCCTTCGGTGGCAAGACTCGTCCTCGCCCCCTCGACTCCTGCGATCGTGGCTTGCTCGCTGGCCGGCGCCTTGTCCGGCCTGGCGGTGGAGCGGCTGGCGATCATTTTCTTCCAGCCGGTCTCCGAGCGCGGCGCCGCGGGTATCGAAGAACTCGAAAGCCAAACGGTGAAATTGCTTTCCTTCCAGCCCATCGCGCAAGAAGTGTTCGACGCGCAGGTAGCGTTCAATCTGCTCGACCGCTATGGGCAGGCCAGCAGCGAACGCTTGAGCGATGTGCGCTCGCGGATGGCCCGCGAAGTCAGCAGCTACTTGGCAGGCCGCGTGGCCGTTCCGGCCCTGCAAGTCATCCAGGCGCCGGTGTTCTACTCCTATGCCTTCGCGGCTTACGCCCAGCTCGGCGCGCCGCCGGACCCCGGCGAGCTCCGCCGCGCGCTCGAAGCCGCGGGTGTCCAGGTGGTAGCCATGCCCGAGGATGCTCCTTCCAACGTGAGCGTCGCCGGGGAAAGTCAGGTCGTGCTCGGCCCGATGGAGCGCGATCCGAACGTGGAACAAGGCTACTGGTTCTGGGGTGCGGCTGATAACATGCGCCTGGCAGCCGCCAACGCCATCCGCATCGCGGAGAAACTCCTTGCATCTTGAATCCGGAAAACTCAGCCACAGACACACAGAGATATTGGAGAAAGTGTTTGTTTTCCTTTTCTCTTTGCGTTCCGCTCTGTGTCTCTGTGCCTCTGCGGTGATCCTCTGGTTCGGGATGCTGTTCGCCGGATGCGGCTATCACGTTGCCGGGCGCGCCGGCCGGCTGCCGCCCAGCGTGAAGACCATTGCCGTGCCCGCACTCGAAAACCGCACGTTGCGCTACCGCATTGAACAGCGACTCACCGAGGCCGTGGTGCGAGAACTGCTCGCGCGGACATCCTATCGGGTCGTGCCGGATCCTCTCGCGGCCGACGCGGTGCTGCGCGGCGAGATCACGGGCCTGGAGTCGAGCGCGGTGGTTTTTGACACCGCGACCGGCCGCGCCACCACCCTGCTGGTCACCCTGCGCGCCCAGGTGCGCCTGGAAGAGCGCGGCACTCAAAAAATCCTCTATCGCAACGACAACTTCCTCTTCCGCGAGCCCTACGAGATTTCCACCGATGTGGCCAGCTTCTTCGAGGAACAAGACCCGGCGCTCGACCGCATGGCGCGGGACTTCGCCAGCCGGCTGGTCGCCGCCCTGCTGGAGAACTTCTGATGCCGGCGATCTCCGTAGAGAAATTTCTTGAGCGGCTGGCCAGGGGCAAGCCGGACCAGGGCATTCTCCTGCTCGGCAGCGATGTTTACTTGCGCGACCTGTGTCGCGCACGGTTGATCGAGGTCTGCGTGCCGGAGGAGGCCCGGGACTGGGGCGTATCGCGCTTTTGCGCGGCCGAAGACCCGCTGGACCGCGCCTTGGGCCAGGCGCAGACGATGCCCATGCTTGCCCCTTGTCAGGTAGTCTTCCTCGAGGAGGTCGAAGCCCTGGAAAAGCTGGGCGACGAGGCTCGCGACGCAGCCGTCGAGCGGCTCAGCGCGTATCTGGACGACCCTGCACCCTTCACCGTCTTGGTGCTTCAGGCTGTGAAACTGGACGACCGCATGAAGCTCTCCAAGCGGCTGGCGGAGAAGGCCCAGGTGGTTTCTGTCGAGCTCGCGGCGAATCCCCAGGAGCGCGCGGCCGCGGCCGCGTTGATGGCGCTGGACCTGGCACGCCAAATGGGCGTGGAACTCGACCGCGAAGCCGCCGAGGAACTTGCCGATATCCTCAACGCCGACATGACTCACATCCGCAGCGAGCTGGAGAAGCTGGCGACGTATGCGGGTGGGCGGCGGCGCATCACGCGCGAAGACGTCGAGGCCCTGGTTATTTCCGCAAAGAAATACTCGGTCTGGCAACTGGCCGACATGCTGGCCAGCCGCCACCCGGCCCGGGCGCTGGAGTTTCTCGATAGCGTGCTGCGCGAGGGCGAGCCGCCGCCCCAAGTCGTCGGTGCGCTGGCCTGGATGTACCGCAAGCTGCTCGAGGCGCAGGACCTGCCCGCGCATCTCTCCGGGTGGCAGGCGGCCCGCGAGCTGGGCATGCGCGCTGACGCGGCCGAACTGGCACTGCGGGAGTCGCGCAAGATCCCGCGGCCGCAGCTTCTCGATGGTTTGAAGGCGCTCTACGAAGCGGATAGCCGTCTCAAGTCGGGCGGGGTGAATCAGCGCGCAGTGATGGAATTCCTCGTCGCGCGGCTCACCGGGGGCGTCGCGAAGAGCGGCGAGAGGGTACCAGGCCAGCATCCGTAACCTTCAGGCCAGATGCTGCCCGGGAGGATGGGCCGGCGAGAATACCGGTCGGACTACGAGGTCTTCGGCGCACGCAGCGCGTTGTACGCCAGCGACAGGCGCGACTTGTAGCGGTTGGCGGTATTCTCGTGCAGCACACCCTTGCTGATGGCCCGGTCGATCGCCCCAAGCGTAGCCTGGAGCAGGTTGCCGGCCGTGGCGGTGTCGCCGGAGCTGAGCGCGGCGCGCAGGCGCTTGATCATCGTGCGCACGCGCGTGCGGTTGGCGCGGTTGATCGCGGCGCGGTCCACCGATTGTCGGGCGCGCTTCAGCACCGACTTCTTCCGCTTTTTTACCTTCGTTGGCGTTCCCTGTGCCATACAGCACTCCTTATCAGGCTGTTTCGAATCGATTACACTAGCCGACGCGCCCCGTTTTGTCAATCCAACGAATCTTGTAAGCTAGTTGGACCGACCATGAGCCCTCTTTCCGCACAGCTCGATCAGAAGTCCGGCCGGCGGCGCGATAAGAAAGACGAGCTGCGGCTGCTCATCAACTCGTGCCACCCCATCATCGCCGTGGAGACCTTTGAGGAGACGCGCGTCGAAGAGCTGCTGGCCGAAGTCGCTCTCGAGCTCAATGTGCCCCTGTTTGTCTGGAGCGTGACCTCCGGCCTGGCCCGCAAGGGCGCGGAAGCTCCCATCTACCACACCGACGACCCCGAGCAGGTGCTCGCCAACATCGCCCTGATCCGCGGCGACGCCCTGTTCCTCTTGAAGGATTTCGAGCGCTACCTCGAGCAGGACCGCATCCTCCGGCGCATGCGCGAACTCGCCGAAAGCTTCCGCGATGCGCGCCGCTCGATTGTGCTCTCCGGCGCCTCGCTCAAGCTCCCGCCGGAGCTCAATGAGGAAGTTGTGCCCTTCCGCTTCGAACTGCCCGACGCGGACCTGTTGCTCCAGGTCGTGCTCGGCACGCTGGCGGAGCTGGGAAAGAAAATCTCCTACAAGGTGGAACTGGATTCCAACGGCTTGCGCCAGCTCGCCCAGAACCTGGTGGGCTTGACCAGTGAGGAAGCGCGGCGCACCCTGACCAAGTGCCTGCTGCAGAGCGTCCACGCCGATGCGAGCACGATCACCGCCGTGCTCGAGGCCAAGCGCCTCGCCCTGCGCCAGGAGGGTGTCCTCGAGTATTTGAAGGCCGACGCCAGCTTTGCCGACGTGGCCGACCTCAAGAACCTCAAGGAGTGGCTGCGCAAGCGGCGTGGCGCTCTGACCGCCGAAGGGCAGAGGTTCGGCCTGGTACCGCCGAAGGGCATCCTCATCACCGGTGTGCAGGGTTGCGGCAAGAGCCTTTCGGCGAAAGCGGTGGCCGGGGAATGGGGCTTGGAGCTGGCCAAGCTCGACGCTGGCGCTCTCTACGACAAGTACGTGGGCGAATCGGAGAAGCATTTGCGGAAGTCGCTGGGCACCGCCGAGCAACTCGCTCCCATCGTCCTGTGGATTGACGAGATCGAGAAGGGCTTTGCTTCGACCGGGGCGAGCGCGGCCGTGGACGCGGGACTCTCGCAGCGCATCCTGGCCACGTTTCTCACCTGGTTGCAGGATCGGCAAAGCGGCGTGTTTATCGCCGCGACCTCCAATGACATTTCGGCGCTGCCGCCCGAACTGCTGCGCAAGGGGCGCTTCGACGAGATTTTCTTCGTGGACCTGCCCGATGCCGAAACACGCGCGGAACTCTTCCGCATTCACCTCCAGCGTCGCGGGCGTGACGCCGCGCAGTTCGACCTGGCGGCGCTCGCCGCGGCGTGCGACGGCTTCAGCGGCGCGGAAATCGAGCAGGCGGTCATCTCCGCACTCTACACGGCTTTCTCGCAGAAGCAGCAACTTTCTACCGACATTTTGCTGGGCGAGTTGCGCGCGACGCGCCCGCTCGCGGTCACCCGCCAGGAAGATATCGCCGCGCTGCGCGCCTGGGCCCGCGACCGCGCCGTCCCCGCGAACTGAACTCCAAACAACCAGCTCGATGGCGCGCTGGGCGCCCGCTGCTCGTTATCGAAAACTGCCCGCAGCTCAAGTCCAACGAAAATTTCCTGCGCCTGCAGTATGAACTCGCCGCCATGGAAGACCGCATTGCCGTCGCGCGGCGCCGCTACAACGACACCCTGCAAGACTACAACAGCTCCATCGGTCTGTTTGCCAATAACAGTTTCGCGCCAGGGGCAGGCTTCCAGCACAACGAAGCCTATTTCCAGGCGCCCGAACCCGCGCGGCAGGCTCCCAAAGTGGCGTTCCCGTGGCCAGAGCAATAGCTCACCCTGCATTTCGCTCTGCGATACTTTGCAAGTTGTTGACACAGCAATATATACGGGCGGAGCCTTGACCCCGCCCTGCGCCTAGAGTAGGCTGGGAAGGAATGCAGGAGACGCGTCACGCCGGGGCATGGCCGGCCCGAAGTTAATGCGACGCACCATACAGATTGCCGGAGGGCTTGAGCCCCTTTTCGGCACCCTCGACGAAAACCTGAAACTTTTTGAATCGGCACTCCACGTCACCACGCAGCTCGAAGACAACCGGCTGGCCATCGAAGGCGAACCCGCACAGGTGGATCGCGCCGTGCGCATCCTGGACGAGTACAACCAGCTCGTGCGCGAGGGCCGCGTCCTCGACAATGGCTCGGTCAAGGCGCTGCTGCGCGTGGCGACCGAGGAAGACGTCCCGCTGCGGCGCATCATCGAGCCATCGCGGACGCGCGTCTTCGGCAAGAAGACCATCACGCCCAAGAGCGCCAATCAGCGCCGCTACATGGAAGACATCGAGCGGCACGACATGGTCTTCGCCATCGGCCCGGGCGGCACCGGCAAGACCTACCTGGCCGTGGCCATGGCGGTGGACGCGCTGGAGCGCAGCGCGGTGCAGCGCATCGTGCTCACGCGCCCGGCGGTGGAGGCCGGCGAAAAGCTCGGCTTCCTGCCCGGCGACCTGAGCCAGAAGGTCGACCCCTACCTGCGCCCGCTGTATGACGCGCTGTACGACCTGATGGGCTTCGACAAGGTGGTGAAAGCCTTCGAGCGCCAGGCGCTGGAGATCGCGCCGCTGGCCTTCATGCGCGGGCGCACGCTCAACAACGCCTTCGTGATCCTGGACGAGGCGCAGAACACCACGCCCGAGCAGATGAAGATGTTCCTCACGCGAATCGGCTTCGG
>JACQDH010000054.1 GCA_016201215.1 Acidobacteriota bacterium | reverse complement strand
GCGCAACCTGCAGAAATATGTACTACCGTACCACCTGCAAAGTCTAGTACACCCATTTGAGCCAGTATTCCATTTGGATGCCATGTCCAGTGAGCCAAAGGAGCATATACCAGTATACTGAACAACACTATAAATAATGTATATGAAACGAATTTAATTCTTTCTGCTACAGCCCCTACAACCAGTCCGTGTGTGATGATAGCAAACATCAACTGAAACACCATGAAGGTCTGCTGGGGGATAGTGGCAGCGTAGTCGGCATCGGGCAGCGGCCCGACGCCGCGCAGGCCGAAATAGCCCAGCCCGCCGATGAAGGGGTTGCCCGAATGGAAGCAGAGGCTGTAACCCACCAGCGCCCAGAGGACGGTGACCAGCGCCATCAGCACGAAACTCTGCATCATGGTCGCCAGCACATTTTTCTTGCGCACCAGCCCGCCATAGAAGAGCGCCAATCCCGGCCCGGTCATCATCAGCACCAGCGCCGAACTGACCAGCATCCAGGCGTTGTCGCCGGCGCTCCGCGCTTCGGCGACTTGTTGCTCGAGTTTGGCCAGCCGGTCTTGCGCCAGGGAGGGAGAAGCCGCCGGGGGCGGAGATGCGAGCCCCTGCGCCGAGCCGGTCTGCGCGCGGCAGGTCAGCACGACTGCAAACAGAAGGGCTATCAGCCCAGCGAGCAACCCGAATGCCCTGCCTGTGCTACCTCGCATCCGTTTTCGACCCCGTACCTGGCGAATGAGCGAGTACGCGAGAATAAGGATCGGTCGAAAAAGTATACCGAAGCGCCGCGCGTCACACCAGCGCAGAGCTCGTAGCGCTTGACTGGCGGGATCTAGTAGGCGCCGGTCAGCTCGGTGCGCGCCCAATCCAGCATGCGGCGAGCCAGCGCGAAGCCGGCGTCACGCGCCGTCGCTCCGGCATCTTCCAGTTCTTTCAACACGCGCTCGGGAATGACAATCCCCGGCACCTCGTTGTTGAGGCGCAGCGCCTGCTTGTAGCTCGTCAGAGGCCAGATGCCGGCCAGCACGGGGATGGGCGGTTTGCCGCCGATGTGCTTCAGGAAAGTATGCCAGTGCTCGGGGTCGAACAGCGGCTGGGTCATGGCAAAGTGCGCGCCGGCTTCCACCTTCTTGTAGAAGCGCTCGATTTCGTAGTCCAGATCGTCGGCCACGGGATTGAGCGCCGCGCCGATGGTGAAGTTCGTGGCCCCGCCCAGGGTCTTGCCGGCCCAGTCGGCGCCCTCGTTGAGCCGCGCGAGGACCTTCACCAGGCCGACGGAATCGATCTCATAGACGCCGCTGGTCTCCGGATGATCGCCGAGAGAGGGCGGGTCACCGGTGATGGCCAGGATGTTGCGCACGCCGCCCACCGCCCAGGCTCCCAGCAGGATGGCTTGCAGGCCGATGATGTTCAGATCGCGCGTCGTGAGGTGCGGGATGGTTTCCACGCCGCGCGCTTCGAGCGCTGTGGCCAGCAGGATGGCGTCCATGCCCACGCGCGCCATCGTGCCGCTATTGATGTCGATGGCGTCCACCTTGCCGCCGGCCATGATCTTGTCCACCTGCTCGAAAATGCGGTCGAGCCCGACACCCTTCGGTGGGTCAATCTCCACGGAGATGACAAACTGGCCGGCCTGGATCTTCTTCCACAGCGCGCTTTCCGGCTGCCGCGCCGCAGCACGGCTGACTTCGGGTGTGGTCTCGGCCGGTGCGGAAACTTCGAAGACCCTCGATGGGCCAAAAGTCTTGACGGCTTCGGCAATGGCGCGGATGTGCTCCGGCGTGGTGCCGCAGCAGCCGCCCAGAATGCGCGCGCCCAGTGCCGCCGCCTCCCGCGCGAACAGAGAGAAATACTCGGGCGAGGATTTGGGATAGACGGTGCGATCGCCAACGCGCTTGGGAAAACCGGCGTTGGGCATGGCACTCAAGGGCAGGTCGCCCGCGGCGCCGAGTTCCTCCAGGATGGGCAGCAGGAGTTGCGGGCCGAGCGTGCAATTGACGCCCATGGCCTGAATGTTTTTCTCCTTAAGCCGCAACGCGGCATCGCGGGGCCGCGTGCCGCTGAATGTCGTGCCCTCCTCCGAATATGTCAACTCGGCGACAATCGGGAGGCTGGAGAAGGAGCGGATGGCGTCAATGGCGCAGAGTAACTCTTCCAGATCCGAGAAGGTCTCTAGGATGAACAGGTCCGCGCCGCGCTCCTCGAGCGCGACGGCCTGCTCGGTGAAGATCTCGCGGATTTCCTCCGGCGGGAGGTCGCGCACCTGGCGGACAACGCCGAGCGGCCCAATCGAGCCGGCGATGAGCACCTCGCGCGCAGCGGCCTCGCGCGCCTCGCGGGCCATCTTGACGCCAAGGTGGTTGAACCGAGTGACCTGGCTGGCCAAGCCCAGGGGGGCGAGCTTGTGGCGGTTGGCGCCGAAGGTGTTCGTCTCGATCATCTGCGCGCCGGCCTCGATGTAGGCCTGGTGGACGCGGAAGACCGCTTCGGGGTGCGTGGAGTTGAGCTCATCGAAGCAGCGCTGCGAACCGACCGCCTCGTGCAGCATCGACCCCATCGCCCCATCGGCGATCAGGATCGAATCTTTCAGGCGCGCGCTGAAATCGTCAATCTTCATGCCTGGCACTACAACTCATAAGGGGATTCGCCACCCGAGAAAAGGGGTTCAGTATATCACCGGCGACGGAAGGATCGCTGGAGGGCGGCGGCCGGCTACGAGCGCGCCTGCTCCATCAGCCCGGAAATCGTGCTCATCAAATCGTACTTGGTCAGAATCTCGTAGTGCGAGTTGCCCATCTCGACGAAGACGGCCGGGCCCTCATGGCTGAGCAGATAGGTGACGCGTTCGACCGGCGCGTCGCGCGGCACGCAGGGCAGCGGCTTGCCCATGATTTCGCGGATGACCAGCTTGCGCAGGTCTTTGCCCTGCAGGGCGAGGTTGAGGATCTGGTCCTCGTACACCGTGCCGATCAGAGTGCTTTCCTCGAAGACGGGCAGTTGCGAGATGTCCTGCTCCTGCATGGTGTGCAGGGCATGATAAACGGTCTGGTAGGGCCGCGCGATGATCAACTCGCGCACCTTGCCCACTTTGCGTTTCACGCTCACCACGTCCTCGGCGGTCAGCGGCACTTCGGCATCGACGTACCCGCGCTCGCGCATCCATTCGTCGCTATAGACTTTGCTGAGGTAACGCATCCCGGTGTCGGGCAGGAAGGCCACGACCAGGTCGCCGGCTTTGCACTCCTGCGCCACGCGCAGGGCTGCGGAAAGGCAGCCGCCGCCCGAGCCGCCGGTGAAAATACCTTCCTGCTTGACCAGCCGGCGTGCCCAGACGAAACACTCCTGGTCGGTCACCTGGATGATGTCGTCGAGTACCTTGAAATCCATCGTAGAGGGGAAGATGTCTTCGCCGATCCCTTCGACAACGTAGGTCAGCGCTTTGCCGACCTTGCCGGTCTTCACGTACTCGTAGTAGAGCGAGCCGAACGGATCGACGCCGATGACCTTGACCTTGGGGTTCTTTTCTTTGAGGTACCGGCCGGTGCCGCTGATCGTTCCCCCGGTGCCCATGCCGCAGACGAAGTGGGTGATCTTGCCATCAGTGTCCTCCCAGATTTCCGGGCCGGTAGTGCGGTAGTGGGCCTCCGGGTTCATGGGGTTTTCGTACTGGTTGGGGTAGAACGAATTGGGAATTTCGCGCGCCAGCTTCTTGGCCACCGAATAGTAGCTGCGCGGGTCGTCCGGCTCGACCGCGGTGGGGCAGACGATCACTTCGGCACCCAGCGCCTTGAGCAGGTCGATCTTTTCCTTCGACTGCTTGTCGGTGATGGTGAATACCATCTTGTAGCCGCGCACCGCGGCCACCAGCGCCAGGCCCATCCCGGTGTTGCCCGAGGTGCCTTCAATAATCGTGCCGCCGGGCTTGAGCAGGCCGAGTCTCTCGGCTTCGTCAATCATGGTGATCCCGATGCGGTCCTTCACCGACCCGCCCGGGTTCATGTAATCGGCCTTGACGTACACCTCGGCCCGGATGTCTTTCGTGAGCCGGTTGAGCCGGATCAGCGGCGTCCGCCCCACGGCCTCAAGAATGCTTTTGCACTTCATGGTGGACCTGTC
>JACQDH010000053.1 GCA_016201215.1 Acidobacteriota bacterium | reverse complement strand
GTGCGCTGGCCCGCCACGGCACGCTCCATGGCCTGCCCACCGGACTGCACGCCGCGGATGCGCACGCGGCCTCGCGCGGGGAACAATTCGGCTTCGTCTTCCGGCTTGATCTCACCGCAGACCAGCGTGCCGGTCACTACGGTACCGAATCCC
This sequence comes from Acidobacteriota bacterium, assembly GCA_016201215.1. Taxonomy (GTDB): domain Bacteria; phylum Acidobacteriota; class Terriglobia; order Acidiferrales; family UBA7541; genus QHYU01. The sequence continues at coordinate 3,973 of JACQDH010000053.1, read as the reverse complement.
TTAATGGCGAAGGCGCGATCAATCGGCAGGCGAAAATATCTGGTCAGGTCTTTGCCCGGCACCTGCAGCGCCACGCGCTGGAGTTCCTGCTTGAGCCGATCCAGGCCCGCCCCTGTGCGCGCGCTGACGGGCACTAGCGGAGCCCGTTCGAGAAACGACCCGCGGAGGAACTCTTCGACTTCCAGCCGCGCCAGATCGAGCACATCGGGCTCGACCAGGTCGGACTTGGTCAGCGCCACCACGCCCCGAGGAATGGCCAGGAGCCGGCAAATATCAAAATGCTCGCGCGTCTGTGGCTTGACGGATTCATCCGCGGCAATCACCAGCAAGACGAGGTCGATGCCCCCGGCCCCGGCCAGCATGTTCCGCACAAACCGTTCGTGACCCGGCACGTCCACAAATCCCACACGCACATCGCCCAGCTCAAGGAAGGCAAAGCCGAGGTCAATGGTGATTCCGCGGCGCTTCTCTTCCTCCAGGCGATCCGGGTTGGTGCCGGTCAGCGCTTCGACCAGGGCCGATTTGCCGTGGTCGATGTGGCCGGCCGTGCCGATGATGACGTTTTTCATAGCTGGACAGGTTCCGCTTGGCCCACGAGCTGCGGACCCCTGGTGCAGCCGCTCAAGCGTCCGGACAAGAAGGGATGCTATCGGAGACTCCAGGGAGGGTCAAATGCGAGCGCGCAGCGCTGAGGAGATCTCTTCGAGGATTGCTTCCGCTGCTGCGCGGGGATCCCGCGCGGCCGTGATTGGGCGCCCAACAACGATGTAATCGGCGCCGGCGCGGATCGCTTCCGCCGAGGTGGCCACCCGGATTTGATCGTCGGCCCACTGCGAACTTCTCGGGTGTCTTCCGGAAACCTCCGGGCGAACGCCAGGGACGGCGATCAGGAACCCCTTTCCGCAGGCCCGGCGGATCCGAGAAACCTCATGCGCTGAAGCTACCACACCGTCCAGGCCTGCCTGCCGAGCCAGCCTGGCCAGTTTGACAGCCCGCGTCCCCAAGGGACCCCCGATGCCCACCTGCTCCATAGCCCTGGCGTCGAGGCTGGTCAGGACGGTCACCGCCAAGAGCTTCGGGCGGCGTGCATGGGCCCTGACTGCCCGCGCGGCTGCCCGCATCATCTCCAGGCCGCCCAAGGCATGCACGTTGATCAGGCGTACCCCAGGCAGGGTTGCGGCCGCCGAAAGGGCTCCGGCCACCGTATTCGCGATGTCGTGGAATTTGAGGTCTAGAAAGATCCCAGGTCCAAGGCTGGCCAGCTTTTGGACCGCCGCGGGGCCTTCGGCTGTGAATAACTGGCTTCCGATCTTGAACATGCCAGCCAAGCCTGCGAGGAGCTTGGCCAGGCTGTAGGCCAGTCTGATGTGAGGATAATCTAACGCGATGATGAGACGGCGGCGGGCGTCGCTGTTCACCGGCGTTGGGGTACTTCGAGGAGCTCGAGACGCAGGCGGGCTAGACCGCGTTCCTCCATCCCGAGGCGACAGGCCACACCGTAGGAGACGTCGATCTCCCGGCCGTCAACATAGGGACCCCGGTCGTTGATCCGGACCAGTTGGCTGCGCCCAGTCTTCTGATCGACCAGCCGGACCAGGGAACCGAAGGGGAGACTCAGATGCGCTGCAGTCAGGGCATGCATGTCAAAGACCTCACCATTGGCGGTCTTCCGCCCATGGAACCCGGGCCCGTACCAGCTCGCTGTGCCTGCCCAGACACGGAGAGGCCTCACCGGTTCACTGGGAAACGCCACGAGGGGGGCCTCCACTGCCGGTGCGATCATAAACATCAGGAGCACCCACCTGACGGCCGCCCATACGACAAATATTCTTTTGCGCATAGTGTGTACTCTAAGCCACATTCAATGCTGCAATCTTACCGAATCCGGCCGTCTAGCTCAATAGTACTTTTGTTTCATGGTTGCACGTAAATCTATGATAGCATTGACTTTCGACTGCATGCAAAGCCTTTCCAAGCCGTCCAGGAGCCGCAGGCAGGCCCCCGGATCCACAAAGTTGGCGGTCCCAATCTGCACTGCCGCGGCACCTACGACGAGGTACTCGAGGATATCTTCGGGAGCCTCAATCCCACCCAGGCCGACGACGGGAATTCCCACGGCCCGGGAAGCTTCATAGACCAACCGGACAGTAATGGGCTTGATGGCAGGGCCGGAGAGACCCCCTGTCAAGCTCCCCAGGCGGGACTTCCGTGTGCGAAAATCCACACTCATGGCAGGGTATGTATTGGCAACTGTCAGGGCATCGGCCCCAGCTTCTTCGGCGGTCCGGGCGATGACCGTGATGTCAGTCACGTTGGGCGAGAGTTTCACCCACAGGGGCCGCCGGGCGACCTTCCGGGCCGCAGCGACGACCTCGGCAGTCATCTGGGGGTCGCTGCCATACTGCAGCCCGCCTTTGGCCACGTTCGGGCAGGAGATATTCAGTTCATAGGCGGCGAGGCCCTCGGCACCCTCCAGGACACGGATCACCTCGACGTATTCTTCAAGCTTGTGTCCGAAGATATTGGCGATCACCGCCGTGCGGTAAGCTCGCAGGGCGGGAAGCTTTTCGGCGACGAAAGCCCGCACCCCGACGTTTTGCAGGCCCACCGCGTTCAGCATCCCGGAAGGGGTGTCGCACAGGCGCGGGGCGGGTGCGCCATTCATGGGTTCCAAGGAGAGGCCTTTGACTACGATTCCGCCCAGGCGATTGAGGTCCACCAGGTGAGCAAACTCGACTCCGTAGGCAAAGGTGCCGCTGGCGGCAAGGACAGGATTGGCGAGGCGCAACGCGCCGACGTTCACGCTCAGGTCAACTGCACCCGACGGACTCACCGCGGGTAGTCTAGCACGAGGAGAAAAAGCCGAGCTGGCAGGCCCTGTGGAAAAACGGTCAGCGCTTGGGAGTCGCAGGCTTCGTCGCGAGTGCCGGCGGCGCCGGGGAAGGCGCCAAGGCCTCGGTCAGCACGCGGCCGTCAATGTGCGCCAGCGTGATCCCACAGAGAAGAGCCAGCGTCGGAGCGATGTCCGCCGGCGTCGCGGCGCCAAGGTATTCGCCCGGCTTGACTCCCCCGCCCATCAAGAACAGCGGGACGCGCTGGTCGTAGAGGTACGCGCTGCCATGCGTGGTGCCGCCCAGCGAAGAGCCGTCCTTGGCGACGGAACTGAAAATCCAGTAGGGCTTCGTGATCAGGATGAGGTCGCCGCTGCGCCCCGGGAAATAACTCAGGGCGGCGGCGTGCACGAACGGATCGTCGGTGGCGGGGCGCTGGCGCACTTCTTCGCTGCGGAGCACTCGTGCCATACCCGGGGCGCTGCGGACGGCTTGCAGCACAGCTTGCATTGCCGCTGGATAGTCTGCGATCTTGGAATACGCACCGGAGGCAAAATAAAGATCGCCGTCGCTGACTCGCGTGACGTGCTGGCCTAGTCCCAAAGCCGGCTCGAGTGCCTTTTCCACCCGCGCGGCCAGATCCACGCGATCGATCCGGCCGGCGTCGATGCCCAGGCGCGCCAGGGTTTCCGGAATGGGCGCAACGCCGTGATCGGCAGAGAACGCGACGACGTATTTCTCCGCGCCCACGGCGCGGTCCAGGTGCTCCAGCAACGCACCGATGGTCTGATCCAGCCGCACGAGCACGTCCTGAACCTCGTGGCTCTGTGGCCCGTAGGCGTGACCTACCAGATCCAGCGCGGAGAAACTGATGCCGAGAAAATCCGTGTTCGCGCCCTTGCCCAGCCCGAGAGCGTTCACCGCTTCCTGCGCCAGTTGTCCCAGGTAGGCGTCGGCGAGCGGGCTGGCCTCCCACTGCCGGTAGAAGATTGCGTCCGGCTTTTCGCTCGTGGGCAGCCCGCGGAACACGTGAGGGAATGTGGCGGACCAGCCCACCGGACTCTTCTTGCCCTCCGCAGATTCCGCGTACAGATAGGCCTGCTCGGGCAGCGCAGGAGACCAGGTCTTGCCATAGTCGGCGT
>JACQDH010000049.1 GCA_016201215.1 Acidobacteriota bacterium | reverse complement strand
GCGCTGGCGCTGGCCGAAACGCGCGCCGGCCCAGTAGGCGGCTAGGACCACCAGGGCGCCCAACACCACCAGACGCATCAGGTTTGCAGGATTCTTTGCTTGTGCCATGGTGTCTTCCCTCAGGGGCCTTTGCTGGGCCCACCTTCAGGGACCCGGCCGGGACCTCAGGGGAGCCCCGAGCGGGCCTTGCTGAGATCCTTCTGTGGTTTTTCTGTGGCGGCGATTTGTTTGAGCCGGGCGACGAGATTCTCCACCTGGGCGCGCGTGATTTCCAGCGGGCCGGAGCAATCAATTTCGTCGTCGGCGATGCGGCGCTTCTGGTCCAGCTGCATCTGCGCGTTGATGCGGCGGACGGCCTCTTCGCGGGTCAGGCCGCGGCCCGTGGAGCGATTGACCAGGCGCTCGATCTGCTGCTCCGGCTCGCACCAGACCACGACCAGGCGTTCCAGTCGCTCGTGGTAGCTCGATTCGATGAGCAGGGCCTCCTCGACGACGGCCACCGCCTGCGGCTGCTTGCCCTCGAGCTCCGCCAGTTGACGGTCCACGGCCTCGATCACGCGCGGATGGACGATGGCGTTCAGCAGCTTGAGCTTGGCCGGGTCGGCGAAGACGATCGCGGCCAGTTTGCCGCGGTCGATACGGCCGCCGGCGCCCCGCACCCCGGGACCAAACTCGCGGAGGATTTCGTCATAGGCGGGCTGGCCCGGCTCGATGAGTTTGTGGGCCAGTAGGTCGGCCTCGATCACGATGCAGCCCATCTCGCGCATCATCGCCGCGACGGTGCTCTTGCCGCAGCCGATTCCACCGGTCAGGCCGACGTGCAGCATCAGGCTTTCTCGACGGTTGCAGGCTGCACGTCGCGACGCAGGCGCGCCGCTTTCACCGTATTACTCATCAGCATGGCGATGGTGAGCGGCCCCACGCCACCCGGCACCGGCGTGATGGCTCCGGCGACGCTGGCCGCGTCGGGATGTACGTCGCCGACCAGCGTGGAACCCTTGGCGCGGAAGCTTTCCAGGCGCGACGGGAAATTGGCGAACCAACGCTCGGCCTGCGCCGGATCGGTCACCTTGTTGGTGCCCACGTCGATCACCGTGGCCCCGGGCTTGATCCAGTCCGGCAGGACCATGGCGGCGCGGCCCATCGCGGCGATCACGATGTCGCTGCGGCGCACCACCTCGGGCAGGTCGCGGGTCTTCGAGTGGCAGATGGTCACTGTGGCGTTGGCGTGCATCAGCAGCAGCGCCATGGGCTTGCCCACAATGTCGCTGCGGCCCAGCACCGCCGCATTCGCGCCCTCGAGGGCGGTCCCGCTGCGGCGCAAAATCTCCATCACGCCCGCCGGCGTGCAGGCCACCAGCCCCGGCCGCCCGCTGACCAGGCGCCCCAGGCTGGAGGGATGGAAACCGTCCACGTCCTTGGCCGGGTCCACCGCTTCCAGCACTTTCTTGGTGTCCACCTGCGGCGGCAGGGGCAACTGCACGAGGATGCCGTCCACGTCATCGCGGACGTTCAGGTCATCGATGAGCGCCAGCAATTCTCTCGTGGTCACGGTGTCGGGCGGGGTAAACCGCCAGCTCTGCAGGCCGAGCTGCTCGCAGGCGGCGATCTTGCTGCTTACGTAGATTTTCGACGCAGGGTTATCACCCACCAGCACCGTGGCGAGGCCCGGACGGGCACCCATCCCGCGGAGTTCTTCGATTTGCTGCTGGAGTTCAGAATAGATCTGGTCTCGGATCTGGTTGCCGTTCAGAATTCGTGCGGTCAAGGGAAGCTCCCGGAATTATGAGTCGAACCATTCTCGCTCGCATCTTATCATAGGACTTACGCTGCGGTAGCGGGGCCCGCGCTGATAATCAAACACCTGTTGGTCCTATCCTCCGGGGTGGACTGCGGCGCGCCGGCTTCGGCGCAAGGAGCAAGGATTCATGTTGTGGGAGAACAGTGAACGGAGACAACTGGAGCGCCAGAGGCGCGGCGAAGGGCGCCTGCCGCCCGGCCAATCGCTCACGCTGAAGTGGCCTGTGCTGCACTACGGGTCGGTGCCGCGCTTTGACGCGCACACCTGGGATTTTCGCGTCTTCGGGCTGGTAGATAGACCTGTGCGCCTCACCTGGGAGGAGTTCAATCGCCTGCCGCAGAGGGAAGTCGTCGCCGACATGCACTGCGTGACGCGCTGGAGCCGCTTGGACAACCGCTGGGAGGGCGTGCCCTTCACCGAGGTAATCCAATTGGTGACGCCGAAGCCTGAAGCGCGCCACGCGATGATCCACGCCGAGCAGCGTTATACGACGAACCTGCCGCTCGACAACTTGCTGCGACCCACTACGCTGTTTGCCCTCAAGCACGACGGCGGGCTGCTGCCCGCCGAGCACGGCTATCCGCTGCGCCTGGTGGTGCCGCACCTGTACGCCTGGAAGAGCGCCAAATGGGTGCGCGGGATCGAACTGCTGCCCGGCGACGCGGCCGGCTTCTGGGAGCAGAACGGCTACCACATGTACGGCGATCCGTGGAAAGAGCAGCGCTTCGACACCGACTAGTTGTACCATTCCGTCGGACCCACTTGGCCAGCCCGAGCAAAACGACCGAGACGAAGAAGACCTCGGCCATCCCGCCGCTCGGCGCGGCGCACACCCACCCCATCGCGCGCGAGGGGACGCACGAATTTGTGCAGCAGCTTCTCACCTCGCAGCCGCGCGGGCGCGTGCTCGACGTTCCCGCCGGGCGCGGGGCAATGTCGCGGTGGCTCGGCGATCACGGCTTTGAGGTGGCGGCCTGCGATCTCTATCCCGATCTGTTCGAGGCCCCCGGAATTGAAATCCAGCGCGCGGACCTGAACCAGCGCCTGCCCTTCGCCGACGGCGCGTTTGACTACGTCGTCTGCATCGAGGGCCTCGAACATCTTGAAAATTCCCACCAGGCCGTGCGCGAGTTTGCCCGCGTGCTGCGGCCGGGCGGGCGAGTCATCATCACCGTGCCGAACATCCTGAACATCGAAGAGCGGGTGAAGAACCTGCTCCACGGCTATACCTCGCACTTCAAGCCGATTTCGCGCGCGCACGTCCAGGAGCGCCGCAACGAATTTGCAGACTGGCGCAAGCAGGTCGGTGAACTCGACGAAGTTTTCCTCCACATCCATCCCCTCTCTTACCCCGAGCTGCGGTTCATCCTGGAATCGAGCGGCTTCGACGGCGTGGAAGTTTTTCGTGACCGTCCCAAGCCGCGCCAGTGGCTCTATTTCCCGCTGGTGTGGCTGGTGCGCCTGATCGGCTGGCTGCGCCCTGCCGCCGAGAAAGAGGCGCGCTGGACCCGCGAGCTTTCCTCCGACGCCATCCTGCTGGGCGGCAACAGCATCGTCCTCCAAGCCACCCGGCGGTAGGGATTGACGGAAAAAGGCACGGAATTAAGGAAGCAGGCAAGCAAGGGCCGGAAAAGACTCAAAGCAAACGGAAACGCCCCGGAGACTCTCCGTAGCCGGGGCGTTCTCAACTTGTTGCGCGGTCATTCCGAGGGAGCCCTTCGCTCCACTCAGGGCAAGCTCCGCGACCGAGGAATCTCTCAGAGAGATTCCACGCTGCGCTCGAAATGACAACCAGCCCTAGTAAATGTCATACTGCTCCCAGTGCAGGGTGGGGTCGGACTGGATGATGATGCTCTTGCGCGTGGCCTGCTCGAGCTCCTCGACGATGTTGGCCTCGCGCGTCTTGAGCGCCTTGGCGATCTCCGGGTGCACGCGCAGGGTCAGGCTCTGAGTGTCAAGGTCGGCGGACATCTTGCGCGCCTCGGCCTGGATTTCATAGCAGATCGTGGGGAGGGACTTGACCATGCCCGAGCCGGTGCAGTAGGGGCAGGGCTGGCAGAGCACGCGCTCGAGGGCCTGCTTGGTCCGTTTGCGCGTGATGGCCACCAGGCCGAATTCGTTGAACGAGAGCACCTTGGAGGGCGCGCGGTCGGTCTGCAGCGCCTCCTCGAGCGCGTGCATGACCTTCTCGCGGTTGCGCCGCTCCTCCATGTCGATGAAGTCCACCACGATGATGCCGCCCAAGTCGCGCAGGCGGATCTGGCGGACGATCTCCTTGACCGCTTCGAGGTTGGTCTTGACGATGGTGTCCTCGAGCCGCGTCGAGCCCCGGCCGACGTACTTGCCGGTGTTGACGTCGATGGCCACCAGGGCCTCGGTGTGGTTGATGACGACGTAGCCGCCGGATTTCAGCCAGACTTTCGGCCGGAGCGCCTTGTCGAGCTCCTGCTGGATGCCGAACTCCTCGAAGATGGGCGCCTGCTTGGTGTAGAGCTTGACGCGGCTCACCAGCTTGGGCTGAAAGCGGCTGACGAAGTCCACCACCTTGCTGAACTCTTCCTCGCTGTCGATCCAGATGGAAGAGTAGTCTAGGCTGAGGTGGTCGCGCAGGATGCGCTCGACCAGGTTGAGGTCGCGGTGAAGCAGCGTGGGAGCCTTGCGGGGTTCGCTGCGGGCGAGGATCTCGCCCCAGGTGCGCCCCAGGAACTCGACGTCGCTGCGGACCTCCTCGTCGGTCGCGGATTCGGCCGCGGTACGCACGATGAAGCCACCCGGATAAGCGGTCTTGGCCTCCGCCACCAGGCGGCGCAGGCGCGAGCGGTTCTCCGCGGAAGCAATCTTGCGCGAGACGCCGATATGGTCCACCGTGGGCATGTACACCAGGTAGCGCCCGGGCAGAGCCACGTGGCTGGTGATCCGCGCGCCCTTCTTGCCCAGCGGCTCCTTGGCGATCTGGACGATGATCTCCTGCCCGGCCTTGAGCATCTCGGAGATGAGTTGCGGCCGGCGCGGTGCGGCATGGCGTTCCTGCGGGCGGGGGAACCGGCCGCCGCCGCGGTGACGCCCGCCGCGGCGCATGGGCCGCTGGAACCGCGCGCGCGAGCGGTCTTCGACGCGCGCCGTGAACGGCTTCGGTTGGTCTTCCCCGGGCGGTACGGGTGGCTCGAACGCCGGCCCGGCTTCGGCTGTTTCAAGTGGTGCGGCCTCGCCGGCAACTTCCCGCGTCGCTTCTCCGATGGTTTCCATGGGCTCTGCTTCGCCGCTGACTTCCTCCCTCTCGTCGGGCTCCGCCAGGACATCGGCGGCACCGTTTTCCTCTTCGCCGAGCGCGGCCTCCTCGGCTTCCGCCTGGGCTTCCTCGTGCTTGGCTTCTGCAAGTTGTTCGCCGAGCGCGGCCATTTCCTCCTCGCTCAGGCCGGGCTCCACAGGTGAGGTGAAATGGGGTTCTTCTGGGGCCGCTGGGGCCAGCTCCAGCGCTTCCTCCTCGCCAGCCTGCGGAAATCCCATCTCCGTTCGCGCGTGAGATACGCCGAAGGATTCCTCCGCTGGTGTCTCCGGCGCGGGAAAGCTCGCAGCCGGAAAGTGTCCGTGCTCCTCTTCGTGAGGTGCGGGCACGCCGAAGTCGCTCGCGCCGTGCTCGGGTCCCCCCGAAGGTTCGGGTTGAGGCGCGACGTACAAGGAGCCGGGCAGCGCAGCGCCAAACTCTTCCCCCGGCGCCTTGACGCTTGGGCCCGCCTGCGGAGCGCTGTGCTCCTGCTGCGGCGCGGAAAACTCGGTCGGGGCCGGCGCCTCGGCAGAAGGGGCAGCCGGGGCAGCAGGGATGCGATCTTTGTACTTTGCCAGGGATTCACCCGGCAGAAGGATGGGCTCTGCCGGCGGCGCTGCCGGCACGTAGCCCCGCGGTTCCTGCGGCCGGGGCTCATAGGGCCGATTCGAAGCGTACTTGGAGGGTGGTAGGTCGCGACCCTGGCGTCCACGCCCTCCCCGGCGTCCCCAGCGGCCACTACGCCCGCGATCGCTTCCAAAACCGCCCTGGAGGCGGTCTCTGGGGCCGTAGGAAGGCCCTCCGGACGGCCGCGCGGTCGTGGGCTGTCCGCTGGTCGGAACGGGGCCAGAAGGCGCTGGAGACGGCACTTCCTGGGATCCAGGTTCGCCCGCGGCGTCGGCGGCCGGCCTGGGGACGCGGGGGGCTTCCTGCGGTCGCACCACGAAGGGAGCGGCGGGCTGCTCGACGGTCGTCGGGGCGCCAAAAACCTGCCCGCCCTGCTGCTCCATCTTCTGGACCTTGCCCTCGACCGTGGTGACGATTTGGTCGTATTCCTCGAGGTTTTCGAGGAAGTCGCTGACGTACAGGAAGGCGTCGCTATCGAGGCCGATATCCACGAAGGCCGACTGCATGCCGGGGAGCACGCGCGTGACACGGCCTTTGTAGATGCTTCCGACTAGGGCAAATTCTTTTTCCCGTTCGATGTAGATTTCGCAGAGTTGACCATCTTCCAGAATGGCGACCCGGGTCTCGTGGGGGGTCGCGGAAATAACGAGCTCTTTCGACATGAAAACTCCTCGGAGTGCATCGCCACAAACCGGCGCGCGGCGTGAGGGCACGCCTGTTCCGCCCGGAGGCGGAGGGCCGGGGAGGATTGAAGTTCTACGCTCATTCCATCCTGCACGCGATGCGGACCTTATCTTCGATCTTTTTCATTCCCGTCGCGCTCCGGCTCATCCGGCGCGGAGCAGGCCGGGAAGCAAGATGGCGCGGGCTCAGTTGACGAAGCGTCGGAGGCGCACATTCATCACCAGGCCCAGGGCCAGAAACACGAACAGCGTGGCCGATCCGCCGTAGCTCATCAGCGGCAGCGGAATACCGGTGACCGGCATGTACCCGATCACCATGGCCACATTCACCAGCACATGAAACCCCAGGACCGCTGCTGCGCCCATCACCACAAACATCCCCGCGCGGTCATTCGCGCGCTGGGCATTCTGCACCAAGCGCAGCAGCAAAGCCATGTAAAGCGACAGGGCCACCAGGACCCCGGCAAAACCCAACTCCTCGGCCAGCGCCGCGAGGATGAAGTCGGAGTAGCGTACCGGCACGAAGCCGCCCTGGTTCTGGCTGCCCTTGCCGAGTCCCTTGCCCCAGAACCCGCCCGCACCGACCGCGATCTTCGACTGCAGGATCTGGTAGCCGGATCCCTTGGGATCTTCTTCCGGCCGGAGGAACGTGGTCACGCGTTCCTTCTGGTACGGCTTCAGGAAATGCCAGCCGACCGGCAGCATCATCGCGCCGAGCGCGATCACCACCACGGCGTGTTTCCACTGGATGCCCGCCAGGAACGCTCCCACCACCGCCAGGGGCACCAACACCAGCGCCGTGCCCAAGTCGGGCTGCAGCATGATCAAACCCAGCGGCACTCCCACCAGGACTCCGGCTTTCACCAGATCCCCCAGCGAGAGCTGTTCTGTGCGCACCTCACTGAAGAAGCGCGCCAGCACAATAATTATAATCAACTTGACCAGCTCTGACACCTGCAAAAACGCGCCCAGGACGGGGATCCACCGCTTGGCGCCGAACCGCGTGTGCCCCACGGCCAGCACCGCCACCAGCGCCGCCACGCCCACCAGATAGAACACGGGCGCCTGGTCGAGGATCTTGTGGTAGTCGAGTCGCGAGAGGACCAGCATGCAGACCACGCCCAGCAGGATCCACCACATCTGGCGCCAGTGCATGCCGGCCAGATGGCTGTTGTGCGTGGCTGAATAGATCTCCAGCACCCCGAGACTGCAGATGCCCATGACAATGGCCAGCAGCCACCAATCGTATTCGCGGATGCCCGCGGTTTGTTTCACGGAAGCACGCCCGGAACTTGAAATCCTAGCATAACTGCATCTTTCGCGCCGCGCCCCTCAGCGCACGGACTTGGCCGCATGAACATCCCGCGGGTGCGATTCCGGTTTGGCCACGGGTTGCGCCTGGGCCACGGCGGCGTTCGGGTTCACCTCAAAGCGCTTGTAGTCCACGGTGTACTGTTGCTGGTTGCGCTTGCTCTTCTTGTCGTAATAGGCCTTGATGACGTCGCGCGCGAGCGGCGCGGCGGCCGAAGCGCCGTGTTCACCTTCCTGGACCAGCACGGCCACGACGATCTCTGGATTGCGCCGCGGGGCGTAGCCCACGAACCAGGCATTGTCCTTGAACTGGCGTTGCCGGCCGGCGCGCTTGAGGCCTTCGGCGCCGATCACCTGGGCGCTGCCGGTCTTGCCGCAAAGCTCAATTCCTTCCAGGCGCACGCCCGCCGCGGTGCCGCCCTCGTTGACCACGCCGAACATCGCCTGGGTCACTTTTTCGGTGGTGTCCTCGGAGATGGGGAAGCGCTCTTCCCGCACCTGTTTCGTGTCCTTGAGCAAGTGCGGCTGCTTGAAAATCCCGCCCAGGGCAATCCCGCCGATCGTGCGCGCCAGTTGCAGCGGCGTGGTGACGATGGCTCCCTGGCCGATGGCCACTGAAATGGTCTCCCCGGGATACCACTTCTGGTGGAAGACGCGGTCTTTCCATTCCTCCGAGGGCATCAGGCCCGACTGCTCGGCCGGCAGGTCGATGCCCGTCTTCTTCCCAAGCCCCATTTGCGAGGCGTAGTAGGCGATGCGGTCAATGCCCAATCGCTTGCCCACGTTGTAGAAGAACACGTCGCAGGATTGCACCACGCCCTTGTGCAGGCTGACCGAGCCGTGCCCGTGCTTTTGCCAGCAGTGGAACACCCGCCCGTAGAAGTCGGTCGAGCCGGTGCAGAAGATGGAAAAGTTTTCGGGGATGGCTTTGGATTCCAGCATGGCCGTGGCCATGATGACCTTGAACACCGACCCGGGGGCGAGCTGTGCCTGAATGGCGCGGTTGATCAGCGGCCGGTCGGGGTCCTCGTTCAACTGCTTCCACTCCTCACGCGGGATGCGCACGGCAAACAGGTTCGAGTCCGGCGCCGGGTGGCTGGTCATGGCGAGCACGTCACCGGTGCGCGGGTCCAGCGCCACCAGCGCGCCTTTGCGCCCGGCCAGCGCCTGCTCGGCGACCACCTGCAGGTCGTAATCAATGGTCAGTTGGATGGGCTTGCCGGGGACGGGTTCCTTCTGCTCCAGGCGACCCACTTCTTTGCCCACGCTGTTGACCAGCATGCGGCGCAGGCCGTCGGTGCCCACCAGGATCTCGTTGAATTGCCGCTCGAGGCCCGTCTTGCCCTCGAAATCTCCGGGGCGGTAGCGCCCGTTGCTCTTCTCCACCTGCTCGGCGCTGACTTCACCCACGTAGCCGCTGGCATGAGCCATAAAACCGCCAGGCATATACCGCCGCCGCTGCACCATGACCATCTCCAGCAGGGGGATATCCACTCGGTGCGACTCAATAAAGGCGATATCGGCCTGGGAGGCTTCCGGCTTGATCATGATGGGCTGGAACTTCGGCACGCCCTTGGACTCATCGAGCTGCTTCTGGAGGTCTTCGAGCGGCACGCCCAGGCCCTCGGCGATCTGCGGCAGGTTGCGCTCGACGGCCTGCGGGTCGTCGCGCAGCAGTAGGATACTGAACGAGGGGTAGTTGTCCACCAGCACGCGGCCTTCGCGGTCCAGCATTCGCCCGCGCGGCGCGATCAACGGAATGGCGCGGATGCGGTTGCGCTCGGCAAGTTGCGCGTAGTGCTCGGATTCGATGATCTGCAGCTTCCAGAAGCCGAACAGCAGCAGCCCGATCATCCCGATGATCACGTAAGAGACGATCGTCAGCCGCGCCTGGGGCAGCTTGTGCTCGTTACCGAACCACATAGGACTCGCGAACTCCGCGCGGAGCTCGTTGCCGGTCCCGAAGAGCCGGGGCTTCGGGGAACACGGGCGGCGCTCCCTCGGCTTCCGTCCCTGGGGTGCCACGCCGGGCGTTCGGGGAGGCGGAAGTGTCGCCCACAGTACCACTTACACCTGTCCTACGCAACCTGTCCTGTGGGTCAGGTATGCCCTGGGAAGCATGCGCTAAGCTTTGCACACGCCCCTGCGCCCCGGAGCATTCCTACAGAAAAGCCAGCATGACTCGCGGCAGCGGAGCACAGCCCCATCGCGCCGCGCCGCCGAGATTCAATCTGCCGTGAGTTGTCAGAGTCTCCGGTGAAGCGGCGGCGCCAGAGCTAAGACCGGGAGCGCAAGAAATGCCGGAGAGGCGGCAGGACTACGCCCCCTACTATTGGGGAGCATTTCTGCGGATCGAGAAGTGTTGCCTGTTTGGCGAAACTGACCCTCAGAAAAAAGAGGTCCTGGGCATATTTTTCGGCACACTTCGAAACCCTATAAGAATGAAGGACAGAAGCAGCTCCGCGGTCCTAGCCCGGAATGAGCGGACAAGGGCAAATGAGGCATTTCGACCTCCACCAAGGGACCGATGTGGTTCGCGGGATGTCTCCGGCGGCGCAGGGCAGCCCCGTTGGTTTACAACAGCTACTTAGCTACCTGGCTGGCGGGCGTCCGATCGCTGCAGCGCCATAGTCGCCGGGCACTCTGCACGCGAGAGAGTTTTCCCTGGACCTGCGGTTGGAGCACGAACACGGTTCCCGGCGCGTGTTGCTCGTCGGCCAGATCACTAGCCGCAAGGAGCGAGGCGCAAGGTCGGCGAGTGTACGCGCTTTGCTGACGGCGGGCAAAGAAAAGGCTCTGACACAGCGGTTGAAGTCGCTCGGAGTCAAATTCTGATGTGCAGATTATAAGCAGGTTTGCCTCGAGACGGGAGAAGCAGGGGCGCCTCGGGGGACGGGAGAAGTCTGCCCGTTATCAGGTCAGAGGCCCTGCTAAAAATCCAAAGGAGGAAACAAGAAATGTTCAGAAAGCAAATCACACTCGCTCTGGTGGCGTTGGCTTTGGTGTTCGCCACGGCTTCGCAGGCCTCTGCCGATTGCCGCAAGAAAATCGCGCTGGAGGCTACGGCTGCCGGTGCGCAAATCGACGCGAGCGGGACCACCGAAGTCCGTTCTCGAGGCGCGCAACAGCGCTTCAAAGTGTCGATGGACGCGCGTGTGGCCGACGCCACGACCTTTAACGTGTTCGTCAACGGCCTACCCCAGCCCGCTGGCACCATCACCATCGTGCTGGGCGTCGGGGAGCTCGACATCAACAACAACAATGGCAACACGCTACCTGCGGGAGTTGACCCGGTCTGCTCGATCAAGTCTGTGGAGGTAAAGGACGGGAGCGGAACGCTCATCCTCAGCGGCAGCTTCTAAGGGTGGTACCTAAAGCCGTTGTCGGGGGCGCGGATTCGGCCCCGCGCCCCTGAACCGCTGTGGCAACGTACCGCTCCCGCGGAGTTTACGATGCCCCCGAATCGGGGCGATGTCAACAGGCCTGCCGGAGCTGGAGCCCCTCTCTTTGACGAGTGAGAAACCACTTGCCCGGGTGCAATGGGGCCCTCAGCGGTTCCTAAGGTCGCACAAAGACCAAGGTGCTGTGGTAGGCGGGGAAAGACATCGTACAGCGAACTGCCCAGTTCCGATCACGTGACCTTAGTTGGGGATCAGCGGACGGGTTACACCTCGATGCAGCAAGGGTGCCCAGGTTCTCCGGTTGTAGGCGCTGGGTTTGTTCGAGGAACTCGATCTCTACCGCAAGGAGACAACCGTTAGCACCCGTTTTGGGTGAACTCGTTCACAGTTAACCCGTCGAGGGTGAACCTGCGAGAAGCTTTCCGACGGGTCGAAATCTTCGATCTCAACGCTCGGCCGGGGACGCTGGAAAATAAACTTCTCCTCTGGGCGTTCCTGGTAGGCATACTCGGAGCGGGGGCCGGCCATTGAGAAGGCCGGTCCCCTTGTGCCCGACGGTCCTCAGGCCGCCTTAGCCATACGCTCTGCGGGCACCCGCACGATTTCCACCGTGCAAGGGGCATGGCGCGCGACCCCCTCGGAGACACTGCCGAGGAGCAACCGCTCGAAACCCCTCAGCCCGTGCGAGCCGAGGACGATCAGGTCGGCTTTCCACGCCGCAGCGCGGTCAATAATCTTGGTTACAGGGTTACCTTCCTCAACGTGAGTGGTTACCTTGAAACCAGCCGGGCGCAGCACATCGGCCGCCGACGCCACCAGTGCTTCGGCCCGCTTTAACTGCGCCTGTCGCATGGCCTCAATGTCGGTGATGTAGATTCGCGTTTCATCGCCGACGGCTGCCGGAAGGGGCTCCACCACATGCAGCACCGCAACTTCCGTATTTGTTGGGTTGTGTTTGGATACCGCTTGGGTGGTCGCTTCCGAGAATTTGGAACCATCAATCGCCAGCAGGATCTTCATGACATCCTCCCGGCGCGGCGTTAAGTGAGGTTCTACTCCTCTACCACTCCTTGTTCCCCCAATTGTTGAAAGCACGATTGATACCAAAGACCAAGGGCCAAAACTGACTGTCTCTGAAGGACTTGGGGGTTTGATGGAACGCCCCAGTGTCTCGCACCCCGCAGCTTGTGAGTTGTACGGCGCAAAGTGCCCCACTGGCCCCCCTGGGGTGATGGTGGCCTGCCGAAGTGGGCGCAGCCGAGCGATCGAGAGGTGAGCGGGCAGGCGAAGGGCGCGACCGCTACGACGGCTTGCGGAGGTGGTCGAGCAGGGGGAAGAGGACGACAGCGAGCGCGGCGTTGACGAGCGAAGCGATCAACAGCGGCAGGGTGACGAACGGCTCGTGCTGGGCCAGCAACAGTCGCTTGGTGAGCGCCAGCACCGCCTGTTGCAAATGGAAGAAGCTGAAGACCAACGCGAAGCGGCTGAGAGGATGTTCGACGTCGAGGCGCGCCCCGATCGAGGAACCCAGGAAGCCGACGAAGGTCTTGGCGATGCCGTAGAGCCCGATGGGCGACCGGCTGAGGCTGTCTTGCACCAGGCCGATCACCATGCCCAGCAGCAGCCCGGTGACAGGATTGCGCCGGCTCAGCGCGAAGTACAGCGTGATTAGCAGGGGCAGCTCGAGCCGCGCGGCCCAGTGGAAATGGATGGGCAGAAACGCCTGCAGCACCAGCGCCGCCGCCGTCGCGCCGACAATCGCGCCGGTGTGGAATTTGTGCACCTCGATGTGCTGTTCCGGTGCGGTGCGGATTTCCATGGCTTAGCGCGCCCTGCCTGGCCGCGCCGTTGGCAGCGTCATCGTCGTAGCAAACGGTGTGGCCCGGAACATCGCGGTGTCGCTCAGGCTAAACGCCGCGAGCGAGATCGTCGCGGGGCGTTTAAGCGGAGGGATTCCTCGCTGCGCTCGGAAGGAGATGGGCAGAAGGACGTGGCTGTGCGGATAGGCTTTCACTTTGTCAGGGAGCGCTGGGCAACAATTTTCATCGGGGGGTCGCGGGAGCTCTTTTTGCCGGCCCCTTGGCCGCGGTCTGTTCCGGCTCTTTTTTCGGCTCGAGTTCCTGCCGCGTGAGCAGGACCAGAACCTCTTCCAGGCGGTCGAGATGCGCCGCCGGCTTGATGCGGACCACCTTGAACGGGTTCCCGGGCCGGGTCTGGACCACGGTGCCCACGGGCAGGTCCTTGGGAAAGATGCGGTCCTGCCCGGAGGTCAGGACTCGCTCGCCGATGGGCACGTCCAGGTCGTTGCTGACGTATTTCATCTGCAGCAGGGGCTCGCCCAGACCGCCGACGGGGCCCTGCGTGCGCGAGCCGGCCAGCAGCGCGCCCGCGCCGCCCTCCTTGTCGCTCAGCAGGAGCACCTGCGCGGTGTCGGGGAAAGCTTCGATGATTTTGCCGACCACGCCCTCAGGCGTGATCACGCCCATGTTCTTGCGCAGGCCGTCTTTTTCGCCGCGGTTGAGGTACACGGTGCGGCTGGCGGCGTCGGCGCTGGCGCCGATAACGCGCGCGGGCAGCATGGGCACCTCGGTGTGGGCCTCGCGGAAGCCGAGCAAGGCGGCCAGGCGGTCGGCCTCGGCGGCGCGGCTCTCCAGTTGGCTGTTGCGCAGCTTCAGGCGCTCGAGTTCAGCCAGCAGCTCCCGGTTCTGGCGATGGGTGTTGCGCAGGCCGACGTAGTCGCTCCAGCCGCGGCCGAGGTGGTCAATCGTCCAGGAGCCGGCGCGCTGAAGGGGCGAAATCATGGTCACGGCCCACACGCGGATCAGCCGCACCTGGCGCTCACCCTTGATTTGGATGGCCAGCAGCAGCACCTGCGTGAGTACCATGGCGACCAGCAGCACCAGCGAGCGGTGGCGTGAGGGAAGGGCAATCATCGGATGAGTCCAGAGTGCAAAGTCGAAAGCCCCAAGCGCGACGTCTCAGTCGATCGAAACGAGCCGGAGCAGGCGGAAATCGCTCAGCATTTTGCCCGTGCCGAGCACGACGGAGGCCAGTGGGTCGTCAGCGATCGAGACCGGCAGGCCGGTCTCCTCGCGGATGCGCTTGTCGAGGTTCTTCAGCAGCGCGCCGCCGCCGGTCAGCACGATGCCGCGGTCGCTGATGTCGGCGGAAAGTTCAGGCGGAGTGCGCTCGAGCGCCACGCGCACGGCGTTCAGGATGGTGGCCACGCACTCGGAGAGCGCCTCGCGGATTTCGCTGTCGTCGATGGTGACCGTGCGCGGCACGCCTTCGATCAGGTTGCGGCCCTTGACCTCCATGGTCAGCGGCTTTTCCAGCGGGTAGGCCGAGCCGATCTCCATCTTGATCAGCTCGGCGGTGCGCTCGCCGACCAGCAGGTTGTACTTGCGCTTGAGGTAATGCATCACCGCTTCGTCCATCTCGTTGCCGGCCACGCGCACCGAGCGCGAATAGACGATACCGCTCATGGAGATGACGGCGATATCGGTGGTGCCGCCGCCGATGTCCACCACCATGTTGCCGGAAGGTTCCTCGATGGGCAGGCCCGCGCCGATGGCTGCAGCCATGGCCTGCTCGACGAGATAAACTTCGCTGGCGCGCGCGCGGTAGGCGGAGTCCTGCACAGCGCGCTTTTCCACCGGGGTGATCTCGCTGGGCACGCCGATGACGATGCGCGGGTGCACCAGCACGCGCCGGTTGTGCGCCTTCTGGATGAAGTAGGTGAGCATCTTTTCGGTCACCTTGAAGTCGGCGATCACGCCATCCTTCATCGGCTTGATGGCCACCACGTTGCCCGGCGTGCGGCCCAGCATCTCCTTGGCTTCCTTGCCGACGGCGACCACTTCGCCGCTGTTCTTGTTGATGGCCACGATGGAGGGCTCGTTGACCACGATGCCCTTGCCCTTGGAGAAGACCAGGGTGTTGGCGGTACCCAGATCAATTGCCAGGTCGGAGGAAAACAGGCTGAAGACCGAGCGAAAATTGTATCCGTTCCTTTTCATCTTTCCCTCAGTGTCGGGCAACCCGCTGGCGACGCGTGGCCCCGTTCGGACGTCCCGGGGTCTTCGCCCGGCAAGCATAGCCCCCGGTGTGATACGGACTGGGCTTCTCGGCTACGGAATCACAATGGGCACGCGCTTGATGGCCGTGCCTCCGCGGCGATTCTGGCCGGTGACGACAATTGCCTGGCTCCCGCGGGCCAGCGGTTCGGTGAAGTGGCGGAAGCGGCCGTCGGCTTGAATATTGGACACCTGCTGCCCGTTGACAATCAACGCCGCACCGGGTTCACTGTGCCCAATCACTTCGACGACATTGCCGTGCAACTGCGTGCCCTCCACTTCCAGCACCATCTCCTGGCCCTTGCCCTGGGCGACCAGGGTGAACTTGTAGGTTTCGCTGGGCTCGCTGGCGCGTTTGTGCGCGTCGATCGCGGTCACGTTCCAGAAGTAGTCGCCGGCCTCCAGGCCGGTGACCTCGGCGCTGGCGCCCCCGGCGCGCTTGTCGGCCGCCAGCCTGGCGAACATGGAATTATTGCTCACCCGCAACTGGTAGGCCACCGCGTCCGGCACCGGCTTCCATTCAAACCGCACCGCGGCGCTCTTGGGTTCCGGAACGATCAGCGGCTGCAGGTTGACCGGCAGCGTCAGGTCCGGCGGAGCGAGCACGTTGGTCTTGACCAGTTGCCCTTGCGTGGGGAAGCTCACGCGCTCCCACTTGCCGATTTCGACTTTTTCCTCGCCGCGCTGCAGTTCTGCGCTGCCGGCGGCCACGGTGATCTCGTGTTCGTTCTTGCCGGGCTCGCTGCGCACGGCCGCGCGGCTGTTCTGGTGCAGCGAGGCCTTGGCGTTTTCAAAAGAGACCTCCGCCTTGGAGGCGGGCGACTCCCAGGTGCCGGTGGCCAGGTCCACCGCGCCGGAACTGATGTGCACGCCGACGCGGGT
>JACQDH010000048.1 GCA_016201215.1 Acidobacteriota bacterium | reverse complement strand
GCAACGATTCGCTGCTGGTGGTTCTGCCGACGGCGGCCCGCGCCGGCGAAGAGTTCCGCCTGCGGGTGGCCTATCGCGGCAGGGTGATCAGCGATGCCGGCAACGGCGTGTACTTTGTGGGCGACCGCGGCACTTGGTACCCCCACGTCGCCGGCCCGGGGCATTTCGCCCCCTTTGAGCTGACCCTGCGCTGGCCCCGGCGGCTGCAACTGCTGGCCACAGGGAGAAAACTGGAGGAGCGCGAGGAGGGCGACACGCGCGTCGGGCGCTGGCGCTCGGAGCAGCCTCTGGCCGTGGCCGGGTTCAACCTCGGGGAATACGTCTCCGAGACGGTGGACGCCGACGGCCTGCAGGTGGAACTCTACGCCAACCGCCAGATCGAGGGCGCGATCCTCGACCGTTTCCGCCTGCGCTTGATTCCCGCGCCGCCGATGCAACGCCCGGCCCGCGAGCCGCGCACGCCGTTATCGGAAGCCATCGCTCTTCCCGAGATGCCGCCCAGTCCTTTGGCGGTGCTCAAAAGCCTGGGGCAGGAAATCGCCAACGCGACGCGCTTCTTGGAACGCTGGAACGGGCCGTTCCCCTACGATCGGCTCTCGATTTCGCAGATTCCCGGCACCTTCGGCCAGGGCTGGCCGGGGCTGGTCTATCTCCCCACGCCTTCGTTCCTCTCGCCCAGCGCGCAGCGCCGTGTCGGGATCAGCGAGCGCGTGCAGGAAGGCTTTACCGAGATCGTGCCCTACCACGAGGTGGCACACCAGTGGTGGGGCAATCTGGTCACCTGGGAGAACTACCGCGACCAGTGGATCTGCGAAGGGATAGCCAACTACCTTGCCCTGCTCTATGCCGATTCCCGGAGAACTGCGCCGCGCGCGCTGCACGCCTGGCTCGAGCGCTACCGCACCGAATTGACCGAGAAGCAGGCCGGCCAGGACGCTCCGGCCGATGCGGCCGGGCCGCTCGTGCTGGGCTACCGCCTGCGGTCCTCGCGCGCACCGAACGCCTACGACCGCGTGGTGTACGACAAGGGCGCCTGGATATTCCACATGCTCCGCGTGATGCTGCGTGACCCCGCTGGGAAGAACCCTGACGCACGGTTTGCCGGGCTGCTCCGCTCGCTTTTGGAAAGCCATCGCTACCGCACCTTGACCACCGAGGACTTGCAGCGCGCGGTCGAAAAGGTGATGACGCCGACGATGGCCCTCGAAGGCGGCCGCTCAATGGATTGGTTCTTTGACCAGTGGGTGCGCGCGAGCGGCATCCCACGCTACTCGGTGGAGTTCACGGTGCGACCGGGGGCGGAGGGCTTCGTGGTGCGCGGCAGGTTGAAGCAGAGCGACGTGCCGGAGACTTTCATCGCCGCCGTGCCGCTCTATGCCACACGGCCCGGCGGCAAACCCGTGCTGCTGGGCACCGTGGTGACCAGCGGCGAGCGCACGCCGTTCCAGTTCGTCTCGCGCGTGGCGCCCAAGCGCCTCCTGATCGACTCCCAACTCACCCTGCTGTGCATGACAGAGTAGTTCTCCAGAAGCGGGGCGCCCGCAAGGGTCCCGGACGGAATTCAACGAAGGTGTGTCGCTAGTTGCTGGGGCTGAGCAGTGCGCGCCAGACCACGATGCCGGTGGCCGCACCAATCAGAGACATGGCGACGATGAAGAACCGGCTGCGCGCGGCGCGGATGGGCGGCCCGCCCTGCGGATTCGGGACCGCCGGCTCAATCTCCACCCGGTAGGAAGTGTTCTCGGGAACGAGATGGGTTTCGTCACCAATGGTGACGTCGAGCTGGCCGCGGTTGCTGGTCACCAGCAATTCATACGGCCCGGACAGGGTGACCTGTGCCAGCGTCGGCTGGTTTGCGGTTGGACGGATGCGCGCCTCGGAGGCGTGCAACTCGATGGCTTCTCCGGCCACCGAGGCCAGCACTACCGTGCCGCGCTGCAGCACGGCGCTGGCGCCGGCCGCGGTCTGGTGCATGGCCACGCCGCTATCGGCCAGCAAGTAGAGTTGCGCGGCGCCCAGGCGGACGTTCAGCGCGCCGCCCTTCTCGGTGGTCAGGGTATCCCCGTCATAAACGGTGGCACCATTGGCCGCATCGGCCGTGCTCAACAGGGCTCGCTCGGCGCGGGTGACCACACCCAGGGCCTTGGAGGGCGTCCCGGAAACGGGTGCTTCCACAAGAGATACAATCAACGCAGAAATGAGACAGCACCGCAACAGTGTGCGCACAAGGGCCTCCGAGAGGTACCGCCCACTAGGTTAAGTACCCGGGTCGGCCCCTGTCAAAAGCTACCCCCGGCACTGTGTGCAAAGTGCAAATGCCCTGGCGTAGTGCTACCGGGACTAGCGCCCCGCGCCTGCCTGGCGGAGGGAGGCATCCCGCGTGGCCTTGAACTCGGCCCCGGGCCTCCACTCCGGCATCCGGGGGTCGTTGGCCACCCGGTAGCCAACCAGGAAGTAAAGCTGGGAGTCCTGCACCGCTCCCGAAAGGTCCCAGTAGTCTTTAACCTTGTCGGACGGCTTGTGGTAGTCCTCGAGCGTGTACTTCCGGCGCATCTCCATGCCCCACCCCGGGGGTTTGCCGACATAATCGACCCCCGCCCCAGGGTCGAAGGCCGGAACCCCCTGCTTGGCGAAACTGAAGTGGTCGGAGCGATAGAAGAACCCTTTTTCCGGCTCCTGGTCGCCTTTGACGGTGCGGCCCTGCTCGCGCGCAACCCCCTCGACGACCTCATCGAGTGTCGAGGCGCCCCGCCCGATCATGACGATGTCCGCGGTGCGGCCGAATACGTTGAGGGAGTCCATGTTGATGGCTGCGGCGGTGCGCGCCAGAGGATAGAGCGGATGCTCGGAGTAATAGCGCGAACCGAGCAGGCCCTGCTCCTCGGCGGTCACCGCCAGGAACAGTAGCGAGCGGCGGGGAGATGTCTGGAGCCGCTTATAGGCGCGAGCGATTTCGAGCAGCGCAGCGGTGCCCGAGGCGTTGTCCTTTGCTCCGTGATAGATCTTGTCGCCTTTCACCTCCGGACCGATGCCGAAGTGGTCCCAGTGCGCCACATAGATGACGTATTCGTCCTTGAGCTTGGGATCGCTCCCGGTGACTTTCCCCAGCACGTTGCGTGAGTCCACCATCCGCAGCGTGTTGTGGATGGCGAGTTTCGCGCGCACGCCCAGCGGCGCGGGCTGGAAGTCCCGGCTGACCGCGGCCTGCTTGAGCGCGGCGAGATCCTTCCCCGCGAGTTTGAATAGCGCCGCAGCCTGCTCGCCGGTGATCCAGCCTTCCACAGCGACGCGGCCCAGGTTCTTATCCGGCGTGGATAGGTCGAACTGCTCGCCGCTCCAACTGTTGCGCACCACCTCCCACGGATAGCCCGCACGCTCGGTCTCGTGAATGATGAGGCAGGCGGCCGCGCCCAGTTCGGCGGCCTTCTCGAACTTGTAGGTCCAGCGACCGTAATAGGTCATGGCCTTGCCGCCGAAAAGCTTTTCGTCCGGCACCGGCGGATCATTGATGAGCACAACGATGACTTTGCCCTTGACGTCCGCGCCCTTGAAGTCGTCCCACTGAAACTCAGGGGCCTGTACGCCGTAGCCCACGAAAATCATCTCGGCGTCGATCGCGGCGGCATCCACGACGCGCTTGGTCCAGGCCACGAAATCATCCTGGAATTTCGGCTCGAGGGTGCGCCCGCGGCCGCTGAAGGTCAGCTTCATCTTGGGGTCGGGCGTAATCCCCACCAGCGGCACTTTCTGCACGTAGCCGCCGCCGGGATTACCGGGCTCGAGGCCCATGCCGCGGAACTGGTCATCGAGGTACTTCACGGTGAGCTCCTCGCCCTTCGAGCCCGGGCCGCGACCTTCCCATTCATCCGAAGAAAGCGTGCGGATGTGCTTTAGCAGGGCGTCGGCGTTCAGCGATTGCACTGCCGCATCGGGCACGCCCGGCGCTCGCGAACAACCTGCCAGGGTCACCAGCAGCGACGCGGCCAGCAAGCCCGTCAGGAGAGAATGCCGTCGAACAAATGCACGAGGATTCATCTTGGCCTCCCTGCAGAACCGCGCATCTTACTGCTCCTGTGTTCCGGAGGGTAGAGGAAACGCGGAGTTGCAATTTCTCCTGCGCCGCAGCAGAATTTTCCCATGTTCCAGCCGGGCCAACTCGTGCGCGTCAATCTGGCCGGGCTCCAGGTGCAAGGCGTGCTGTTTCACGCGGCGGTGACCGACGCCGTCGGGAATATCGTCAAACAAACCTCGGAAGACCCGCCGAAGTACTTGGTCAGGCTGCTGTTCTCTTTCAAGGGCGTCAACGAAGTGGAAGTCCCCGCCGACCGGATCAGGGGGTCCTAGGAGAATTCTGTGGGGACAGGTCGCCACCTTTGCGTCGCACAGCATGGGGCACCCGGGGTAGAATACACGCATGATTCACCGCAAAGTATTTCATAACGACCGGCTCGTGCCCATCGAGCAGGTGCGGCTTTCTCCCGGCCAGGCCGGGCTGCTCTCCGGCTGGGGCCTGTTCACCACGCTGCGCATCTTCGAGGGCGAGGCCTTCGCCTACGAGCGCCACTGGCGACGCCTGGAAAAGGACGCTGCGCGGACACACTTGCCGCTGCCCTTCTCCGGGGCCAAGGTGCGCGTGCACCTGCGCGAGCTGCTGCGCGCCAATCAGGTGCGCGAGGGCACGGCCCGCATCTACATCCTCTATAACAAGGTCGGCTTCTGGCAGAGCGACGAGAATTTTCCGGAGGTGGACCTACTGCTCTACAGCGCCGGCCTGCCCGCCTACCGCGAGCCGGCGCGACTCGCCCTGCGCGAGCACGGCCGCCACGCCGCCTCGCCGCTCGCCGGAGTCAAGGTGACTTCCTGGCTCAATAATGTCTGGAACCTCGCCGAGGCGCAGCAGGGCGGATTTGACGAGGCCTTGCTGCTCAACGAGCGCGGCGAAGTGGCCGAGTGCACCGCGGCCAATGTCTTTTGCGTGCGCGGCGGCAAGGCGCTGACCCCGCCGCTCAGTTCCGGGTGCCTGGAGGGCGTCACGCGGGCCGTTCTGCTCGAAATCGGTCCGGACGCCGGCGTGTCCATCGCTGAGCAGGCGCTTCGCCCGGAGGATCTGTTCACCGCGGACGAGGTCTTTATCACCTCGACCAACCGCAGCCTGCTGGCGGTGGGCGAAATCGACGGGCACGAGATCGCCGCGGCACCCGGGCCGATTACGCAGAGACTCGACAAGGCTTTTGCCGGGTACGTGACCGACTACATCGCGCGTCGCGCAGCAGCTGCACCTACGCAGTCCTGAACCAGCGTGTCCCCCTCAGCCGCGTGCCCGCTCCCCGCGCGGATATAATCCGGTCCTGCACGCATACGTCTTGTAGCCCGTTCCATCGCTCCCAGAGGAGAAGCGTTCCATGAAGAGGAAAACTTTCCTCTGGGTAATTGGCTGCACCGTTTTGCTGCCCAGCGGCGTGCCCGCGCGCGCCGTTGCTCGCGCCGCATGAAGTACCGGCCCCAACCGGAGGAGGCCGCGGTTGTCCCGACCGACCGAGGCTCGGCCTGATTGTGCCTCGTGACGAGAGGCGCGTCCCCGCCCTTGTGTAACCCTGCGCAGGGCCTCGTTGTGCGCTGAGAAGTGGTAAGATTCCCTCCCACCGGGGTCCTGGATGTCGGATACCCAAATCATTCCCGATGCCGTGCTGGAAGTGATCGGGCCCGACGGCAGCCGTCGCATGGTCCACGTGACTCAATCTCCTTTTTTGATCGGCCGCGGCGCCGAGACCGGGAATCACGTTCAGCTCACCGACCGGCGCATCTCCCGCGAATGCGCGGCCCTGGTCTTTGCCAATGGAGAGTTCCGCCTGGAAGACCGCGGGCAGCGCCGTGGTCTGTTTGTCAACGGCGAGCAAGTGGGCAAGCGGGTCCTGCGCGAGGGCGACAACATCACCTTCGGTCTGGCCGACTCCTACGAGCTGATCTTCCACTTCGGCAGTGGTTCGGAGACCCTCCCGCAGCTTCTCAACCGCATGGAGCACATGACCACGCAGGAGACTGGCGCCGGGGGCCTGCGCAAGTTGAGCCTGCTGCTGGAGGCCACGGCCCTGTTGCACTCGCATATGCCGCTCGACGCCGTGCTGGGAACGATGGTGGACCACGCCATCGCGCTCACCGATGCCGACCGCGGCCTGCTGCTGATGCCAAACGCCCTCAAGGAGATGCGCATCCGGTTGGCGCGGCAGCGCGGGGGGCGCAGCCTGCCCACCGAGGGACTCTTGCCCAGCCAGACGGCGATCCGCACGGCGCTGGAGCAGAAATGCAGCGTCGTCACCGAAGACGTCGCGCAGGCCGGCCTGGACCTGCAGGCTGCACAGAGCATCATCGCGCAGCGGCTCCGCGCGGTGGTGGTCGTCCCGCTGTTCGCCATGGCGCAACTCCACACCGCTGACCCTAATGACAAGATCTCCCCCGGCGAATTGCTGGGGGTGCTCTACCTCGACAGCCGCCGCCCGGCCGCGTTTTCCAGCCTCGAGCGGCAGATCCTCGATGCCCTGGCGGTTGAGGCCGCCAGCGTGATTGACAACGCGCGCCTGGTGGAGCGCGAGCGGGAGCGTGAGCGCATGGAACAGGAGCTCAGTATCGCGCGCGACATCCAGCAGGCCCTGCTGCCCCGCGAATTCCACCCCTGGGCCCACATGCAGGTGACCGGCACCAACCAATCCTGCCTGACCGTCGGCGGCGACTACTTCGACGTGCTGGAGCTGGGGCCGGACCGCACCGCCTTTATCATCGCCGATGTCTCCGGCAAAGGGCTGGGGGCGGCGCTGCTCACTACCATGCTGCAGGGCGCGCTTTCCGGCATGACCGTCGGCCACGAACCGGCCAGCGTGTTCGCGCACGTGAACCGCTTCCTCTGCGATCATTCGCAGCTCGAACGCTATGCCACCGTGTTCTTCGGGATTCTCGACACCGCCGGACGGTTTGAATTCATCAACGCGGGCCACCCCTCTCCGCTGCTCCTGCGCGGCGGCCAGGCGGACTTCCCGTTCCCCGCCGAATGTTTCCCGGTCGGGCTGCTGCCAGACGCGGAGTTCAAAAGCTCTACTTTCACACTTCAGCCCGGCGACACGCTGGTGCTCTTCAGCGACGGCGTCACCGAGGCCAAGAACCCCGTGGAGGAGGAGTTTGGAACCTCGCGGTTGAAAGAAATCCTGGCGAGGTGCGCCAGCGCACCGGTGGAAGAACTGCAGGCGGCCATCCTGGCGGCCGTGAAGGAATTCACGCGCGGCGCCGGCCAGGCCGACGACATCACCCTGCTGGTGTTCCGCTTCCTGGGTCGGAGCGACGTGCAGGCGGGGCGCAGCGAGGGAGAAACCCAGGTGGGGCCGGCCACACGAGTGCCCTAGAGCCGGCGCAACACCGCAGGACCGCCAGCGTGCCGCTACGGATCGACGATCAGGCCGGGATCCTTCGTGATTCCGGCAACAATCACGTCGTACTTGTACGGCCGGTAGGCGTTATTGACGACGTCCTCGCGCGGGATCAGGTTCTTCGCCGTGCGCTGATCGAAGCGATGGCCGTGGAACGGGGTCTCCGGGAATTCGACTTCGAAATCAAATCCCTGTGGGCACACCCACGTCACCGTATCCTTGTCAAATTTGTTCACCCGCACAAGATCGGGAACGACCATCACTTCCCTGGGGGTTTCGGTGACGATGATGGTGACCACTCTGTCTTTCGGTTGCGGTATCTCCTTCGCTGGCGCTGTGCCGTACTCGGTCATTGTTTTCTCCTCCCTGGACTATTGTTTCCCCCGGAGCAGGGTCTGAAACTGTGGATTCGATTGCAGGTTCTCGAAATTCGGCGTGTCCCGCACAATGTTGGGCGCATACCCAGCCACCAGGGCCTTCGCGAGGAAATCCAGAGCCTTTTGCGCCTCCCCGAACTGGTTGTGCACCAGCGCCGCGCGAAAACTCAGCTCCGCATCGTTGGGCGCAATCTTCAGAGCGGCGGCCAGATCGGCCATGGCCGGCTTCTTTTCTTGCCGCATGGCGTGGCACAAGGCCCGGATGCCCAACAGTTCGGGATCGCCCGGATTAACTTCGAGTTTCTTGCTGATCAGGGCGATGGCCTTCTGATAGGGCTCTGCAGCAAGCGCGCGTTTCTCCGGGATCCAGTAATAGGCATCCCCGAGATTCCACCACACGGTGTGATTTCGGCCGTCGAGCTTCAGCGCTTCCTCGTACGTGCGGGCCGCATCGACGTAGCGCCGCTGGTGGAAATAGGCCGTGCCCAGGTTCGAGTAGGCGCTGGCCGTAGGCCGGAGGGCCACGGATCGCTCCAGCGTGGCGATGGCCTCGTCGTAGCGTCCCAGGAAAACGTAGATCGCGCCCAAATTCGAATAGCCCCGGAAACTGTCGGGGGCCAGTGCCACCACCTGGCGGAACATCTCTGCCGCCTCTGTGTAGCGGGCTCCGTGGTTATAGAACGCGCCGAGCCAGCTATAACTTGCCCAGTAATGAGGCCGCACGTCGATGGCCTGGCGGTAGGTCCGTTCGGCTTCCACCGGCCTGCCCAGGTGCTCATAGGCCGAGGCGAGTCCACGGTAAGCGGCATCACTGGTGGGTTCCGTCTTGAGCGCGTTCTGAAAGTGCTCGACCGCGTCCATGTACTGTCCGGTGCCGTTGTGCAGGGTTCCCAAGCAGACGTGAGCCGGCGCGAGGTTCGCGTCGAGCGCCACGGCGCGTTCGCAAGCCTTCTGGGAGGCCTTCACCCAGGAAGCTTCTTTCTGCGATTCGTATTTCTTCCAGTAGGCCTCGCCCAGGCCCGCGTGGGCCAGCGCGTAGTTCGGGTCCAGGCTGAGTGCTCGATGGAAGACACTGATCGCACTGTCAATGTTTTCCGGCTTGTCGTAGTTCTGCAGGTAGCCGCGCCCCTGCAGATAGAAATCATAGGCGCCGGCCACCTGCGTGCCGTGTGTCTCTAGCGCCTGGCGTTCCTGGGGCTTTAGTTCAAGCTCCAGCATGTGCGCCATGCCCGCCGCCACCTGATC
>JACQDH010000045.1 GCA_016201215.1 Acidobacteriota bacterium | reverse complement strand
GGGGCACGCACCGGCCCCCTTTTTCATTTTCCGGGGCTTTTGCAAACCCGGAAACAGCCTGCCCGGCTCCTTCTCTCCAGCCAGCAAGTTTGCCCCGTTGGGCGGATGTCGCGCGCGAAGGCGGCGCGGGTGTGGGGCCAAGAAAAGAGCGGCCGGTGGGGGTGCCGGCCGCTCGGGGCGTGGGGTGATGGAGGGTACAGCGTGGGCCGAAGTCAGTGCGACGCGAACCTGTGTCGGGCCTGCGGTTGTGGGTCGCTCTAACAGTCGCAGCTAACTTCGATCACGAAGCCATTGTGCCCAGAGGCTCGGAAGCGGTCGATAGGCCAGCGGGTTCAATTGGCGCGGTACACAAGTACTGTGTCAAAAAGGAGCGGAGATTTCCGGGCGGGTTTGCAGGGGCGTATCGCCATAGGCCCTTCCAAGGACCGATTCCTACCGTGCCCGCCCGTCAGGGTTTGTCCGTCGTTTTCTCTGCAGGCAGCTTGTCGCTCCACCACCAGAGCGGGGGCAGGGGCTTCTGCTCAGGCCAGAGCTGGTTGAGCGTGTCGCCTTCAAACAGCTCGCCGTTTTTCATCACGTAGCGGACAGTGTTGGTGTTGTGGATATCCTCGAGCGGGCTTTTGTCGAGGACCACCAGATCGGCCAGCTTGCCGGGCTCGAGGCTGCCGATGTCCTGCGCCAGACCGATGATCTCCGCACCGAGCCGCGTGGCTGCGCGGAGCACTTCGAGCGGGGTGGCTCCGCCACTGGCGAGCGCCCACATCTCCCAGTGGTAGCCCAGGCCCTGCAACTGGCCGTGGCTGCCGATGCCGATGCGCCCGCCGGCGCGCAGGATTTTGGCCGCCTGTTCGGCCAGCCGGGGAAACGCATACTCATCCTTCCGAAACCACCCGGGGCGCCGCTTGGCTTTTTCGTCGATCACGTTGTGCGGCGTGAAGTGGTTGAGCTTGGCGTTGTCGTGCACTTCGGTGTTCTCGTAGAAGTAGTTCTCTGCAAAGGGGCTGCCGTAGGCCACGATCAGCGTGGGGGTCTCGCCGGTGCCGGAGCGCGCGAACAGTTCGACCACATCCTTGTAGAGCGGCAGAATCGGCAGGGTGTGCTCGTTGCCGTGGAAACCGTCGATGGCGTGGGTGAGGTCGAGCTTCAGGTCCAGGCCGCCCTCGGTGGTGGGCATCATCTCCAGCTCCTTGCTGGCCTCGACCATCCACTGTCGCTGTTTGCGGTTGCCCACGATGTAGCTCTTAAGGTTGCGCGTGCGGTAATACTTCTTGTAGCGGGTGAGCACGCCTTTCGCTTCCTCGACGGACTGGAAGTTGTTGTTGGAGAAAATCCCCGGCCCGGTGGAGTAGGCGCGCAGGCCGAGGATTTCCCCGGCGTCCACCAGATCCTGGTAGGCGAACATGTCGTTGGTGCTGGTTTGGACGTCGAGGCCGGCGGTCACGCCGTAAGCCAGATTGGCAAGGAAGCTCCAGTTCTGCGTGTCCATGATGCCGCGGCGGATCTCGAACCAGTGCGCGTGCGTATCCACCAATCCGGGCACGATGGTCTTGCCGCGCACATCCACGACGTGTGTGCCAGCCGGCAGCGAGCCGCGCCTGCCCACCGAGGTGATACGGTTGTCGGTGACCACCACGTCGGCATCCTTGAGCACCTCGTCCCCACGCATGGTGATGACGGTGGCGCCGCGTAGCACCGTCGTGCCCTTGGGCGTCTTGCGCGGCACCTCCAGCACAACTTCGATCTCCTGGACGTTGGAGGGCTTCTCTTTCTTCTCGGCCTTTGCATTCTTGCCTGGGTTGTCGCCGTCCTTTTGTTCTTCGTCGCCCTTCTTCTCGCCTTCCTCTTTTTCTTTTTTAGGCGGCTCGAAGGTAATGGTGTCAAACGGCTGGCGGAAGAAGCTGGAACCGACGGCCCAGGTCACAGTCTTGCCGTCGTCGGCCCAGTTCGCGTAGTCGGCGCCCACGTCGGTCAGCTTCCTGATGGGCACGGCCGGAGAAGTAACGTTGACCACCGGCGCTTCGCCGCCCACCTCGGGCATGGCCGCCACGTAGAGCTGGTTCATCACGTGCGCCAGCACCCACTTCCCATCCGGGCTGGCGAGCACGTTATCCGCCGGCACCGGCTCTTCCGCTGCATAGACGCCCGTGCCCTTGACCTGTAGGTGCGTGCGGCGGTCGGTGCCGTCGAAGCGCAGCGAAATCAAACCCTGCCGCGAGTACACGTAGATGCGATCCTTCTCGTGCGTGAAGTGTGGTGAGCCGACGCCGCGGGCGGGAATGATGAGGTTCGCGTCGCCGCCCTCGACTGGGATCCACACCAGGTCCAAGCCGGGCGCCTGCCCGAAGTCCACGGGTCGCACCAAATGGTCGTACGCCGAGCCGCGCAGCGCCACGAGGCGCGTGCCGTCCGGCGACCAGGCCACATTGCTGTAGAAGGCGGAAACGCGCGTGAGTTGCTGCGGCTGGCCCTGGCCGCCAGCGGCGACCTTCCAAATGTGCCCGCCGTCAGTGGACCAGGTGACGTAGGCCAGCCACTGCCCGTCGGGCGACCACGCCGGGTGGAACTCGCGCGCCTCGCCGGAGGTCACGCGTCGTGACTTGCCTCCCGGAAGGTCCATTACATAGAGGTGCGTGAGCGCGGAAAACGCCAGGTGCTTGCCGTCGGGCGACTGCACCGGGCCCTGGACGAGCCGCGCGCGCACCGGCCCCTGCTCGACGCGCTGCGGGAAATCGAGCTTGGGGCCGAGCTCCTGCGACACCTGCGCAGTGAACGGAATGACGCTGTTCGCGCCGGTAGCGATGTTCAGCCGGTGAATCTTTCCGCCGTAGCTGAGGAGCAGCTCCTTGCCCTCCGGGAGGAAGGCATAGCCGGGCAGCAGATCGCGCGTGAAGCGGGACTCCTGGTCGTCGCGCTG
This sequence comes from Acidobacteriota bacterium, assembly GCA_016201215.1. Classification (GTDB taxonomy): domain Bacteria; phylum Acidobacteriota; class Terriglobia; order Acidiferrales; family UBA7541; genus QHYU01. Next base: position 3,725 of record JACQDH010000045.1, on the reverse strand, counting down.
CACGGGATACTTCAGCCAGCGGTCCTCGCCGGTCTTTAGGTCGCGGAGGCGCAGGCCGGTCTGCGTCTCGTGGCGCGTGCCGTAAACGAGCTGGGTGCCGTCGGGCGACACCAGCGGCCGCACGGCGCTCCCGTGCGCCTCAGTGAGGATGTCTTCTTCGCCGGTGAGGCGATCGCGCCGCGCGATCTGCCAGAGCGGGAACATGGCGTTGTACTGGAAACCGCCCAGCTTGCGGGCGTAGTATATGTATCGCCCGTCCGGCGAGAGGCAGGCGCCCAGCGCGTTGTGCCGCTGCGGCCCCGGCGTGGTCGGCTGCGCCTTGGCCTTAGTGATCTGCACGCCCGAGCCACCCTGCACGTGGTACATCCACAACTCGTAGGTGCGCAGGGCCCAGGCTGAGCGCGACACCATGACGTATTGCCCGTCCGGGGTCCACACCGGCGAGGCGAATTCGGCCTGCGTGTCCTTGCTGAGTTTCTTGGGCTCGGTGCCGTCCGCCTTCATGATCCAAAGGTCTTCGGCGCCATCGCGGTCGCTCAGGAAGGCGATCCACTTACCGTCAGGGGAATAGCGCGGCTGGCTGTCGAAGGCCATGCCGGTGGTCAGGGGTTTGGCCTGGCCACCGGCGAGGGGCAGCGTGTAGAGGTCGCCAAGTAGCTCGAAGACGATGGTCTGGCCGTCCGGCGAGACGTCGAGCGAAAGCCAGGTGGCTTCGTCGGTCGAGAACTCCACCTTGCGCTCCGGCTTGAGCGTCAACCCCTTCTTTTCCGCCATCTTCTCTTCTTTCTTCTCTTCTTTTTTCTCGGCCGGCCTGGCGGGCTCCTGCGCCCAACCCGCCGGCACCGCGACCAGCGCGGTCAGCGTCACTGCGAACATCCCCACCAGAGCGTGAATCTTCCCCGACATTTCTCACCCCAATCGGAAAATGTAAGACTTCCGGGCCGCGGCCACCGGGACACACGGCCGCGACAGCATGCCGCGTTCAGAGTCGCTGATTCTACCTTACCGGCGGCCGCGCCCGCGGGCGGCCTCGGCCGGCGCGACGCTGATGTGCGGGATGCCGGCTTCGTTCATCATCTTGTTCAGGTTGGCCAGGTCCTCATCCACCAGCTTCTTGAGCTGCGCGGAGGTCTCGCCCAAGAGCTTCGACACCGTCGCCAGTTCAGCGGCCTGCTGTGAGGTTGGCGCGGCGCTGTAGCCTTCGATCGCGAACATCAAGCGGCCCACACGCTGCCCGAACGGCGGCGGCATGTAGGTGAGCGGCGGGCCGGCGTCGCCCAGGGGTCGCTCCGGCGCGACGAACTTGCCGTGGAGCTGTTCGATCTGTTTGGCAAGCGCCTCCGCCGCTTTCTGGATGTTCTCCGGAATCTTCGGAGCGCCCGGCTTTTTCCATGACTCCATGGCCGCGGTCAGAGAAGTTTTCAGACCAGTGATGGTCTTCTGGCCCTGGTCGGCCGTCTTGGCGAGCTCGTAGAGCTTCATGATGGCCTCACGGCGCGCGGCACGGTCCGCAGCGGGCATGGTGATGCGCGGGTCTTCTTCGACCTTCACCGTCCTGGTGGCTTCTTTGCCGTCCACGCTAATCTTTACCGTGTACTCGCCGGGCTCGACCATCGGGCCGCGTGGGCCGAAGCCGAAGCCTTGGGCTTCTCGTCCACCTTGGACTTCAAGTAGTAGCTGATCAGTGCGCCATAAGGCGGATTGGGCGCGGTGAGAAACTTGTGCCCGGTATTGCCCTTGTGCCCATACATGCGCCAGGCCGTGGCGGGCCGGATGTCGAAGAGGCGCACCTCAGAGGCCAGTACCTTGGCGTCGAGTTGCTCGAGCGGCGTGATGTCGTCCAGCAGCCAGATGGACCGGCCGTGCGTGCCCAGGATCAGGTCGTTCTCGCGCGGGTGGATGGCGATGTCGTCCACGGGCGCGGTGGGCAAGTTCATCTTGAGCCGGGTCCAGTTGGCGCCGCGGTCGAAGGAAACGTACAGGCCGTATTCAGTGCCCGCAAAGAGCAGGCTTGGGTTCCGGGGGTGCTCGCGGACAACGTGCAAGGTGCCGTTGTTGGCCGGAATGCCGTTGGAGATCGCTTTCCAGGTCTCGCCGTAGTCGGTGGTCAGGAACAGGTACACGTGGAAATCATTGCCGCGGTGGCCATCGAAGGCCACATAAGCGGTGCCCTCGGCGTAGCGCGAGGCCACCACGCGGGCGACGTAGGTATCCTTGGGCACCCCGGGAACCTTATCAGCGACGTTCTTCCAAGTTTTCCCACCATCGCGCGTTACCTGCAAGTTGCCGTCATCGCTGCCCACCCAGAGCACGGACGAAGTCAGCAGCGATTCGCTGACCGTCGTGATGCAGGGGTAGTGCTGGATGCCATCGTTGCGTGAGAGCGTGTCTTTGTCCGGCGGCTTACCGAAGATCGGCAGCGTGCTGCGGTCCACGCCGGTGGTCAGGTCGCTGCTGAGTCTGGCCCAGGTGTCGCCGCGGTCGGTAGATTTGAACAGGAAATTCCCGCCGTAGTAGATGGTCTTGGGGTCGTGCGCCGAAATGACGATCGGCGAATTCCACTGGAAGCGGTAGGGCGGCTCGCCCTCCTTCGGCTCGGGACGGATGTTGCGCGCCTCGTTGGTGCGCAGGTCGCGGCGCAGCACGTTGCCATCCTGCGATTCCGCGTAAAGCGTCATCGGATCGGTAGGATCAATCTGCACATAGTAACCGTCGCCGCCCGCCACGCGGAACCAGTCTTCGTTGGTGATACCCACCTGGAACCAGGTCGCGCTCGGCCCGCACCAGCTTCCGTTGTCCTGCAGCCCGCCGCAGATCCAGTAGGGCCGGCGCATGTCCACGCCGATTTCATAGAATTGCCCCAGCGCCAGTGTGTTGACGAAGTCCCAGGTGCGCCCGGCATCGTGGCTCCAGTGGATGCCCCCATCGGTGCCCACGACCATGTGGTCGGAGTTCGCCGGGTTGATCCACATGGCATGGTAGTCGCCGTGGACGCGCGTCACCCGGTTGTTGACGAACGTCTTGCCGCCGTCCTCCGAGTAGTACATCGGCGCGCCCATCACCCAGATACGCAGGTCGTTGTTGGGGTCCACCACGATCTGGCTGTAATAGGACGGCCGCGGGTTGGTGTCCGCCAGCTTCGTCCAGCTCTCACCCTTGTCCTCGCTGCGGAAGACACCACCCTTAGCATGCTGCACGATGGCGTAAACGATATTGGGGTTGCGGCGGTAGATGCCGATGCCGATGCGGCCGACGTCGCCGCCCTCGGTGTACGGCAGTCCCTTGGCGAGCTTCTTCCAGGTGGCACCGCCGTCGATCGTCTTGTAAATTGCGCCGCCCGACCCGCCGCCGTTGAACCCGTACGGTGTGCGGCGGCGCTGGTAGGCCGCGGCGTAGAGCGTGTCGGGGCTCTGGGGATCCATGGCGATGTCCACGACGCCGGTGTCTTCATTGATGAAAAGTGATTGCGTCCAGGTCTTGCCGCCGTCGGTGGTCTTGAAAACGCCGCGCTCCTTGTTCGCGCCCCAGAGATGACCGAGCGCCGCCACATACACCAGGTTGGCATGGGAGGGATGGATCACAATGCGCCCGATGTGGTGTGTGTCGGCTAGGCCCATGTGCGTCCACGTCTTGCCCGCGTCGGTGGACTTGTACACGCCGTTGCCCCACGAGGAGCTCTGCCGGTTGTTCGGCTCGCCCGTACCCACCCAGACGACTGCAGGATC
>JACQDH010000023.1 GCA_016201215.1 Acidobacteriota bacterium | reverse complement strand
GAGCGGTAGCCCCACCACCATCAACGGCAGCTTGTCCACTCCGCGCACTGGGGTAGGCACCTGCACGACGAACAACGTCACCGCATGGACGGATAACCAGGGTACGGTGACCGGAGGTCTCGTCGAGTTGCCGCAGCCCATTAATTACCCTACTCCGGATCCACCGAATCCTCTGCCGCCCACAAACAATATAACTCTAAACAACGGGAACTGTAGCAGCGTTCCGGGCTGCGTCGGTGACCACGGAACATACACTTTCGCGCCCGGCTCATATGGAAACGTCACCCTCAACGGCGGAGCTACACTGCACCTCACCGCTGGGACGTACAACATCAACAGCCTGCTCGAATCAGGTCAAGGAACTATTGCCATCGATTCCGGCCCTGTGATCGTCAACATCGCGGGCACCAGCGTCAGCGGTGCCGTGGTGGATTTGACCGGCGGCGGCGTGACCAACGCCAGCTTGAACCCGATGAACTTCCAGCTCCTGTATGCGGGAACCGGCACGATCAAACTCAAGGGTGGCGCTGAAGCTTCAGGCCTCTTGTATGCTCCGAATGCCACGTTTTCGTTCTCCGGCGGTGGGAACTGGTATGGAGCGGTCATCGGCCAGACCCTGGCGGACATGGGCGGCGCTGCCATCCACTATGACCGCAGACTGCAGCGCACAGCCTACACCGTCGGCAACTATATGTTGAGCTCGTTTACGTGGAAGAAGTACTGACCCCGAAGGGGCGAACCGAATCGGACTGGCTGGGTGCCGCGATGGCGATCATCGCGGTACCCTTTCTTATTGCGCTGGGGCTTTCACGCGATGCTTCTGCGCCTGCTAGCGCAATGCCCCCGGCGGGATGTGGTTGCGGCGTGCCTGCTCCCCCAGTGCATCGATCTTGCCGAGCACCACGCGGTTGCGTCCGTCGAGGATCTCGAGCCCGCTATCGGGGGTGATGCCGGTGTTTTCCTTGACCAGGTTTATCCCCGCCTCCCAGTAGCGGGCATTGCCGAGTTCCCGGCGCACCAGGTGGATCTCGGCCTCAGAAACTTCCATCGCCGCGCGATACACCGCCAGTTGCTCGGCGTACCATTCTGGGTCTTTGGCTCGGACAGGCCGCGGAGCGCGCGCTACGGCCAGCTCCGTGCTGGCCGCCTCCGCGGAAGGTGTCTCGGCCGGCGGCTGCTGGCCGATGAGCGAGATGAGTCCCTTGGTGCGCAGCGCTTCGACCTCTTCACTGGTCCAGACTCTCTTTGTTACCGTGGGTGTCGCGGCCCGGGCAGGCAGTTCGCTGGCCAGCGAAGTGGTAGGAGCAGCCAAGGCCAACAAAGCGAGCAGGGGCAAGGCAAGGCGATTCATGGAGCCTCCTTGCGGGGAAACCCAGTATACTCCCTCGCCTTTTGTATTGCGCGGGATTAAGGGTCGGAGGAACCACCGGCGCCCAGCTCGCGCCGGATGGCCACCAGGGCGTCGGCGGGCGGCCCGATGCGGCGGTAGCGGCTGGCCTCGGTCAGCTCGTGCACCTCGAAGCCGAACAGGAACTTGCGGCCGCCGAAGTCGTACTCGTAGCGCGTGGGCAGCCAGACGCCCGGCGCAACCTCGGCCTGCTCGAACACAAAACGCCCGCCGCGATAGACCTTGCCGAACACTCCGCCGCCGAAGGAGATGTCGCGGATCACCTCGGCCTCCACACGAACGAGCTGCCCGGCGGCTTCATCCAGCCAGAGGGTGGCGCGGGCGTGGGCAAAGAGTTTCGTATTGCTCGAAGTGGGCCGGTAGGCCGGGTGGGGGTCGAGCGCGAGCTTGGCCAGCAGGCGGCCGTTGCGCGTCTCGCGTCCCAGCCAAGTGAAGCGGAAGGCTTGCGCTACGGTGTCCACCATCTCCGTGCGCTCCCGCGAACGCTTGGCTCCCTTTTCTACTGCGCGATGCTGTCGTGGCTCGTTCGGGCGCAGCGCGGAGACCAGTGCCTGTTCGACGTCGCGTAACTGCCGGCGATAAAGCTCTGCGTCCACCGGCCGGCCGTTGTCCTCCACCTGTACGCGCACCACCCCGGTGCCCGTGGGCACCACGCGGAAGGTCTTGTCTTCGACCGGCGCGGCAGCCTGGCCGCTCTTGCGGATCTGGCGGCGCTCGGTGCGCTCGTATTCCGCGAGCGCGGCGTCGTCGCGGTGCTGGTTGGCGATCACGCGCCCCACCAGCGCGCGGATTTCTTCCGGCGAAGGAGCGCGCTCCACAGCGCGCCCGCCGCCGGTCTGGGCGGCACTGCTGCCCGCAGCCCACAGAGCAAGTAGAGCGCAGGGCAGCGCCAGGGACAAAACAGCGCTGGGATTTCCACGCTTCATTTTCGTTCTCGTGTCCGGCCGGGCAAGTCCCACCGGCCGCCTCTGGTGAGATTCGCGTCAGGCGACCCTGGTTGCACACAAATTGCACACCTGGAAGCTTGCGCGGGCTGCTGCTCGGCGGTCGCTAGGGCTTGGGTTTTTCCTTCTGCAGTTGCTGCTGTGCCTGGCGCGCCGCGGTCCATGGCGGCACCACGCCGTTGACCCGCGCGTAGGCAATGCCCAGGCCGAAGTGCTCGTGCTGGTGCGTGCCGAGGATGTAGAAGACGTTCCGCACCGTACTCGGCTGTCCGAATAGCTTGACGGGCTTGTCCAGGTCGGCGTCGGTGGTTTTCAGCGCGGCCTGGCGCACGTGCTCGAACGACTGTTTCAGGATGTCCAGGACCTTGGCCTTGTCGGTGGTCGATTTCATCAGGCCGCGCGTCTCGATCCCCGCCGGCGGCGCAAATCCGATGGTTTGCGCTAGGCCGAAATTGCCGCCGGCAATGTGCAAATAGATCTCGCTGACCGAGTACACGCCTTCGCCCGGCCGCCAGGTGTATTTCTCCGGCGGCATGGCTTCAGCCAGGCTGACGGCTTTCTTGGCCAGGTCGTCCCAATCGGCCAGGAAATCCGCGCGGAACCCGGAAGTGGGCGCTGCCGGAGCCGCGGCCGCAGTCTGGGCAGCGGCCGGGTGGGCGCCGGCGAGCAGCAGGGTCAGAGATACAAGAGCGAGCAAGACAGTCCATCGAGAGGTTCTCATGTTGATCCTCATCTCCGCCGGCACCGTGAGGCGACCCGGCGCGTCTAATTTCTTGATCCCGTCGCGAAGCTCCGGGACCGCTCGGCTATTGTGCTGGAGCGAGGAGCCACCTTACTCCAAACTCGCATGGCGCACAACCGGCCAGGCGCGCCGCTGGCGGGCGCAGGGGAAACACCCGGAGCGGCCTGAACGTACTACACTACAGAGAGGGAGCGGCGTGAGTTGATCTTCCAGGGTGCCAAGTCGGCCAGTGTGGCGCTGGGCGAAACGTTGCGCCTGGCCCTCGATGCGCTGCGCTCGCACAAGCTGCGCAGCTTCCTCACCCTGCTCGGGGTCATCCTTGCAGTCACCACGTTGGTGGCGGTGATGTCGGTGGTCGAGGGCCTGAACGTTTATGTCTCCGACAAGGTCGCCAACCTGGGCGCTAATGTCTTTGTTGTGGACCGCTTCGGCATCATCACCAGTTGGGACGAATGGACCAAGGCGCAGCGCCGCCCGGTGGTGACCGTCGAGGAGTACGAAGCCCTGGCCGCGGACATGCAGCAGGCCCAGCAGGTAGCTGCCATCGAGGGCACTCTGTCTGACATTCGCTACAGCAGTGACCTGATCGAGGACGTGAACCTGCTCGGCGTCACACCCAACTACGGCGAAGTTCGCAGCATGACAGTCTCGGCCGGCCGCTTCTTCAATGACACCGACGAGCGCCACCGCTCCCCCGTCTGCTTCATCGGCGCCGATGTGGCCCAGCGTTTCTTTCCGAGCGTGGATCCCATCGGCAAGTCCGTCCGCGCCGGTTCGCAGACCTATCAGGTGGTGGGCGTGGCCAAGGCCATCGGCAGCGTCTTCGGGCAGTCGCAGGACAAATTCGTACTCATTCCCTTCGGCACCTACCTGAAGACCCGCCATACTCAGCGCAGTTCGATCACGCTTTTCGTGCAGGCGCGCCACGCCGAGCTGATGGAAGCAGCGCAGGACGAGGCCCGGATGCTGCTGCGCGCACGGCGCCACCTGCGCTGGGATGACCCCGACAATTTCGGCATCGTGGGTTCGGCGTCCATCACCAGCCTGTGGGAGAAGCTCACCCGCAACATTTTCCAGCTTGCCGTGGGGCTGACCTCGGTCTTCCTGGTCGTGGGCGGGATTGTGATCATGAACATCATGCTGGCCAGCGTGACCGAGCGCACCCGCGAAATTGGCATCCGCCGCTCGCTCGGCGCGCGCCGCCGGCACATCGTCATGCAATTCCTGGTCGAATCGGCGGTGCTGGCCGCTGCCGGCGGCTTCATCGGCATTGTGCTGGCGCTGGGGATCGGGGCCGTGGTGCGCGCCACCACACCGATGCCCATCACCACACCGGCGAGGGCCGTGCTGACCGCGCTCACGCTTTCCACCGGTGTCGGCCTGTTCTTCGGCATCTACCCGGCGGTGCGGGCCGCGCGGCTCGATCCCATCGAAGCCCTGCGCGCCGAGACCTGATCCGGGCGGCCGCACGGAGAAAAACGCAATGGCCCAAG
>JACQDH010000050.1 GCA_016201215.1 Acidobacteriota bacterium | reverse complement strand
GGTTTTCCATCAACTGGGGGGTGCGCTATGAGCTGGTGACCCCCTACGTAGAGAAGTACAACCGCATTTCCAATCTGGACCTCAACAGCAACATCACCGCGGTGCGGCCAGTCTCGTGCGCCGACCCATCTGCCTGTATTGGCGTGGTGATCCCCGGCCAGGTTGGGCCATTCAGTGGCTCCCTACCGCAGTCGTTGCTGCGCGCGGACACCAACAATTGGGCGCCTCGCCTCGGCATCGCCTGGCGGCCGTTGCGCCGGGGCGGCCCGGTGGTCCGAGCTGGTTATGGCATTTTTTACAACGGCTCCATCTACGATCAAATCTACTTCTCGATGGTTCGCCAGCCTCCCTTTGCCCAGGCGACGAGGCACGTGACCTCCGCCACGCAACTCCTCACCCTGCGCAATGGCTATCCGCCTCAGCCGCCCGAGGCAGTGCTCAATACCATCGCTGTTGACCCCAATTACGCGGTCGGCTATGCCCAAGTTTGGAATCTCACAGTCGAAACGCCCATTCTCTCCAACCTGCTGATGGAGGTGACCTACACCGGCACGAAGGGCACTCACCTGGACTTTCTCCGCGCGCCCAACCAAGCACGGCCCGGGCCGATCATCGGCGCCGACCTGCGGCGCCGCATTCCCGGGGCTCCGGACTTCACCTTCGAAACCTTCGGCGCGGACTCCATCTATCACGGCTTGCAGGTTCGTTTACAGCGCCGCATGGCCCATGGTCTGCGCTTCCAATTCCTGTACAACTACAGCAAGTCGATTGACGACGCCAGTGCGATCGGCCTGATGGCCGCGGGCGGCCAGACTGGTATCGTCCAGGACGACACGAACTTTGCCGCCGAGCGCGGCCTGTCTTCCTTCGACATGCGTCACCAATTCCGCGCTTGGTATAGGTATGAATTGCCGTTCGGCGAGCGTCAGCGGTGGCTGCGGAGCGGCTGGGCTTCCACCGTCCTCGGCAACTGGAAGCTCAGCGGCAACACGACGATCCAGAGCGGCACGCATTTCACCGCTCGCCTAAGTGGAGTTCAGGTGCACGGCATAGGTTCATTCTTCGCCCAGCGTCCCGACCAGATAGGCGACCCCAATGATGTCCCGGACGGCGAGCGCAACTCGTTCCACTTCTTCAATACGTCTGCTTTTGCCCTGCCGCCACAAGATCGCTTTGGCAACGCCGGGCGCAACACCATCGTCGGCCCGGGCCTGGTGACTGTCAACCTCTCGCTGGGCCGCCGGATGCGTTTCGGCAAAGACGATCGCTACCGTGTGGACTTCCGCTGGGAAGTCGGGAACTTGTTCAACCATGTCAACTTCACCCGCCTCGAGGTCGTTACGGGTTCGGCGACTTTTGGCCGCGTGGCAGGAGGAGGAATAGGGATGCGGACCATGGATCTCGTGATGAAGGTGTACTTCTGATGCGCCGGCTGCTGGCAGTTCTCGTCGCCCTTAACTTGCTGGCGCCTGCTGGCTTGGCGCAAAACAGTCCTGCTCTGCGCAAGCAATCGCTAGTGAATCCACGCATGGCGCCCCCTCCGCCACCCCCAGCTCAGCAAGGGGCCGGTGCAAAGAAAGGCGTCATCCGCACAGCAGTAGACCTTGTGCTGATCGACGTGCGGGTCACCGACAAGGCGGGCAAGCCCATCTTCGGGCTGAAGCCCGAACAGTTTACGCTGCTCGAAGACGCCAAGCCGCAGAAGATTGGTTCGTTCGAGTTCTACAACATCGAAGCCATCGAGGCAGCCGCCAAGCCCGACAGCAAGCCTATTGTTGTGCCTCTCGGGATCATTGCGCCCATCGGGAGCACTGCGCCCACCGGGAGCACTGCGCCTCCCGAAGACATACAAAAGGCAGTTCGCGACCACCGACTGATTGTTCTTTTCTTCGATCTCACTTCGATGCAGCCGGAGGACCTCCTGCGTGCGCGGGACGCCGCGGAGCACTACCTCCGCGAACAGATCACGCCGGCCGATCTGGTCGCTGTCGCAACGTTCGGCAATCAAATCAGGGTGCCCGCGCACTTCACCAACGATCGCAATGTGCTTCTGCGTGTGGTTCATCGACTGCGGCCGGGCAAGGAGGCGCAACTCTCCGAGTTCTTGGAGGCGGCCCCGCAACAGGGCGAAGACGCCGCGAGCGAAGATACGGGAGCCGCGTACACACCGGACGCAACCGAATTCAACATTTTCAATAGCGACCGCAAACTGGCCGCGATGGAATCCCTAGCAAATCTCCTGCGGCCGATTCCGGGCAGAAAGTCGGTCGTGCAATTCGCGAGCGGAATTCCGCAAACCGGAGAAGAAAACCAGTCCCAGCTTCGCGCCGCGGTGGACGCCGCCAACCGGGCAAACGTGTCCTTCTATACGGTTGATGCGCGTGGTCTGTTTGCGCAACCGGCGGGCGGCGAGGCGAGTCAGGCCGCTTTGGGGGGTACCGCGACGTTCACTGGGATAGGTAGACTTGGTGGAATCAGTGGGTCGGCGAGGCGGGCATCGAGCCGCGCCGTGGACACGGGTGTTTCCGTCTTCAAACAGGCGGGCAGCCGGCAGGCGTCACGCGAAACCCTGGCTACGCTCGCTCTTGATACCGGCGGACGATCCTTCTTCGACCTCGGCGACTTCCGCGGGGTCTTCGAGAAAGTACAAGCCGATACGCCCGGATACTACCTCGTCGGCTATTACAGCACGAATGCCAACCGCGACGGCCGTTGGCGCCGCGTTCGCGTGAAGGTGGATTCGCCGGGTGCGCGTGTGCACTATCGCGAGGGCTACTACGCGCCCAGAAACTTCGGCCTGGCCACGGCGCAGGACCGCGAGCGGGAGCTTATCGAAGCTATGCGTGCCGAGGCCCCGCGCGTCGAATTCCCCATCGCGCTTGAGACGGCCTATTTCCGCCTCAATGAGAGGGAATCCTTCGTCCCCATCGCTGCGAAGCTTCCCTGGAGTGCGCTCGAGTGGGCCACCAAGCGCGGCAAACGCGAAGCCGAGTTCGACTTCGCCGCCGAGGTGCGGGATCAGCAAAGCAGCAAGCTAGTCGGCGCGCTGCGGGACACCATCAAGGTGAGCCTCGCGACCGACCGCTTCCAGCAATTGCAGCAGCATGCGCTGCTCTATCAGGGCGGCCTGATCCTCGGCCCAGGCAACTATCGCATGAAGTTCCTCGCACGCGAGAACGAAACTGGCCGCATCGGCAGTTTTGAAGAGGATCTGCTGATCCCCAAACTGGACGCCGGAAAGATCGAGCTCAGCTCTGTGCTGCTGAGCAGTCAGATCGAACGAGTGAGCGACACTTCCGAGGTGAAACGCAAGAGCCTCGGCACAGACGCGCGGCTGAAAGTCACGGTGCTCGAGGTCTCCGGCGAGCGCATTGTGCCCAGCGTGACACACGTCTTCACGAACAAACAGGAGCTCTACGTTTTTTTCCAGGCGTATCTGCCCGCGGGGGTGGATGGGTCGAAAACGCAAGCCAGTCTGGCTTTCTATAGCAACGGCGAATATGTGAGCGAGACGCCACTGCTCGAACCGGCGGCGGTAGACGCGAAGGCGCGGACCGCATCGTTCCGCATCGGCTTGCCACTCGACAAACTCCCGCCGGGCAGCTACACGGTTCAGGCGGTGGTGGTACAAGACGGCGGCGAACAGGCAGGATTCGCGCGCAGTTACTTCGCTGTGCGGCCTGCACCAACGGCTCGCTAATTCGGAGCGGCTTCCTGCGCGCTGCGGCTGGGCGTGGCTGGGTCATCGGTGCTGCGGTCGTGGAAAGTAATAAGGCATGGTTGGGGGAGTTCGATCATCACATTCATTAGTTGCCCGCGATGGGATGGATTTATAGTGTCACAGTGCTCCGGAACGATCGGCGAAATGTTGGCGGAATCTCAAAGAATTGCCCCGTGCGTGCTCTTGGTTAGTCAGGAATCGCTCGAGAAGGTTGATGCTGACGAATTCAGGGCGTCAGTGGGAGTTGGAGGCTCGGTTTGGGTTTTGGTGTTGGGAACTCGCAAGGATCCCAATCGGGTCGAGAGATTCCTTTCCATGGGCTGCATGGGCTACGTGCCCCGTGACGTTCCGGGCCCGACACTTAGGAGAGCCGTTCGTGCGATAGCTTCAGGACAGGTGTGGGCTGACCGGAGCACCATCACCCAGGTCATGAAAAGGATGATCCTCAAACGATTGTTACAGGAGTTGACGTCACGAGAACGGGATATCTTACAACTAATCGCTCGCGGGCTGACCAATCGAGCCATTGCCGATCGTCTCTGTGTCACTCACGAAACAGTTCGTTGGCACATCAGGGGCCTGTATTCCAAGCTCGGGGTTCAGGATCGGTTCAGCGCCATAGTGTACGGCAAGCGGCTACTCGATTCTGAGAGCGGAGCTGTGCCTAGCGAAATCCCAAATGTCCTGACACCCCAATCCTCCGGGGATGCTCCACAGAAGCGTGCGAGCCCAAAGGCCGCCCGCGAGGAGGCTGACTGGAAATCGTTCCTGATTTCGTAGGAGTCGTCATGGCCCGTTGCGGCAGCCAGGAAACACGAGAATCGGTTAGGGAGACCCTCGAGGCGATCTGCGAAGCGTGGAGGCCGATTAACATTGGAGCGAGAAGAACGCGTTGGAACTTCGCTTGGGAATCGCGTCGCAACCGAGAATGGCGTCCCCGTTCGGGAAGCGCGCAGGGC
>JACQDH010000047.1 GCA_016201215.1 Acidobacteriota bacterium | reverse complement strand
CATCGGCCCGCCGTTTGGGACGAAACAATAATTCGAGAACCGCCCACTGGGCGTCGGTGAGGTCCATGCTCTCGATTTACGCCATCTACCATAAGTTTCAACCACTCAGCGCGTTGAAAGTGTTTATGAGATAACTTCTAGATCCGCTGTGGTTCTCCTCAGTTGATAATTCACACCCCAGAAGGCTTCACTGGGAACCAGAAGCTCGACGGCAATCCCCAGCGCCACGCCTTCCTTGGAATGGCGTATAGCTACCACACGTGCCTGCGTTGCTTCGGCCGAAAGAAGGTTGGTCAACTCGACCTGGCAGCCCACGCCGGGACAGGTTCTCATTTCGAGCAGACCCCCCTGAGCGTTCACCTCCTTCGCTTGGCCATTTTCTTTGACGATTAGGTCATTAGGGTCATGCCAGTTCACCTGTACAGGAACGATCACATGGAAACGGCTGCTCCTTCTGTCTTCTACTCTTATGGAAGGCGGATTCGCGATTGGCTCGCTCATGGTTGGAGCCGTCATCCGACGGATGAAAAACTCAAAGCTATTATACTGCCTGATACTGCCTTTTGCGTGAAACAATTTCACTTTCTTAACGGACAAGAGACGGGGGACCTTCAAACGCCCAGGGAGAGCTTTTCGCTCTGCCGCCCGGCAACCGCATTCAAACGGGACCAATTCTCCGACCGAACACGCGTCCATGTGGAGCGTGTGCCCGTGTTGACTCGCCGGAAAACTCCTCCAGGCTTTTGCGTGGACAGCCTCGGGATTGTCGGCTATCAAAGTACTTGCGTGCTTCTGGCAACTTGGGAGGTCAGGAGGGTCATCCGATGCGAAAGTTTCTGGCATTGTGTGGGGCAGTGCTCTGTTTTTCCGTCGTTGCGGCGGCGCAAGATAACTCCACCTCGCTCGCTTCCTCAGCCGAGAGCCCGGCAAGCCCTGCACCCAGCCCCGCGCGTTACCCCTCCGGCGATAGGCTTCCCTGGCAACTCAGTGTCCAGTATCTCTACATCCGGGTCCGTCCAGGAACCGGATCGGGTTTCAATCTGCACGGTTTCGATGCCTCCGTCATCCGATACGCCAATCACTGGTTCGGGATCGAGGGCAATGTGGGCGCCGCGTTCGGCAGCACTCCGAGCTCCTTGACAACCTTCAACCCCACCGTTCAGAGCCTGAGGAACAAGTTCATCGTCTACGGCGGAGGGCCGCACATCGCCCACCGTACCGCTTCGAGGATCGAACCTTGGGGCCACGCTCTGTTCGGCGCAACTCACCTCCGGATGACGCAGGCCGCCATCGGACCCGGCTCCGCAGACGCCCTCACCTTTGCGGTCGGCGGTGGAGCCGATTTCAAGATTCGCCCGCGACTCTTCTGGCGCGCGGAGGGCGATCTGCTGGTCACGCGTTTCTTTGGCGAGTTTCAGAAGAACTTTCAGATTAAGACGGGCCTCGTTCTGAACTTCTAGCCGCAATCCTCCCCGAGTGACAGGGCCGGCCCTCGATTCCGCACCCGCGGGATTCGGGCAGTCGGCCCTGTTGCTTTTCTACCTGTCGGCGATGCGCGTCTCCAAGTTCCTTCGCGGAGTTCTCCAGGGAGAGTCGGATTTCCCAGCCGGGGAACTTTCTACCCGAGCCAGGAAACTTGTCTCCCGCCCGCCGGCCGGTCAACGGCGCTAACTGCTTCCCTTGCACCGCGATGCCGTTTTGGGCGACTGGCAGGCGGGTTGCACCCCTAACCTCCGCACGCGCGAACCTCGACGGGGGTGCCCTGAGGTGCCGGCCCCGCTGCGGAGCTGTCGGGTGGTTGCCTGTGACCAGGGTGTTCCTCCGGCTCTGGCACACGAACAACTTTGCCTGGACCACTACCTCGATCAGGCTTTCACTCGCCTGCGGGGGGCTTTCGAGCACTGCCACCGGGGCCAGCCGCTCGATCCGCGTACGCTCGACTGGCTGCTAGCCCACGCGGATTACCCCGTGCAATCGCTGGCGCAGAGCGGCGGCAGCAGCAGTCCCGCGCAGCGGGTCAAGCTGCTCGAGCTGCTGCTGGGTCTCGCCAACCTGCAGGAATACCTGCGCCACCATTCGGTGCGGTTGAAGCTGGCCGAGTGAAGGTTAATTCTATGCTGAACCCTGCCTGTCCTGACGGCTTGTCCTCCCGGGTTCCGGGCACTAAGATTGAGGGGGAGCGAGTAGGCCCGGGGCAGCGCCCCAGCCTTGCCGTCCCGCCTTCCGGGGCATTGCGCGAGGCCCGGGGCGCGCGCGCCAGGGGAGTGACATGTCCAGAGATTCCAGGCCGCGCTGTGAGTTTGAGGGCGACAAACTGATCGTGCGTTTCGAGATCACCCTCGCCGCCGATGTAAAAGCCATCTCGCCTGTGGTGGAGGGCGTGATGAATGTCGTCCGCCAGATGGGTTGCGCCGAGGGCAAAGAGTTTGAGATTGAGACGTCTCTGCGCGAGGCCCTGGCCAACGCCATTGTCCACGGTTGTCGGAACGACTCCGAGAAAATGGTGCAGTGCTGCGTGGCGTGCGACGAATCGCGGGGCCTGCTCATCGTCGTGCGCGACCCCGGCGAGGGATTCGACCCGGCTTCACTTCCCAGCCCGGTGATGGGCCAGCACATTTACTCCGAGCACGGCCGCGGCATCTACCTGATCAACCGGCTGATGGACGAAGTCCGCTATGAGCGCGGTGGCACGGAAATTCACATGCGGAAGTATTGACCGCCATGGCCGACGCCCCACAAAAGGCTGACCGCTTCAAGGCGGAAATGCCCCAGATCCCCGGCGTGACCGATTTGCCGGCCGAACCGGAGCCCTGGCTCGAAACCCTGCGGCGGAATTCAAACGTGCGGATCGCTGTGCCGCTGGCAGCCGCCCTGATCCTGGGCGCCGGGATTGCCTGGTGGACGCTTCGCGCGCCGCGGCCAGCCGCCACCGCGCCGCCGGTGGCAGCAGAAGCGCCTCCGGCTTCCCCGCCTGCTCCTGCGCCCGTGAATGCCACTCCCTTGCCCTTCGTGGCGTCGCCGGGCGGCCCGGCCGAAGTGGCCACCCTCCGGGAACTGGCCAAGCCGTGGTCGTCGAAGAAATTCCTCTTCCGCAGGCCGTTCAGCAACGAGACGCTCCCCGCCATTGTAGTGCGCTTGCCCGGCGGCACAGCCAGCCGTGGCGCTGCCTTCTGGGCGTTCTCTTTGCAGGCCCCATTCGGGCGCTGCGAGCTGGAGTTCGTCACCGACGTTGGTAAGCTTTCCAGCCAGTATAGTTACCGCGCGAAGCATCCGATGGTCGCTGATCCCTGTAACGGCATCGTCTACGACCCGCTGCGCATGGGCACCGTGGGAGGCGGCGTGTGGGCCCGCGGCGACGTCGTCCAGGGCGCGGGCATCCGCCCGCCGATCAGCATCGAGGTGCGTGTCCAGGGCAATCACCTGGTCGCAGGGCGAATGGAATAGGCGCAGTAGCGCGCGCTCTTATCCCCGAGCCCCCAACGTCACGACGCCCGACCGCGGAACAGTTTTCCGCCCCTCGTAAGCCCTCAGGAATCTCCGCGTCTTGATTTGCCGGAGGGAGCCAGGCAGATCTACACCTTCTCGGCGCAGCGGCAAACTTCCTCACCCATCCTTCCCGCCAGCATGAGCGCGACCATCCTCTGGTCCGCCAGCCACGACCAGAGCGGATGGGCAAAGCTCGCCGGGCGGTTGTGCTCCACGAAGAAGTGAGAAAACCACGCCAGCGCGTACGGCACTACCAGCGCCGCGGCCACCAGCCAGGCGCGCCGCAGAACGATCGCTGCCGCCAGGAGCAGCCAGCCCAGCAGCGTGCCGCTGCAATGGAAGCCGCGCGTCAGCGGATGCCGATGCGCCAGCACGTAATGTGGCCAGAATTCGGCGAAAGAGCGTGGCGGCTGCATCGGTCCTCCTCGCGCGCGGATTCTACCGCAAGGCGGCGGGCCGGGCAGCGCAGAAACACAGAGGCCACTGCCCCGGCTCCGAAGCTCCGGAACCGGGACAGCGGCCTTGGTCAAATGCCCGCCGGGGCCGGGATTAGAGTTTTTCGACGACCCGAGCCACGATCACCGGGTTGCCGCTGAGGTCCTTCAGCACCAAGCCGACCACGCGCAGCCGGATCGGGGTGTTGCCCGTCAGGTCGATGAGACCCCTGAGCCCGACCCAGCGCGTGAACGGAGAGGTCACGACCTTCACCGGCTGGTTAAAGATCACTCCGGCGAGCCCACTGGCGTTGAACGTAAAGGTGCCCGCCGCAAGGTTGGTGCTCCCCGGCACCCAAGCGCCCTCCAGGCCCTGGCGATGCAGCACCACGCGGCGCACGTCCAGCTTGGGCGGACTGACCGAGGTGTCGAGCAAGCCGCCAGCCGAGATGCGCTGGCCTCGCACCAGGGCCTCGCGGTTGAAGAGGAAAGCTGCCATTGGAATCCGGAATTCGTAGATCCAGAACCGCTCGTTGCCATCCAAGGTGAGCGTGGCGATCTGGCCCACCGGAGCGTTGGTCAGGTCGGGCAGCTCCGAACGCACGAACAGGTCGATCTCATTGGCGGCGCCGGTCGGCGGCCGAACATCGGTGAGCAAGCCGCCCAGCAGGAAACGCTCTCTTGTAAGCACCACCACCTCGGTGGCCGTCAGCGTCAGACTGTTGCGCTGCAGGCTGCCGGAGACCTGCACGATGGTATTAGTATCGAGCGAATTCAGCGTTTCGCCGTCGGGGCCCCACTGAGTCTGGTCGTTGGTCACCACAGTGAAGTGCCGGCCGTGCGGGCCTTGCATCACGAAGGACTTGGCGTTGAGATCCACGCTGACCACGCCACCGCGGAACTCGTCAATCTCCGCTTCCGGCGCATCGGGCGGGATGGCACGCAGGTGGATTGAGTCAGAGTGCCGTTCAGGATCGTGATGGTTGGCGGCGCGGGAGCAACCCTCAGATAGCCGATGACCGGCGAAGCCAGGGTCACGGTAATGCTGGTGTAGGTGCCGGCCGGAATCGTGTTGAGATCGAGCAAGGTGCGCAGGCCGTTCAGCCGGGCGAAATCGATCTCCTGCGAGCCAGTGAAGATGGGCACCGTGTTGGTGCCATCCGAAGCGGTCATGCCCGTGACGGTCACGCGGAACGATAGGACGCTGGCTAGCGGCGCGTCCGTGCCCATGACGAAAACCGTGCCGGTATTCAGGGACGGAGGCGTCGCTGGATTGTTGCTGCTACCGCCGCAACTGGCGAGGGCTGCGGCGAGCAGGAGGACGAATAAACTGCGCAACAACTTAGAGTGCTTCATGGCACATCACCCTTTCAACCGAAAGATGCCCCACGCGGCCTCTCGCCGCCCCACCCCTTGTTCATTCAACCCGCTGGGAGCGAAAAAGTTGCGGCGCAGGAGAAAGCCGGAAGAGCCGTAGAAATCTTCGCCCGGCCAGGAATCCGGCAGGCCGACACAGGCAGGTGGCCGCTTGACTCGCTCAAGGTAAGCGGACTAAGCTACGACACATGCGTCGCCATTATCTGTTCGCTCTCCTAAGCCTATCCGTTGCTTTGACCCTGACGACCACCTCGCGCGCGCAGCAGGGTGAAATCCCCAAAGCATCCCAGAAAGCCCATCCGGCCGCCGGAGATACGCCGCAGCGCGAGCAGACGAACAAGGAGCGCCAGAAGCGCGAAAAGGCGCTGCGGAAGGAACTCCAACCGCAGTACAAGAGGTTATTAGATGAAGATCTTACGTATATCATATCGCCCGAAGAAAGAGCAGCGTTTCTACACCTAAGCACCGATGAGGAGCGGGAGCAGTTCATCGAGCAGTTCTGGCTGCGTCGCGACCCGACTCCCGATACTGTTGAGAACGAGTTCAGGGAGGAGCATTACCGCCGCATTGCGTACGCCAACGAGCGGTTCAGTTCCGGTAGGCCGGGCTGGATGACCGACCGGGGCCACATCTATATCCTCCACGGCCCCCCCAACGAGGTCGAATCCCATCCGACTGGGGGGATCTACTATCAATCGCCAGAGGAAGGGCGCGAGAGCATGGCTGTCTATCCCTACGAGCTCTGGCGCTATAGCTATCTGGAAGGCATCGGAAACAACACCACGATCGAATTTGTAGATCTCAATGGCACCGGGGACTACCGCCTCACGACCGATCCCTACGAGAAGCAAGTCTCCAATACTCCCGGCGCTCTCACACGCAGTACTGATCCCCTCCTCGCGACCGACCAGAACGCACGCTTTCGGCTGCAAGAACGCCAGATGCTTTACGCCAAAATACAAAGACCGCCAGAGGTGAAATTCAAAGACCTGGAGGCGCTCGTCACCAGCCGCCTGGTCTTCGGTCGTCTGCCCTTTGACCTCCGGATGGACTTCATCCGCATCACCGACGAAACCTTGCTGGTGCCCATCACCCTCGCCATCGACAAGAAGAATCTGGCCTTCGCCCTGAAAAACGAGGTTCATCGAGCGGTGGTCAATGTCTTCGGGCGCGTCACCACCCCTACGGGGAGGATTGCGCAGACCTTCGAGGACGTGGTTGAGCTGGACATACCCGCGGCGTTGTTTGCGAGTGCGCTCAACCAGCCGGCGGTTTATCAAAAAGCCCTGCCCCTGCGCTCGGGTCTTTACAAACTCACCCTGGTACTGAAGGATCTGAACAGCGGCAACGTTGGACTCCTGGAGCGGCGTGTGGCCGTGCCTCAGTTCGAGGCAAACCAACTGACCCATAGCAGCCTAATCCTGGCAGACCTAATTCAGAGTGTGCCCAGCAAAGAATTGGGTCAGGGCCAGTTCGTGATTGGGAGCACGAAGGTGCGCCCCGTCGTGAACAGGCAGTTCAAGCGGGACGCCCGGCTCGGCATTTACATGCAGGTTTACAATTTAGGCTTGAATGAGGCCACCCATAAGCCTGACGCTACCATCCGCTACACCGTTTTTCGCGATGGCCAAGCCGTGTTCAACCAAGAGGAGACCACAGCACAGCTCAAGCAAGCTGGTCAGCAAGCCACCTTTGCAAGCCTCCTCTCCCTACAGTCGTTTCCTGGGGGGCGATACTTATTGATGGTTACTGTAACCGATCGGACGCTGGGGCAAACGATCCAGACGTCGGCCAATTTTCAAGTTCTCCCCTAACGAAACCAACAGAGAACTGCCCGCGGCGGACGCCGGCCGCGGCAGACGTTTCTTAAGGCACTCTTGCCCGCGGCGCCCAGGGGGAGTATGCTGCCGCCAGTCTCACCCCATATATGTGAGGAGGCGACCATGCGCTGGAGCGGAGTCTCTTCCCTCGGACTCGCAGTCTTGCTGCTCGCGCCTTGCGCCAATGCGCAAGCCCCTCACTACCAGGCCAAGGTGAAAATCCCCTATGCTTTGCAATCCGGCTCCAAGGTCATCGAGCCCGGCGAGTATTCGGTAGAGTACAAGTCAGTGAGCGGGGACCGGATCATGACCGTGCAAGACTCCAAAGGCGACGTACTGCTGCGTACAACGGCGCAATACACGGACCAGGTACCCAAGGAAGACCGTAGCTTTGCGAGGGGCTTCCGCCTAAGAATCACGCGAGTGGCGGACCAGAAGTCCCCAGGGAAGCAATGGGTCGTTTTTGACTGGGACTACGTAATCCGAGGCAACTTCTTTCGCGTGTCGTTCCGGGTTCCAGAGGCAGCCAAAGCTTCCTAGCTTCCGCCCCGGATCACAGACGCGAGCGAGCGCGGTTTAGCCGGCAGCGAGGCCCCGCCAATGTTTACAAATTGCCTTGCCCTATGGCAAAGCGTACGGCGGATTCCAGAATTTGGTATATTGGGGTGGGGTTTGGTTCCTATCCCCGTGCTTCCATCTAGTAACTATATGAAACAAAACAGCTTACAAGAATAGTCATTTGCTCCATTTTGGCAGCTTTCGTGCTGTCACATCAAGAAGGGGATTTTTAGCCCTGTGCGTTGCCCATTTGTGGTGTGTTCTTAAAACCTACTGAGGAGGACTGGGGTCATGAGACACAAAAAAGCCATCCTCTCATTGGCTGGGGTGGTTGCATTGGTCCTGCTGGCCTTGGCAGTATGCACTCCTGTTGCGCAAGCGCAGGAGACGACAGCAGGGATACAAGGGTATGTCAAAGACCCGAGCGGCGCTGCTATCCCTGGCGCAAGGGTGGAAATCAGCAGCGAGGCGCTCATCGGGGGCAAGAAGGGGCAGACTGACAGCAGCGGGTACTACCGCTTCTATTATCTGCCACCCGGCGAATACACTTTGACCGTGACCGCCGCCAATTTCCGCACCTACAAGCAAACGGGAATCAAACTCGAAGTCGGTAGGCTGCCCACGATTGACGTTGAGTTGCAAATTGGCCAGGTGACGCAGGTCGTGGAAGTCAGCGGTCAGGCGCCCATCGTAGACGTCACCACGAGCAAGGCCGCGGTCACGGTGACGCCGGAAATCCTCCACGGCATTCCCACGGGGCGCTCGTTCCAGAGCCTGATCCCCTTTGCTCCGGGCTCGCGCCAGGAGCCGCTGCAGAGCAACGATCGCGCTCGCGGCGGCGGCTTCCAGATTGACGGCGCATCGGACGGGGATAACCAATACCTGGTTGAGGGTTTGGACACGACCGAGATCCGGAACGGCGGTACCGGCACCAACGTGCCCATCGAGTTCCTTCAAGAAGTCCAGATCAAGAGCAGCGGCTTCGAGGCGGAGTTCGGCGGCGGGGCCGGCGTGGTCAACGTCGTCCAGAAGCGCGGCAGCAACGCCTGGCACGGCAGCGTGTTCACCAAGTACGTGACCGACGCGGCCAATGCCAACGACCAGTGCAACATCACCGCAGGTTCAGTCAACCCCGCGGGTTCACTCCAGTGCGGTGCGCGCGACAACCCCAGCGCACCGAACCCACCGGCAATCTCGCGTGGCGACCGGCCGCTGGAGTACTACCAGCAGAAGAAGGACCACCGGCGCATTCTCGAGCCGGGGTTTGAGGTCGGCGGGCCGCTACTCACGGATCGGCTGTGGGCGTTCGTCAGCTACCTGCCCACCATCGATCGCGTCGGCCGGACAGCCACCTTCACTGGTCTTAACCCCGGCCCCCGCAGGTTCACGCGCGTGGAGGACACCCACAACGGGCTGGCCCGCTTGGACTACAGGATGTTTGAGTCGCTGCGGCTGTGGGGCAGTTGGCAATACGGCTATCGCCGACTGAGCGGCGTCAACCTGCCGGGCTACGGAGATTCCCTTATTGGTCAGACAAACCCGGTAGCGAGCACCGACCCGGCCACGCTGCGGCCCGACACGGGCTCGGTGAACCCGCTGAATATCTTTACCTTCGGCGGCACCTGGACGCCCACTTCCAAGATAGTGGCGGGCGCTCGCTTCGGCCAGTTCTACTACAACACCGAGGACCGGGGCCGGCCCACCGGCATCCGCTACTTCTTTAACCAAACCCTTTGCAGCACCGTGGTGACAGCTGCTTGCCCGGCGGGGTCCGCCACCCTGGGCACCAACGGGCTGCCGATCACTACCAATGGGGCGCTCGCCAACCCTGCGGGGTTCTCCAACCTGCCCTCCATCCGCCAGCAACAGTTTGAGGTTTTGCAGCGCAAGCAGTTGCAGACGGACTTCGCCTTCTATGCCGGGAATTTCCTGGGCGGTACCCACAACTTCAAGGTCGGGTACGGCTTCAACCGGCTGTCGGATAACGTGCTGGTGTCCAACAACAAAGCGCTGGTCGTGATCGATTGGGCCGTGGCGGCCAGTCCCGGGAGTGCCGAAGGTATCGCGAACTGCGCCCCGCTGATCGCGGCCAACGGGAGCTGCCAGGGCACCGCCGGCTTCTTCACCATCCAGGACGGCGTGAACGTCAAGGGCAATGTGGGCAGCTACAACCATTCCATCTATGTGCAGGATGCCTGGACCATCAAGCGCCTGACCATCAACGCGGGCGTGCGCTTTGACAAAGAATTCGTGCCTCCCTTCTCGGCCGGGGCCAACCAGATCAGCTTTGGCTTCAGCCAAAAGGTCGCGCCTCGCATTGGCGCTGCCTACGACCTGCTGGGCAAGGGCAAGGTCAAGATCTACGGGAGCTACGGCAAATTCTTTGACATCATGAAGTACTCGCTGCCGCGCGGTTCCTTCGGCGGCGAATACTGGCACAACTGCGTGTACGCGCTGAACGGCGCGGCCTTCGACACCATCCTGCCCACCGCTCCGGGCAGCTTGGCTTGCCCACCCTCCGGTCCGGCGCCGGGCGTAACCCCCAACACCGGCATAGTCGGGGCGTTCATCGAGAACCTCGATCTGCGCAAGAACCTGCTCAACCCAACCCTCCCCGGTCTGGATCCCAACATCAAGCCGCAGCAGCAGCATGAGTGGGTGCTGGGTACCGACTGGGCGATTACCCCAAGTCTGGGCTTGGAAGTCCGCTATGCCCGCAAGCGCCTCGACTGGGCGATTGAGGACATGGCGCTCACCGACGACTTGGGTTTCTACATCGGCAACCCAGGGACAGATTTCGGGGACCTGGTTCGCCGCATCACGCCGCCCGACACCGGCGTCGTCGGCGACCCGGGTCACCCCGCGGAGTGCGCGACCTGTCCGCGAGGGCCGAAGGCCATACGGCGCTATGATGGCCTGGAGTTCCGCCTTACCAAGCGCGCCTCCAGCCGCTGGTTCGGATCGGTGTCGTACACTTACAGCAAGCTGGAAGGCAACTACTCCGGCCTGAGCGCCACCACCATCACCGACGGCGGCTTTGGGGGCCGCCACAACCCCAACAACGACCGTTCGTTTGACTTGCCGAATATGTCGTTTACGGCGCACGGCCAGTTCATGGATGGGCCGCTACCCACGGATCGTCCCCATACCCTGAAGCTGTTCGGCTGGTACGCGCTGAAGTGGTTCCATCAGGAGACCACGATCGGCCTGTCCCAGTTGGCGTTTTCGGGGACCCCCCGCGAAACCTGCTGGAACGCGATCGACAGCGTCGATGGCTGTTCCTTCGTGGAGAACCGGGGCAACTTCGTGAAGCTGCACGTGGATGTGGATCCGACCACCGGCGTGGGAAGGTTCGTCTCTGACGGGATCATCAAGGGTCAGCGCACGCCCGCCTTCACCCAGACAGACATGAACTTGTCGCACGAGTTCAAGGTCAGCAAGAAGAACGAGAACCTGCGGATGGGTTTCGAGTGGACCGTGTTGAACATCTTCAACCAGCGCGCCCCCATTCAATACTGGACCGGCCCCATCGACGGGCGCTTCAACGGGGTATTCCCGGCGACCGTTTGTGGTGGAGGTACTACGCCTGACCCATTCGTGGCGAACGCTTTCAACACCCCATCCTGTATCGACTGGAAGGCATTCTTCACCGGTTGGGACTACATCGCCACAACCAACGCCACCCCAGGCTTGCGCCTGGACAACCGCTACGGGCAGCCGGTGATCTTCCAGGGGGCCCGCGCCATGCGCTTCAAGATCAAGTTCATGTTCTAGGCACAGTGTGGGGCCGAGATCCTTCTGGGGCCGGGTGAAACCGGCCCCATTTTTATTCCGACGGGAGGTCCCCATGTTCCGCAACATGTTGCCTCTCATCTTGGTCATCCTGGCAGCCAGTAACTCGGGCTCGAGCCAGGTTGTACTGTCTGGACCCCAGCGGTGCAAACTACGGATCATCGTTACCACTGACCGCCAGGAGCCCATCAAGGAAGCCAATGTGGAGCTGATGGACGCAGTTGGTTTGTCTTCCGCGATGAGCACGAAGATCACCGACTCGGACGGCCAGGTTGACTTCAACACTTGGACCGGGCTGCATCGCGTCCGGGTATACGGCGTGCAGATTCACGAGTACGCTGGCGATTTCGAAATCGCGCCGAGGGAGTCCAGCCATCTCGAAAGGATCACAGTGCGGCCCAAGCTTGCGCCCATGGCAAGTCTTGCTCCCGGCAAGGTTATCGCGACGGTTCGTCTCAAGATTCCGCCGAGAGCGGAGAAGGAATACCAAACGGGCAGCAAGTCGCTGCAGAAGCAGGACTGGCAGGAAGCGGGCAAACACTTCGAGGCCGCCATTGCACTGTATCGCGACTACGACCTTGCCTACAACGGTCTGGGCGTCGCCCACATGAACCAGGGTAATGTCGAAGCCGCACGGCAGGCGTTTCAAAAAGCCATTGAACGGAACAAGACTTATGCCGCCGCAGAACGGAACTTGGCCCGTATTCTCATCGCCGAGCACAACTATCAGGACGCTGACGCGCTGCTGAAAGTGTCCCTTGCGACGGAACCATTGAACGCCTGGGCCCTGACCCACGCCGCCTATGCTGAGTTGCAACTCCGCAAATTCAGCGAGGCCATGGGCCACGCCCGCAAGGCTCACGACGTGCCCCACCAGGGGCTCGCCAGTGTGCATATTGTTGCAGCCCGCGCCCTCGAGGCGACACACCAGCCCGAGGAAGCGTTGGCCGAGTACCGGCGCTACTTGGAGGAAGATTCCAATGGCCGCGACGCCGCCCGTGCCCGGGAAGCGGTCGCACGCCTGAGCAGCTCAGCCTCACCGAAGCCACCGACAACACCGACACCACTTCGACCACCGAAGTGAACTCGTTTACTGTGCACTTCCAGCATGTCGTGAATGCCATTTGCCGCGCCAACGCGCGAGTTGGTGGCCAAGATCGAAAAGGCCCTCAGCACGCCGCGCTGACTTCTCCCTCCCGACCTCGGGCTGGGCAAGCCTTTGTCTGCCACGCCTCATCCAGGCGCTTTCCTGCCCCATGCGCACAAGAGCGCATACAGCCGTTGGAGCGCTTCTCCGCATCGTAGTAGACTGGAAACGAAGACATGAGGACAACCGCCATGCGCGCGACCCGCCCGACGCACGAGCGAGCGATCCTCTCAGGAGGAGCTATGCGCAGGTCTGCGATTTTGCTGGTGGCTCTGCTGGTGGCCCTGGGCTTGGCTGTCGGCTGCTCGAAAGCGCGCAGCGACCAGGACATCGCCACCGTGATCAAGGCCAAGATGTTCTCCGACCCGCAACTGAAGACCGCCAATCTCGATGTCACGGCGAAAAACGGCGAGGTCACCTTGCGGGGCGAGGTTGCCAGCGACGCCGCGCGCTACCAGGCCTTCAAGCTGGCTACTGACGCCCCGGGCGTGAACAAGGTCGACGACCAGATGACCGTCAAGCTGGCTGAGGTCGCTCCGCCCGCTCGGGCGCCCGAACCCGCACCCGCCCCTGCGCCCGTGGTGCGCAGAACAGTGAGAAGGCCCGCAGCGGCTCCCGCCCCTGTGCGCGAGCAGGCTCCGCCACAGTCTCCGGCCGAACACATCGCCGCGGCGCCGGGGCCACCGCCACCGCCCCCACAGCCCAAACACGTGGAAATCGCTGCAGGGACTTCCGTGACGGTGCGGATGATTGATTCCGTCGATTCCGAAATCAACCACACCGGCGAGATCTTCCACGCCTCGCTCGACGCGCCGATTGTCGTGGACAACGAGATCGTCGTGCCCACCGGCACCGACGTGTACGTGAAGCTGGTCAACGCGCGCTCGGCGGGACACATGACCGGGCGCAGCGAACTGGGCCTCGAGCTGGTGCGCATGCAGTTCCAAGGCAAGTCCTACGCGCTGATCAGTAATGAGTATCAGCAGGTGGGCACCTCGCGCGGCAAGCGCACCGCCGCGACCATCGGCGGCGGCGCGGCCATCGGCGCGGCCATCGGCGCGATTGCCGGCGGCGGCAAGGGTGCCGCGATTGGCGCCGGCGTCGGCGCCGGTTCCGGCACCGTCATCCAAGCGGTGACCAAGGGCAAGCAGATCCGCATCCCGTCGGAAACCAAGCTCGACTTCCGGCTCGAGCAGCCCGTCGAGGTCAGCTACTTTCCGGAGAAAAACCGCTCGCGCCGCTGACCGCAATCCGGCACAGCAATTCCTCGCAGGGGCACGGCCAACCGTGCCCCTGATTTTTTGCGCGCTTGACTTCGCCCTGACGGACGAGTAAAAGCGCGAAGCGCTCCCGGAAACCAGAATGGAGACCTGATGCGTATCTCGCGCCGCACCTTGCTCAAAACGGGGCTGAAGACAGCAGCGCTGGCTTCGCCGGCGTCGCTCCTGCCCACGCTTGCCGCGCATGAGCAGGGTGATCGGGCCGCGATGCCTCCTGCCTTCGACGCTCTCAAATCCATCCGCGACCGCATCCGGCCGATTACTCCGGAGGAATTCCAGGGGCGCATCCAGCACGCGCAACGCTTGATGACCGAGGCGAAGCCCTCCTTCGCCGCGTTCTACCTCACGCCCGGCACCTCCCTTTATTACTTCGCCGGCACCCGCTGGGCGCCAAGCGAGCGCCTGCTGGCCCTGGTGATCCCCCGCAAGGGCGCCCCGTTGCTGGTGTGCCCCGCCTTCGAGGAGGGCCGCCTGCGCGAACTGCTGCACTGGCCCATCGAAGTGCGCGCCTGGCAGGAAGATGAAAACCCCTCGGAGCTGGTGGCGAAGTGGTTCCACGAGCGCGGCCTGCGCGCCGGCCGGGTGGGCATCGACGAGACGACGAAGTTCACTTTCTTTGAGACCCTGCGCCGCGCCGCTCCCGCACTCGAGTACGTCAGTGGCGACCCGATCACCCTCGGCTGCCGCGCACGGAAATCAGCGCACGAGCTTGAACTGATGCGGCTGGCCTGCGAAGCCACTTGCAGCGTGTACCGCGCCGTATTCGCCTCCCTGCGCGAAGGCATGAGCCAGCGCGACATCGGCGCGCTGGTCTCCAGAGGCTTCCAGAAGATAGGGCTCACGGGCGGCGCCCTGGTGCTGCTGGGAAAGTGGGCAGCCCGGCCGCACGGCACCACGCAGCCTCAGAAGCTCGTCGAAGGTGAGGTGGTCCTGGTGGACGGCGGCACGCAGGTCGAGGGCTACGCCTCCGACGTCACGCGCTGTGCCCTCCTCGGCAAACCTTCGGACAAGCTACAGCGCGCGTTTGACACCGTGCGCAAGGCGCAGGACGCCGCGCTCGACGCCGCCCGACGCGGGCACCTCTCCGGTTCGGTGGACGACGCTGCCCGCGCCGTCATCAGCGGTGCGGGTTACGGCACCGGCTACCAGCTCTTCACTCATCGGCTGGGCCATGGTATCGGCCTCGACGGCCACGAGCATCCCTATCTCGTCCGCGGCAGCAAAACCGTCCTCGAACCGGGCATGACCTTTTCCAATGAGCCCGGCATCTACGTGCCTGGCGACTTCGGTCTCCGCCTCGAAGACGACATGGTCGTCGCCGAGGACGGACCTGCGCAATTGCTCACGCCCGCCTTCAGCCCCTCGCTGGAAAAACCCGTGGGATAGCCCAAAGCTTTCAGCTTTCAGCTTTCAGCTTTCAGCTTTCAGCTACCATGATCCCTGCCTCCTTGCCTCCTTGCTTCCTTGCCTCTGTGGCTCTGCGTCTCTGCGGTTAATCTGATTCTCTGGCCGGCGTAATCGCTGAATGTTGCCGACAGAACTCCACGACCCGCGCCTCGGCCCAGAAACGCTCTTCTCCTCCGGCACGCGCGATGAATGCACAGTGCCCGCCTTCCGCCGGCGTCACCAGCGTGATGCTCGGGTTGGTGGTGAGGGCCGGATTCCGGAAGGAAGCAAAGGGGACAAATGGGTCATCCTGAGCCGTGATGATGAGCGTGGGGACGCGGATCTCACCGGCCACGCGCAAAGCGCTGGCCCGGTGGTAGTAATCAGCCGCATCGCGGTAGCCGAAGTGCGGCGCGGTGATGGCGTCGTCCCACTGGCGCAGCGTGCGGAGGCGCCCCAGGCGGTCCGTCGAGTACAGCGTAGGATAAAGGCGTGCCTTGCGCCGCAGCCGCTGCTTCAGACTCGAGAGGAAGTGCCATTCGTAGAGAAAATTCAGGGGCAGAGCGAATGCGTCCGCGCAGGCCGCGAGGTCAATGCCCGGACAGACCCCGCAGACACCGCGAAGCTGTGGGGGCGCTGCGGCGTCCAGCTCGCCCGCCATTTTCAGCACCAAGTTGCCACCCATGGAATAACCAGCAAAGAAAATTTCGGGCAGGCCATCGTGCTCGATCAGCTCCGCAAGGATCGCGAGGTAGTCGCTTGAAAGGCCCGAGTTGTAAAGCGTGAGCGTCACGTGTTCCGTGCCACCGCAATTCCGTTGGTTGAGCCGCAGTACGTTGAACCCGGCGCGGTAGCCCTGGTCCGCTATCCCGAGCATGTACCGCGACTCGCTCGAACCCTCGAGTCCGTGAACGAGCACGATGGTGGGATGGCGCTGCGGCTCCGCCTGCCAGTGGCATTTCGCCAGCAGCCGCGTGCCCGGCTCGACCTCGAACAGGCGTTCGGTCGCGCGCGGCAGCCCCGCCAACTTGCGGGGCCAGTACGCCGCCGCCACGGTCATCACGTGGGGATTGCGCAGCAGCGGATGCGGCTCATACTCAACCATTGCAGCCCGACTCTACGGCCCCCACCCCACCCCACGCAAGCGATCCCCCCAACAGTGGCCGAGAACTTATCTATGTGCCGCCATGTAACAGTGCACTCATTTGACTGAAGCTACCGGTGGCTAAACATTTCCTGCAACGTCCATTCCGAACAGGTAAAATCCCCGACGACCGGCAGAACCGACGGCAGGGACGGGGTCGAGCCTATGGCGAACGAGGCGCATCTGAAGATTCTCAGGCAAGGGGTACAGGCCTAGAACCGATGGAGACCACAGAATCCCAACGTCAAACCGGGCGTCGCCGGCGCGGACCTCAGCGCGGCGGACCTCCGCTGGGCGAACCTCAACGAGACGAACCTCAGCCAGGCAAACCTCGGCGGGGCGGACCTCAGCGCGGCGATCCTCATCGAGTCAAAACTTAGCGACTCCAAGATGCTCGGCACCATTCTAGCGGACGTTGATCTAAAGAGTTTCGCATAATAGAGTAACATACGAAGTCAAAAAAGACCGGTGTAACGGAGGAGGCCGCGACCCACTGCAGGGTGGCGGTCGAGGTGATG
>JACQDH010000046.1 GCA_016201215.1 Acidobacteriota bacterium | reverse complement strand
CGGTATCGCCCTGCGCGCCCAGGGCTCGAATCGCCGCCACCAGGTCGCGCTCGTTGCTGCCCGCGGAGAGCAAGGCATCGACGACCTTCATCGGCACGCGGATCTCCACGCGCTTCTTCGCCGCGTCCTTGTCCTCGCGCACGTGCACCAACAGGTAGCCCGACTGCTTCACCACGCTCACGTCGCCATGCGTGGCCTGGACGGTGACGAATTCGCCGTCGCGCGTGCTGCGCACGGCCTCGAGCAGCGCACGTAGGTCCACGCCGTGCACGCGGGCCGCGTGGATGATTACCTTGCCGTCGTGCAGCTTGTCATTGTGGATGGTCGGCAGCACCTTTGCGGCCAGCTCGAGCGGCACGTTGATGCGCACCATCTCACCCTTGGCCGCCTGGCTGTCCACACGGATGTGCAGCCAGCGCTCCGGGCCCGGCGCTGGCACAGGTTGCGCGGAAGCCGCCGGGACCAGCACCGCCGCGGCAGCCAGCGGCGCAATCCACAGCACCGGCAGCACTCGCTTCAACTGTTTTCTCGAGAGTTTCATGGGCAGACCCTCCTCGTCCCTCATGCCTAGACTACGCGCTGCGCCACGCAAAAGTTCCACCGTGCGGCGCCCAGGCGATGCGGGAAGGTTGCCTTTCGGGGTTACTCGATTTCGTAAACCAGTAACGGCCTGTCGGGGAATTCCCAGAAGACAAGGACGAGGTTGCCCTTGGCGCTCATGCGCAGGTGGGCTCGTTTGCCCGGGTTCGGCTGCATCTTCGGCGAGGTGGCGACGACCTTTCCGGTCGCCAGATCCCACTCGCGAAACTTCTGCTCAGTGATCTCGGTGGGGTCAGCCGCAGCAAGTGACGTGGCGCTTTTTTCCGACCCCACGTAGCCCAGCAACAACTTCTCGTCTGCGGAAAGCGCCAGGCTTGCGCGCGCGCCGCTCGGCGGGCTCTCGATCTCGCGGAGAAGGTGCCCCGTGGAAGCGCGCCAGATTTTGATCTTGTGCGTCCCGAGCAACATCGTCCAAGCGGGCTCGGCCGTGGCGGCCACCAGCCTGTCGTCCGAGGTGAAACACAGCGGCCCCGCCAGGTAGCCCGTGTGGATGCGCTGCAGAACCTGGCCGGATTCCGCGTCCGTCACTTCGAGACCGGGCTCCTCTTTGGGGATCTTCTCCCCGAGGATGACGGGCAGGAGCGTGACCGCGACTCGCTTGCCGTCCGGGCGCCAGGCCACGCGCGCGCCGAGCTCCGGATAGCCGTGGTCCCACTCCCATTGCTGGTCGAGCTTGCCGGTGTGCAGATTGTAGAGGCGCAGCGCCCCGCCGCGGCCGCCTCCCCAGGAGAGCAGGACAGCCACCTGACGGGTGGCGTCGCGTGCCAGGGCCAAGTCCACGACTTGCGAATCGCGCGGCCAGGCGGGCAGCCCGAGATCAATGCGCGTAATCTCATCCAGGTCAGCGGCCTTCAGGACGCTCAGCAGCTCCCCGTCATAGACCAGCAGCCTCTGGCCATCGCTCGTGTAGCGCACCTGCCCCCACTCGGTGGTCACCGGGGTGACCGCCGGACGGTGGGCCAGGGCACGCTGCGCCAACCGCTTGTTGGCGCGAAAATCCCAGACCTCGATCTCGACGTACACCTCCTCCTGCTTGGTCGAACTCGAGGTGTCCTTGTGCAGCTTGGCCACCGCCACCGCACGGCCGTCGGGAGAGATGTCCGCGCCCCACTGGCCGGGCACGCTCAGCGAGTGGACGCGCATGCCTGGCGACTCCACACGTGCCCTTCTAGCTTTCCGGGGCGCGCGAGACTGGCCCGTACTCAGGCCGGGCACAAGGGCCGCAAGGCAGACGCCGACGAGCAGGGAGAAGACAACAAACCGAAGCCGCATCGCACCTCAGGGGCAGTCACGCTCGTAGATTGACCGCTCTATCTTGCGACAACAGACACGGATGTGGGAGGTCGTCGCACAGTGGGATTGCTCAAAAAGTATGCGGCGTCGGTGGCGGCGCGGGGAGACCGGTCAGCCGCGCTCGGGCTTGAGGAAAAGCACGGCGAGGGGCGGCAGGCGCAGGTTGAGCGAGTGGGGGTGGCCGAGCCAGGGCACGGCCTCCGCCATGACGCCGCCGGCGTTGCCGGCGTTGCTGCCGCCATAGATGGCTGCATCGGTATTCATCAGCTCGCGGTAGAAGCCCAGTCGGGGCACGCTCACGCGATAGTTTTCCCTCACCACGGGCGTGAAGTTGGCCACAATCACTACGAAATCTTCGGGATTTTTCGCCCGGCGAACAAATGAGAGCACACTGGCGTCCGCGTCGTTGCAGTCCTGCCATTCGAAGCCGTGCCAGTCAAAATCGACTTCGTGCAGGGCCGGCTCGGAGGCGTAGAGGCGGTTCAGGTCGGCGACCAGGTGCTGGAGCCCGCGGTGCGACTCGAACTCCAGCAGGTGCCACTCCAAGCTCGTCTCGTGGTTCCATTCCGCGCGCTGGCCGAACTCCCCGCCCATGAACAGCAGCTTCTTGCCCGGGTGGCCGTAGAAGTAGCCATAGAGCAGCCGGAGGTTGGCGAATTGCTGCCACAAGTCGCCGGGCATCTTGTTGAGCAGGGAGCTTTTCCCGTGCACCACCTCGTCGTGGGAAAGCGGCAGGACAAAGTTCTCGGTGAAGGCGTAGAGCATGGAGAAGGTCAAGCGGTTGTGGTGATACTTGCGGTAAATGGGATTCCGGGTCATGTACTCCAGCGTGTCGTTCATCCAGCCCATGTTCCACTTGAGGCTGAAGCCCAACCCGCCCACGTAGGTGGGGCGGGAGACCGCGGGCCAGGCGGTGGACTCCTCGGCGATGGTCAGGGCGCCGGGGTGGCGCCAGTAGACCAGTTCGTTCAGGCGTTTCAGGAAGGCGATGGCCGCCAGGTTTTCCCGGCCGCCGAACTCGTTGGGGATCCATTCGCCCTCGTTGCGTGAGTAATCGAGATAGAGCATGGAGGCGACAGCGTCCACGCGCAGGCCGTCCATGTGGTACTTGTCGAGCCAGAACAATGCGTTCGAGAGCAGAAAATTCTGCACCTCGTTACGGCCGTAGTTGAACACCAGCGTGCCCCAGTCAGGATGCTCACCCTGGCGCGGGTCGGAGTGCTCGTAGAGGTGCGTGCCGTCAAACTGGGCCAGGCCGTGCCCGTCGCGCGGGAAATGCGCCGGCGTCCAGTCCAGGAAGACGCCGATGCCTTCCTCGTGGCAGCGGTCGATGAAATACATCAGGTCGGTGGGCGTGCCGTAGCGGCTGGTGGCGGCGAAGTACCCGATGGTCTGGTAGCCCCACGAGCCGTCGAAGGGATACTCCATCACGGGAAGCAGTTCGATGTGCGTGTAGCCCATCTGCTTGACGTAGGGAACCAGCCGGTCGGCCAGCTCGCGGTAGGTCAGCCAGCGATTGCCTTCTTCCCATTCGCGCTGCCACGCGCCCAGGTGCACTTCGTAGATGGAGATGGGCGCCGAGAGCCAGTTGCGTTGTTCGCGCGCGGCCATCCAGGCTTCGTCGCCCCAGGTGTAACGGTCGATGTTGGCGACGACCGAGCCGCTCTTCGGCCGCAACTCCGCGGAGAAGGCGTAGGGGTCGGCCTTGAGCGTCACGCGGCCACTTGCGTTCGATAGAATATCGAACTTATAAATCACTCCTTCATTAAGACCAGGCAGGAACAGCTCCCAAATCCCCGAGGGGCCACGGTTGCGCATTGGGTGGAGGCGGCCGTCCCAGCGGTTGAAGTCGCCCACCACGCTGACGCGCCGCGCATTGGGTGCCCAGACACCGAAGTGCACCCCGCGGATGCCCGCCACCTCGCGCACGTGCGCCCCCAGCTTCTCGTACTTCTGGTAGTGCGTGCCTTCGCCAATCAGGTGCAGGTCAAAATCCGTCAGCAGGTGCGGGAAGGCGTAGGCGTCGTAGATCTCCTCGCTCGAGCCATCCGTATTCCGCACCCGCAGGCGATAGGACGCCGGCGAGGCAAAGATGGTCTCGGTGAAGGGCAGGACGGCCTGGAAGAAGCCCTCCCGATGAATGCGCTCGGCCGGGTAATTCGCACCGCCGGCATGGAGGACTACGGAGACTTCGGCGGCGCGCGGGAGGAGGGCGCGGATCGCCAGGCGCTTCTCACCGTTGACTTCGACCGGCTGCGGCCCCAGGAGCGAAAAAGGGTCGGCGTGCTCGCCGCGCAGGATGCTTTCCATTCCCCGCGCAAGGGCCGACTCGAGGCCCGCAGTTTTCGCTGACATCGTGGCTTCGGCTTCACTCATCTCAATTTTGGCAGGCGCGGCTCCGGCGGCTGCGGCGCCGATGCGGGCGGCGCGCAACAATTCCCAGTAATCTTTGGGCTGGGCCAACGCCCTGCTCCCCCCTGTGCTTACGCCTTCTATTCTACCCGACATGTCCAGGCCCACCAACCCATGAGAATCTTGGGTAGTGGGTCACTTTCCGGATAGCCGACTTATCAGGCGCCACTAGCCTCCTCCCTGTATCAGCGGAGAGATGGATAGATCTCGTCAGCGATCCAATAATTTGCCACAACAATTGCAAAGAGCGTTCCCATCAACCACAGTACCCAGCGTCGACGTCTCCAGACGGTGCTAAGAGATGAGCGCTGCATTGGAATGTCCACGAGGTAAGCGGCGCAGTAGCAAACATTAGCTAGTAAGGCAAGAATGGCAAGGAGTAGAAGCGAAGGCAGGGTCAATGCCACGCGGAAATGGGGCCAAGTCGCTACAAGCCAGACAACAGCGACCGCAGTGAGGACAAAGTTATAGACAAGGCGACGTGGCTCCCAATATCGGATCGCATCGGCGAGGAGCCCTCGAAACGGGCCAGATGGTGATTTGCCAAAACCTTGTGATTGAGTTGGATGTGCGGTTTCCATGTGAGGGGTCTCCCATCTCCTATGCAAGGCTGATAGCGCTAAGATACACCGCTGCTTCTTGTTGTCAAGTACTGTGCCACATAAAGTACATTCAATGTGATTTATTTGGACGATAAACGCGCTACTCGGAAACTGACACAGTACTGAATCTTGGCCGAAGCCCCTCCCAGTGGGAGCTCGGTTTGAGAACACCGGCAACGCCTTTCATCTGGAAGCGCCCCGCGGCCTGGTCTCCCACCGGGTCTGTTAGGGATCGCCGCGCGGGCTGGGGTACGGCTTCTGCCTTTGATGACTGGCGCCGGGAGACTACTCGTAGGGATTGCGGTCGCCGGGGCGAATGCCGAAGGTGTCTCGGCCGTGGCGGCGAAACAATCCCAGGCTCACGTGCCACTCGAAACGGAAAGTCCTTCCTTGAAAGACCGCGCCGAGGTGATGCGTCATGTTTCCTTTCTTGTGGCTGGGCAGCTCGAAAATGTAGCCGAGGCGATACCAGATCCCTTCGTATTCAAAACGGGAGCGCGACTGAAGAGGCCCGCTACCGGTGACGCTGATGGTGTTTCGCCGGAACAGCGGAGTCAAGCCGCCATAGAAGCCCTGCGTGTTGGTCAGAAACCGCTCATAGCGCGCCCCGAAATAGGTTGCGTTCAAGCGGGTGGTGGTGATGGTCTGGCCGTTTGCGGTAGAAGTGAAAACCTGGGAAGTAGGCGACCACATAGCTTCGAGCGACAGGCGCCCCGGGAAGGGGAAAGACCCGCGGGTCAAATGCTTGAGGTTAGTCACGTAGGCTGCGTAGAGCTGCGCGTTGTTGGAGGCGTGGTCAAACAGGCCCAGTCCCAGGCGGATCTCGTGCCAGGGCAGCACCCAGGGCTTGTAGATGTCCTTGGGCCGGCGAGCATCGCCGTGCGCGGTCAGGTGCGCCATGGCGCCCGCCGGGTTGGCCACCGGACACTCCTTGCAGGGAGGGTCCACCGGGAAGGGAAGCAGCCCACAGGTGGCTTTCTCCGCGCTAACCTCGAGGTTCGGGAAATAGCTGGCGGGGCTTGCCAGCGCGAAGCGGTCCGCTTTCCTACGCGGCAGAGTCATGTAGGGCCGGTAGGGCTCCATCAGATGCCCTTTCTTCTTGCCGAGGTCGCGGACGCCCCACACGTCGTAGCGCTCCCAGTGCAGATTGACATCCACCCCGCGGGTGAACTTCCCGTCGCGGTCGATGTCCGGGGACATGGCGTGCTTCTCGAGTTCGACGAGCGCGAACAGGGGAAGTGTGACGGGCAACGCGCCGCGGAGAAATGTCGAGTAGTTGTTATTGGGCGCGAAGGCTCCATGCGCCGATGCCAGAACCGCGCGCACTGTTCCGCCCAGCTTGTCCACCTCGATGAAGATGTGCTCGGAGTCGTGGATGTGCGGATGCGGCTTGCCCTCATCGAACGGATAGTAATACCAATACTCCAGGAACCAGGAGCCGGGATAGGACGTGGCGCGGAAATAGACCCGGCAGTGCCGATAGCGCTCCTGACCCAGGGTGTCATAGGCTGCCTGATACGCCTCCCGCGTAGTGCCCTTAGAGATCGGATTCAATACCTTCCAGATGTCGAAATCACTGGGATAGGCGGGCTCGTTCGCCGCAAGTTCGAGCACGGGGGCGTAGAGGGCTGGCTCCGCTTTCACGCGGAAGAAGGACCACTCGTAGGCGCCCGGCGGGGCTTGCTGGGCGAGACTTGCCACCGAGGCTCGAAGAGTTTCGTCTGAGAGCGATGGCTTGGCCGGGTTCGCTTCCTCGGCGACAAATTCGAGTGCGGCGCGCAGTCCGGCAAGTTCCCAGCTCTTGTACGCGCCTAGGACGCCGTCGGCACGCGCAGGATTCACGACACGGACTTCGCTGCCCTGGTCGAGCAGCACAAGAAAGTCGTGCCGGTCTCCTCGCTGGCCGGCGAGAAGTTTGTATCCAGTACCGGCTGGCACGCGGAAGGGAAGCGATACGCCGGCCGGATGATCTGGGCCGGTGAGGAGCAGGCTTCCGTCGGCCAGCGCGTAGAGAACCCGCTCGTCCTCATGCACAGCGGCCTGCGCGGCGGGTCGGCAACCCGCGGCGCTGGTTTGCCCGGCATCGTCCACCAGGCAGACTTGTCCGCCACGGGCTACAGGGAAAAGTTGGCCGGGGAGGCGGTGCTGAGCCCCCTGCGGCTGGCCCGCGACAATGGCGTCGAGCTTCTGGGTCAGGTCGAGCACGCTCGCCGCGCCGCCGGGAAAAACCACGACAGCCTTGGTGCCGCTCCTTGAGAGCACCACTTCCTGGGCTTTCGCTGTTTCCGGCGACAGGGAGATGGTGCGGAAACGCCACCGCTGGGCCGAGGATGGCTTTCCGCGCGTGGCGAGCACAATTCTGCCCGCACCGCGGCCCACGGCGACGATGTCATCGAGGTGATCGGGAGCCGGCCGCCGCTCCTCGGTGCCAGCGTCTAACGGCCAGAACAGGCCCAGCGTCGCCAGGGCAGCGGCGCATCCCATTCGCTTCCACATCCGAGCAGGCTCTCTCCCGAGATTCCTCGCGGCGTGCGCCACAGTGCTCCCAGAAAATCCCGCCGCAGACGCGCGAAGATCCCTTCGCTCGCTGAACCAGTTCGGTTCCGCGCAGTAAACCGCACGTCATTTCCTATCTTGTTTCCGGGGAGAGCGCAAGGCTTGTTGTGCGTATGGTTGCGCCGGCACAAGCGCGGCGTGACTGCGAAGCGCGGGAACCGCCGGTCAGAGGGCCTGCGGCGAGGAAGAGAAGTCGCGGCGGGCTCCGAATGACAGCCCTGACGCAGTGCATGGGTGTTCGAGCAGAATTACTTGCCGCTCTGCCGGCGCTGGCGAGCGATGCGCGCGAGCTGCTCCAGGTGGTTGAGGTCGTGGCCGGCAAACATCTGGACCACGCGCGCGATGGTTTCCTTTCCACGCTCGGCATGCATGCCGTAGTTGCTCCACTTTTTCTTGGGGAGCGATTTCAGCAGGCGGAGGTTGGCCTCGCGCAGGGTGCGAAATGTCCGCAGCGACTTGTGGGGGTCCTGCTGCGCGTAGTTGGCTTTCCTCGCCCAGACATTCTGGTCGAAAGCCTGGATGGGCGTGCCGTTGGAGCCCAGGATCAGGCGAATGCGGTAACCGCCCACCAGTTCCGTGTCCGCGAGGTGGGCGAGAATCTCCGCAATCGACCATTTCCCCGGCGCAGGCCGACGGCGCATCTGCCGGCGTGAGAGGCGCCGGATAAGGCCTTCGATCTTTTTCGGAGTGCCCTGCTGCACACGCAGCGGCTCCTGGCCCTTGACGTAACCCAGAATTCTTTTGGTGTACTGCTGCGGCGTTTCCTGCATCTGTGCTCGCTCCTGTGTGCTCAGATTCTGCCTGCCAGGGTCCCTAGCGCCGCCACAAGACTGTGGCAGTTTGCCGCCGCAGTCAACGGCCATATTGGTTCGCAAAGCCGCTCGATACCTCGCGCTCTGTTCGGTTGCCTCACGCCTGATTTCGAGCTAGAGTGCGCGCGTAAAGCGCTGTGAAAAGGAGCAAATCGTCGCCATGCCGAGACCCTGTTGCGGTGGACGACTACGTCTGGCGGGGCTGCTGGCAGGGATGGCGATGGGACTGACGATGACCGCCGGAGAGATAGACGCCCAGGATCGTGCTCAGGCGCGTTCGATGGTGATCTCGCGCAACGGCATTGTGGCCGCGGAATCACCGCTGGCGGCCCAGGCCGGGGTGGCGATGCTCGAACGCGGCGGCACGGCCGCGGATGCAGCCGTGGCCGCGAACGCCATGATGGGCCTGGTGGCGCCGATGTCGAACGGCGTCGGCGGCGACCTGTTTGCGATTGTCTATGAGGCAAAGAGCGGCAAGCTCTACGGCCTGAACGCCAGCGGCTGGGCTCCGGCCGGTCTCACAATCGAGTTCCTAAAGGGCAAGGGTTTTCAGGCCATGCCGCAGCGCGGCATCCATGCGGTCACCGTGCCGGGTGCGGTGGATGGATGGCAGAAGCTGCTCGAGCGGTTCGGGCGGAAGAAGCTTGCCGAGGTCTTAGCGCCCGCCATCCGCGCCGCCGAGGAGGGTTTCCCGGCGACCGAGATGGTGAGCGGCCTCTGGGCCATGAATGTTGACCTGCTGCGTGGCAACGAGAATGCCGCGCAGACGTATCTCGTTTCCGACCGCCCGCCGCGGGTCG
The DNA here is from genome assembly GCA_016201215.1 of Acidobacteriota bacterium. Lineage (GTDB taxonomy): Bacteria > Acidobacteriota > Terriglobia > Acidiferrales > UBA7541 > QHYU01. Next base: position 34,160 of record JACQDH010000046.1, on the reverse strand, counting down.
GGGAAATCTTCCGCAACCCTGATCTGGCCTGGGCCTACCGGCAGCTTGCCGCGCAGGGGCGCGACGCTTTCTACCGCGGTGAGATCGCGCGGCGCATCGTCGAGCTTTCCAAACGCCACGGCGGCGCTATGACCACGAAGGACCTGGTTGACTATTCGAGCGAGTGGGTGGAGCCCATCTCGACCACCTACCATGACTGGACCGTTTACGAGCTGCCGCCCAACGGGCAAGGCATCGCGGCACTCGAAATGCTGAACCTGATGGAAAATTTCCCGCTGGCGCAATTCCGGTTCAATGCCACGCGCACGCTGCACGTGATGATCGAGGCGAAAAAGCTCGCTTACGCCGACCTCCTGCGCTACATCGGCGACCCGAGAGCCAGCCAATCGCCTTTGCCGGTGGCGGGTCTGCTCTCCAAGGACTACGCGAAGCAGCGCGCGAAGCGGATTGACATGGACAAGGCGAACTGCGCGGTCGAGGCCGGCGACCCTCCGCGGTCCGGCGGCGACACGATCTATCTGAGCGTGGTGGACCGCGAGGGCAACATGGTCTCGCTGATCCAGAGCAACTACGAGGACTTCGGTTCCGGTTTGGTGGCAGACGGCACGGGGTTCGCGTTGCAGAATCGCGGCGCGCTTTTCAGCCTGGACCCGAGTTCGCCCAACGCCCTGGCCGGGCGCAAGCGCCCGCTGCACACCATCATCCCTGCCTTTATGCAGCGCGGCGACCTGCGCATCGCCTTCGGCATCATGGGCGGCTGGAACCAGTCGCAGGCGCATGCGCAGTTTGTGGCCAATGTCGTGGACTTCAAGATGAACATCCAGGCGGCGCTCGAGGCCCCACGGTTCACCAAGAAAACCTTTGGGGGCTGCGACGTCATGATGGAATGCCGTATTCCCGGCAACGTGCGGGCCGAGCTGCAGGCCAAGGGGCACATCATTGAAGTGCGCGGCGTCTTTTCCTCGCAGATGGGCGGCGGACAGGGCGTCGCGCGGGACTTCGCCGCCGGTGTCAACTACGGCGCTTCCGACCCGCGCAAAGACGGCGCCGCCATCGCGGAACTTCCACCCGAGAAGTAGCGACTGGCCCCGGCGCCGGCTGCTGCAAAGAAGGCAGGCAAGTAAGCACGCACCTGGCGTGGGCGCATTCTTGAGGCTGGCGAGTGCCCGGCGAGGCAGGCTGCGGCTGATTCCACAAGGACTCGCCGTGCACATGCGGCTCTGAGACAGGAGTGGGTGTGTCTCCGCTGGCGACACCTCGCGGCGTTTGAAGCGCTGAGGGATAGTTCCCCTCGCTGCGTAATTTCCCGGATCCGTGCAAAGCTTTCGGCCAGACTCCTTCCACTAATAGGCAAAGACTTTCTTCCAGCCGCCCCTCCTTCGGTCGAGCTAGAAGTTTCAATCGCGAACAGGTGTTCCATGTTGTGTCGGAATCGCGCGCCGCAAGAGCAACACTGAAATATTCCCAGGATGTTCGCAGACTTGAGGGAGTGGGTTTGCGTGGTTGGCGAAATCGGAGGGAACGCATAATCTCTTGCAAATGCGTGGAGTTGCCAGATCTTTCTGCGATTCCAAGTTCCGGCCCGTTTTGGGTCACTACGCTGGGGCGCGGGGGGCCATCCGAGACGCGCGTCCGCGGGCATCTCTGGCTTCCGATTTGCAGGTGTAAGTAACAGGTTGGTATAGGACAACAATCCGGGAGGCTGTGCGACCCGCCCTCCGCACGAGTCGCCCCCAACAACTGATGATTGCTTCATTGATTCTCGTGCTTTCGGCCGCCGCGCTGATTCAATTCTTCGTTTCCTACTGCCGGTCGCTCCTGGTGGTTTACTCCAAGCTGGAGCTCTCGCCGAAGGCGCGGGAACTGGCCGGTATTGGTTCGCAGGGAGCACGCGGAGACCAGTTTGTTCAAGTCATCCGATTGGTTGAGCTCTGCCCGGATCCGTGTGACGACCGATTGGAGACGCACGCGGTGCGCATTTATTACAGCCTGGTAAACCTGCTGCGCGCGGCCTCTTCCCTGGCTCCCGCAATGGCCATCTGGGCGGAACGCGAGCGCGCTGCCTGCGCCTACTTCGCCGCAGTGGCGCTCGACCGTCGGCTGGGCTGCCCGTGCGAGGGGATTACCTGAGCACGGCACGGCGAAGCGAAGACTTATCCAGCTGCGTCCCCCTAACGCTTCATCCTCCCGGAAAAACCTGTCCCTCGTCACGCGGGTCGTTCTGCAGAATTCTGCCGCTTTCTGCACCTTCCGAGAACAGACTGTGCCATACGCTTTCACCCTGCAATCCCCCCTTAAGGCAACTGTTCTGTTTTCCGTGCGTTACAGGGCGTCCTTGTGGCTGGAAATGTGCCCCACATTCCTTAGCGTCCCCTCCGTGGTCAGGCTCGCGGATCGGGCCGACCGGAATGGGAGGTGGAACCGGTGCCACAGCGTGGTTACTTCTGGTGGGGATTGATCAGCCTTCTCGGCTTCCTCGCTTGCACTTCCTCCGCGCGCGCCGAGGATCGAGTTGTGGGCACCTACCGCTGCACCAGCTACCAGGTGGATGGACGGATAGGCCGCTGCTCCAGCCCTCCCCTGATCCTGCACGCCGACGGCTGCTACCGCATCTGGGGCGAGGAGGGAACCTACAAGGTCCGGGGGCGGTGGCTGGTGCTCTCGCAGGCGAAGAAGCGTGGGCTTGGTCGCCTGGGGCCCGGCCGGCAGATCAGCTTCGACTTCACCCATCAGGGCAAGAAACACCGGGTGACGTTCGAGCGCCAGTATGAGGCCCTGCCCGGGTCGGCTTTCATCTGAGCCGGGACGCAGGGGTCATTTCTTTCGCCACAGTTCCTGAAACAGGCGCACGGTCGCGGGCGCGTGGCCGGCATAGTGATTGTTGGCAAAAGCGAAGACGCTGATGCTGCGCTGGTTGAAACTGCGGCAGGCTTCGACCCATTCCTCAAGTTCTCGCTCGCGGTTGACGATCACCTTGTCCCAGGTCTTGGTTTCCTTCTCGATCCCCTTGCGGTCCCCGAGCCAGCGAATGTAGATGAAGTCCGCAGTGATGGGGTCGCCGCGCGCCATCCACTCTCTTGGACGGGGCATCCACGGATGGTCGATCAGCGTCAGTGCGACCTTGCGTTTCCGCAGGGCGTCCAGGAGTTTTGGCCCCAGCCAGTTCTTGTTGCGGATCTCGACCGCAAAACGCTGCCCACGGGGCAGCCGCACGAGAAACGGAACCAGGCGCTCCAAAAAAGCCTCCAGGTTTGAAAACACCTGGCGGTTGAAGTAAGGAAGCTGGAACAGGATAGGCCAAAGTTTCTCCCCGAGCGGTTCCATCGCAGCCAAGAAACCCTTGAGCTCGTCCTCACAATCGACCAGCACCCGTTCGTGGGTAATCGTCAGCGGCGCCTTGGCGGCAAACAGGAACCCCTGCGGGGTGCACGTGTGCCACTTCCGCACCGTGGCGGCGTTAGGAACGCGATAGAAGGTACTGTCCACTTCGACGGTGTCGAACTGCTGCGCATAGTAACTGAGGTACTCGCTGGGCTTAAGCCCGGCTGGATAGAAGGCTCCCGGCCATCCGGCTGCGGTGAAAGCCGAAGTTCCCAGACGGATTTCGCCCTGTCCTTCCATTGCCTGGGGATTCTATCGCAAGGTTTCGCTCGGCGGGTGAAACCTCTCCGGCCCGGCCAGCGCGTTCGGTTTACTTCTATTCAACGCGCGGCCTCACGGCAATTGACACCGCCGCACGGCCCCGCGTACGTTGAAGAGTGGTTGCGATGGCTTTCCAGGGGGCAAGGCCACGCGCCCCTGCGCGACACGAGGGGGCCGGAGGGTGATGCAGCAGGAAGAGCGTCGCAGCTTGGGGGAGATCCATTCCTTTGCTGAAGTATGGCGGGCGTCCGCGCCGAGCGATGACGAAGCCGGGCGGGCGATAGGGATGGCTCCACTCAATCCCCGGTTGATCTCCGCGTTTCGTCTCGCCTCGCTGGCCGCCACCGCTGTCCTGTTGGTGGTCGGGAGCCTGGTCCTCGCGGGCAATTTGCTCGACCTCCCGCGCGGGAAGCTTTTCCTTCCGGACCTGTCCCTGATGCACGCTCATACGGCGGTGTCCTTTATCCTCGCCGGGTTGTCGCTGCTCCTGCTGCGCAAGGAGTCCGCTGATCCCCGGGCGCGAGGCATCGCCCAGGCATGCACGTTGTTGGTGGTCGTGTTGGGCCTGCTGGCCGTGGCGGACAAGCTACTGGGCTGGGACTTGGGCGTCGATCAACTGCTGTTCCGGCGAGCAGAGACCGCCAGCACCAGCCACGTGCCCAGCCGGATGGCGTTTGCCAGCGGCTTGAACTTTGTCCTGACCGGGTGTGCGCTGCTGCTGTTAGACGTAGAGACTCGCCGGGGACATCGTCCCGGGCAGTGGCTGGCGTTTCTGGCGGTTCCCCTCTCGCTGCTGGGGATTCTGGACTATACGTTCTATCCCACCATCTCCGATACGGGGATGTCGCTGGCCACGGCTCTGCTCTTTGCTGTGCTGTGTACTGGCATCCTGCTGGCGCGACCTGACCGCGGCGCGATGAGCACCCTGGTGAGCGATGGCTACGGCGGAGTCATGGCCCGGCGTTTGTTGCCCGTCGGCGTGGGCATCTCCATGCTTCTTGCCTGGCTGCGCCTGGTGGGGGAACGCGCCGGGCTTTACGGGACCCCAATGGGCCTGGCCCTGTATGCGACCTCGAACGCCGTCGTCTTGGCGCTGCTGGTCGGGTGGAATGCCCGCGGGCTCGACCGCGCTGACGGGGAGCGCCGGCAGTCGGAGCACTCGCTGTGCCGGGCACACGAGGAGTTGGAAGCTCGGGTGGCCACGCGAACCGCGGACCTCGAGAAAGTCAGCGAGACGCTGAAAAGCGAAGCGGCTGCGCGGAAGAGGGCCGAGGAGGCGGCTTCCTATCTGGCGGCGATCGTGCAATCCTCGGACGATGCCATCATCGGCGATTCGCTCGATGGCGTGATCGTGAGCTGGAACGCGGCCGCCGAGCGCATCTATGGGTACACGGCGGGGGAAGTCATTGGGCGGCCGATGGCGATGCTGGTCCAGCCGGACCGCCAGGAAGAAGTTCCGCGGATGCTGGAGCGGCTCCGCCGTGGCGAGCGGATAGAACATTTCGATACCCTGCACACCAGCAAGAGCGGTGAGACGCTCCATATTTCTCTTACGATCTCTCCGGTAAGAGATCCGGAAGGCAAGATCATCGGCACTTCCGCGATTGCCCGCGATGTCACCGAAGCCAAGCGGTCGGGGGAAGCCCTGCAACAGGCCAATGCCGTGCTCACCGGCTGGTTGCGCGAGCTGGAAAAGCGCACCCACGAGACCACCCTGCTCAACGACATGGGCGATCTCCTGCAGACCTGCGTCACGGCCGAGGAGGCCTATGCGGTGATCGCGCGCTACGCGCAGCAACTATTTCCCACCGAGTCCGGGGCGCTGTGCGTGCTCAATGCCTCGCAGAACTTGGTGGAAGCGGTTGCGGTGTGGGGGAAGTCGCCGACCGGCGAACGGGTGTTCGCACCCGAGGAGTGCTGGGCGCTGCGCCGCGGGCAAGTCCACCTGCTCGAAGACGCCTCTTCGGGACTGGTCTGCCGGCATGTGGGCCGCTCGCCCGGGGTCAGCTATCTCTGTGTCCCCATGATGGGGCAGGGTGAGGCCCTCGGCGTGCTGCATTTGCAGGGCGGGAGCCCCTCGAGTGAGATGGAGCTGCGCCTGACGGAAACCAAGCAGCGCCTCGCGGTCACCGCCGCCGGCCACATCGCGCTGGCGCTCGCCAACCTGCGCCTACGCGAGACCCTGCGCATGCAGTCCATCCGCGACCCGCTCACCGGGCTGTTCAACCGGCGCTACATGGAGGAATCGCTGGCACGCGAGTTGCGTCGCGCCGCTCGCAACCAGCGCAAGCTCGGCGCCATCATGATGGACCTCGACCACTTTAAACGCTTCAACGACACTTTCGGCCATGAGGCTGGCGACGCCCTGCTGCGTGAATTGGGCGAGTTCCTTAGGACACACACCCGTCGTGAGGACATCGCCTGCCGTTACGGCGGCGAGGAGTTCGTGGTCATTCTCCCGGAAGCGTCGATTGAAGCCACCCGGCAACGCGCCGAGGGCCTGGGGGAAAAGTTCAAGCATTTGAACATCCAGCACCGCGGGCGGTCGCTGGGCACCGTGACGTTGTCGTTGGGCGTCGCGGTCTTCCCTGAGCATGCCTCCACCGTCGAGGATATCCTCCGCTGCGCCGATCGCGCCCTCTACTGCGCCAAGGCCGAAGGGCGCGACCGCGTCGTACTCGGCGAAGCGGTCGGCTAGCCAGAACCGGGCATCGCGCCTGCTTTTCTATCCCGCTTGGCCTGCTTCGGGCCGCCGTTGCTGTCGTGCCTCGTCCGTGCGGCGAGCACGCTGCTACTGCTCACCGCAAGCCCACCGAGCACCACATCCTCCACCGGCAACTTCGCCTCACGCAGCCCGAAAAGGTGTGATAAAAAAACTGTTGCAGTGGAGGCCGGCCGCCTTCCGGGTCGCCGATGTCCTCAAGAAACGCTGCGGAACGGTGCTGCGTCCAAAAGGGGTGCTGGTGAGTCCTCTGGTCCAAGCTGACACGGCGCGCCGCCCAGTGGGCCCAATCTTGCTGCCCGTTCTGGCCGGGCTGACGCTTCTTCTGCAAGCGAGTTGTTCGCGTACGCAGACGGCGAGCGTTCGGGGCGACGCTGCGAACCCCATCGCCGTGCGCGTCTACCCGGTGCGGGAAGAGACGCTCCGGAGGTGGGTCCAGGCCGTGGGCTCGCTCTATGCGCTGGAGGAAAGCACGGTCAGCGCAGAGGTCGAAGGCCGCGTGGAAAAGGTGCTGGTGGATGTCGGCGATGCCGTGCGCGGAGGCCAGGTGCTGGTGACCTTGTCGGCGCTGGAGCTGCAATACGAGCTCGAACGCCAGCGCGGCACCGTGCGTCAGGTGCGCGCGCGGCTGGGCTTGGGGCCGAACGATCCACTCCCGCGCGATCCCGCGCAGGTGGCTTTTGTGCAGCGCGCGGCCGCTGACCTGTTCGATGCCGAGCAGAAATTCCACCGCGCCGAGCAGCTTTTCCGCGACCACCTGATTTCCCAGCAACAGCTCGACGAGGCTTCCGCGCGCTACAAGGGTGCGCGGGCCGCTCACGACCTGGCCATCCAGGAGGTCGAGCAGGACAAGGCGCAGCTCCAGTCCAGCGAAGCCTTGAGCAAGCTGGCGGAGAAAAAGCTCGCCGACGCCACCATCCGCGCGCCGTTCCCGGGCGCGGTCAAAGAGCGGCGCGTCAGCCCGGGCGAATACCTGAAGGTGCAGAGCCCGGTGATGGTGATCGTGCGGACAGACACCTTGCGCGCGCGGCTCGCGGTGCCCGAGAAGTGGGCCGGGGCGGTGAAGACCGGCGCCACCATCGATGTGCGAGTAGAAGCGTACCCCAACGACGTGTTTCATGGGCGGCTCGAGCGCATCAACCCGGCCGTGCTGCATGAATCGCGCACTTTTGAAGTCGAGGCGCTGCTGCCCAACTCCCTCGGGCGCCTCAAGCCCGGCTTCTTCATCCAGGCCTCGCTGCCCAGCGAGGTCGAGGAGAAGACTCTTACCGTGCCGGAGGAGGCGGTCAGCTACCGCTACGGTGTCTATAAGGTTTTCGTGCTGAATGGCTCGCGCGTCGCCGAGCGCCCCATCAAGCCCGGCATGCAGCAGGGATCAACCGTGGAAGTGCTCGAGGGCTTGCGCGTGGGCGAGCGCGTAGCGGTGGCGGTCGAAGGCGAGCTGCGCGACGGCGCAACGGTCCGCGAAGACCCCGCCCGGCCGGGCACCCGCTGAAGGGAATCGGAAGATGAAGCTGGCCGACCTCTGCGTTGCGCGCCCGGTTTTCGCGGTGATGCTCATCGCCTTCCTGGTGACCCTCGGCCTGTTCTCCTACCGTGCGCTCGGCGTCGATCTGTTTCCCCGCGCCGATCCCGCCACGGTTTACGTTGCGGTTCAACTCCCCGGCGCCAGTCCCGAAGAGATGACCACCAGCGTCGTTCTGCCGCTCGAGGACGCGATTTCCTCCGTGAGCGGGCTCGACGAGATGAGCGTGTATACGACCGAAGGCCAGACCCGCATCATCTGCACGTTCGTGCTCGAGCGCGACATCGAAGGCGCCGCTCAGGACATCCGCGAAAAAGTGGCCGGCGCGATCAACCACCTGCCTCCCAACATCCTCCCGCCGGTGATCCGCAAGGTGGACCCGGATTCCGATCCCATTCTGACCGTGCTGGTGGCCGGGCCGATGAGCCGGCGCGAACTCACCGAAATCGCCGACAAACAGGTACGCCGGGCGATTCAGACCGTAGATGGCGTGGGGGAAGTGGACCTGACCGGCGGCCAGGGGCGCCAGATTCGCATCTTCATCGACGCGGAGCGCCTCACCGCGCACAACCTGGCCGTCGCCGAGGTGCGTAACGCGGTGCAGCGGGAGAACGTGGAAGCGCCCGGCGGCCACCTGATCCGCGGCCCGCAGGAGCTCGGCCTGCGGACGCTCGGCCGCGTAAACTCTGCCGGGCAGTTTGCCGAGATCATCGTGGCCACGCGCGGTGGCGCGCCGATCCGCGTGCGCGACGTCGGCCGCGTCGAAGACGGCGCCGAAGAGCTGCGCACCTGGTCCATGCTCCTCCGCAAGGACCAGATCCCGCGGGATGCAGTCAGCGTTTCGGTGCTCCGCCAGACCGGCACCAACACCGTCCGCGTGGCCGACGCCGTGAAGCGCCGTCTCGAAACCCTCAAGCGCGAGCTGCCCCCGGGCGTGCACCTCGAGATCGTTCGGGACATCTCGGTCTTCATCAAGGCCGCAGTGCACTCGCTGATCGAGCACCTGATTCTGGGCAGTGTCTTGGCCAGCCTAGTGGTGCTGGTGTTCATCCGCAACTGGCGTGCCGTGCTGATCGCCGCACTGGCCATCCCCACCTCGATCATTGCCACGTTCACGCTGATGCGCTACATGGACTTCTCGCTGAACAATATGACCCTGCTGGCGCTGACGCTCGCGGTGGGCATCGTGATCGACGACGCCATCATCGTGCTCGAGAACATCTTCCGTTTCATGGAGGAAAAGGGCGTCGAGCGCAAACGCGCGGCGGTCGAGGCCACGCGCGAAATCGGCCTGGCGGTTATGGCCACCACACTTTCTCTCGTGATCATCTTCCTGCCGATCGCGTTCATGACCGGCTATGCGCGGCGGTACGTGAACGCCTTCGGTTGGACGATGGCCATGGCCATTTTGGTCTCGCTGCTGGTGAGCTTCACGCTGACCCCGATGATGAGCTCCCGCATCCTGGTGGTACGGGCCGATGGCGGGCACGCCCGTTCGCGGGAGTCGAAATTCTTCCACGGGATCGAGACTCTCTACCTGCGCAGCTTAGAGTGGGCGCTGGAGCATCGCCGCGCCGTGCTGGCGATCTGCCTGGTGACTTTTCTCTCCACGTTTTTTTTCTACCGCATGGTTGGCCGCGACTTCATCCCTGCCGACGACCAGAGCGAATTGCAGAGCTCGCTCGACCTGCCGGAAGGAACCGCACTCGAGCGCACGATGACCAGCGTCACCGAGATGGCGCGCCGCATCGAAAGCCTGCCCGAAGTCGAGTTCGTTCAGCCGTACACCCACGGCACCACCAACCACGCTCATCTCTATATTCGCCTGGTCGATCGCAGCCAGCGCAAGCGCACGCACGAGCAGATGGCCGAACAAGTCCGCGGCATACTGGGCGGCTTCCGCAACGTCACCTACAACGTGCGCCTGCCCTCCACCCTGGGGGGCGAACTGTGGTTCCCGGTTCGCGCGATCATCCGCGGACCCGACATTCCTCGCCTGGTCGAGATCTCGAAGCAGGTCGCGGCGCGCATGCGCGGGTTTCCCGGGCTGGTGGACATCAATCCCAACCTCAATCTGAATACGCCGGAGCTGCAGGTGAAGGTGGACCGCTTGCGTGCCGCCGACCTGGGCGTGCGCATGGCCGACGTCGGCTCCACCGTTCGCCTGATGTACTCCGGCCAGGACGAGATCTCCACATTCAAGGAAGGCTCCGAGCAGTACCCGGTGACCATGCAGTTGCTCCCCGAACAGCGCGACAACCCCGAAGTGCTGGCGCGGCTGATGGTGCCCTCGTCGAAAGTCGAGCAGGTGCGGCTGGAAAGCGTGGCCACGATCCAGCGCGGCGCGGGACCCGCGTCGCTGTGGCGCTACAACCGCGAGTTCCAAGTGTCGGTGAACGCCAACATCGCCGCTGGCTATCCCCTCGATGCCGCCGCAGCCTATACCTCACGCTCGATCCGCTCCGTGGGCCTGCCGCCCGGCTACTCGTTCCGATTCTCCGGTCAGGTGAAACTGCTCGAGGAGACCACCTTCAATCTGCTGCTGGCCATGCTGCTGGCCTCCATCTTCATGTACATGGTGCTGGCGGCGCAGTTCGAGAGCTTCTCGCATCCGTTCATCATCATGCTGACCCTGCCGCTCAGCATCCCCTTCGCGCTGTTCTCGCTGTGGATCACGCATCGCGCGCTGAGCCTGTGGAGCGCGCTGGGCGTGTTTCTGCTGCTGGGCATCGTGAAGAAGAACGGCATCCTGCAAGTGGACTACACCAACCGGCTGCGCGCCCATGGCTCCCCGTTGCGCGAGGCGCTGCTCGAAGCCAATCGCGTGCGCCTGCGGCCCATCCTGATGACCACGTTTTCCATCGTCGCCGGCCTGATCCCGGTGGCCATCGGCATCGGCGCGGGGTCCGAGCAGCGCGCGGCCATCGCCGTGGCCATCATCGGCGGCCAAACCCTCTGCCTGCTGCTCACGCTGTTGGTGGTTCCAGTGGCCTACTCTTATTTGGCAGAAATGGAAGCGGTGCGCTGGGCGGATTATTTCGGCGGCGCGTGGGGCCGGCTACGCGCGAGTGTGACGCGGATGTTCGGCTCGTTCTAGGCGCAGCCAAGTCAACGACATTTTCGGTTGCCCTGTTTGCCTAAAAACTTGACCGAGGAGCGAAGAATGCGACGCACATCTTTGCGCTGGATGATTGTCTTTGCGCTGTTCGTCCTGTGCCTGCCTGCGGCAGTGAACTTGCCGGCGCAGACCAAGAAATTGAGCCTGGATCTGTACCTGGAGCTCGAAGAGGTCGCCGCCCCGCAGAATTCCCCGGACGGCAAGCAGATTGTTTTCACGCGCCGCTGGGTGGACAAGCTCAACGACAAGTGGGGATCGGGACTGTGGCTGATGAACGCCGATGGCAGCAAGCAACGCTTCCTCGTGAAAGGCTCCGGGGCGCGGTGGTCGCCGGACGGCACGCGCATCGCCTACCTGGCCGAGGGCGAACCCAAGGGCACGCAGATCTTCGTGCGCTGGATGGACGCCGAGGGCGCGGTCACGCAGATCACCCGGGTGGAAAAACCGCCGGCCAGCCTGACCTGGGCGCCCGACAGCCAGTCGATCGCCTTCACCATGCTGGTGCCGAAGAAGGAGTCCTGGAACGTCAAGCTGCCGGCGCGGCCTGAGGGTGCGAAATGGACCAAAGACCCGCGCATCGTCGAGCGCCTGGTCTATCGCGCCGATCGTATCGGCTTCCTTGACGAAGGCTACCGGCACGTCTTTCTGGTGTCTGCGACCGGCGGCACGCCCCGCCAGTTGACCACCGGCGATTACAACCACGCCAGCGCGGGCTTCGGCGTCGTGGAAGCCCTTTCGTGGACCCCGGACGGCCGCGAGCTCCTGTTCAGCGGGCTGCGCGTCGAGGATTGGGAGTACCAGTGGCGCGAGTCGGAGGTGTACGCGGTAAACATCAAAGACGGGAGCGTCCGCCAACTGACCCGCCGCAAGGGGCCCGACCAGAACCCGGTGATTTCGCCCGACGGAAAGCTGGTGGTCTACACAGGTTATGACTGGACCGACGACACTTATATTGACTCGAAGCTCTACGTGATGGGAATCGATGGCTCCAACCCGCGAGTGCTCACCGGGAACCTCGACCGCACGCCGCGGGGGCTGCGCTGGGCGCCCGGCGGCAGCGGGGTTTACTTCACCACCGAGGATCGCGGCACGCACAACCTGCACTTCGCTTCGCTGGCGGGCGAAGTCCGGCAGGTCACCCAGGGCAACCACATCCTCAACGTGACCGACATCAACCCCAACGGCCAGGCCGTGGGCACGCTCTCGAGTTACTACAAACCGGCTGACGTAGTGGCCTTCGACCTCCGCAAGCCGGAGCCCAAGCAGCTCACCATCGTCAACGACGACATCCTCGGCGAGGTCAAGCTCGGCCAAGTTGAGGAGATCTGGTACACCTCGGTGGACAACTTCCGCATCCAGGGCTGGATCATCAAGCCGCCCGACTTCGATCCGAAAAAGAAATACCCGCTGATGCTCAGCATCCACGGCGGGCCGCACGCGATGTACGGCGTGGGTTTCAACTACGGCTGGCAGGAGCACGCCGCGCAAGGCTACGTGGTGCTCTACACCAACCCGCGCGGCTCCTCCGGCTACGGCAGCGCCTTCGGCAACGCCATCAAGTACGCCTATCCGAGCAAGGACTTCGACGACCTGATGAAGGGCGTGGATGACGTCATCGCCAAGGGCTACATCGATCCGCGCAACCTGTTCGTGTACGGCTGTAGCGGCGGCGGCGTGCTGACCGCCTGGACCGTCGGGCACACCGACCGCTTCGCGGCGGCCTCCTCGAACTGCCCGGTGATCGACTGGATGTCATTTGTGGGCACCACTGATGGCCCGCCCTACTGGTATTACAACTTCAAGAAACTTCCGTGGGAGGACCCCACGGAGCACCTGCAGCGATCGCCGTTGATGTACGTCGGCAACGTAAAGACGCCCACGATGCTGATGACCGGCGAGCTCGACCTGCGCACGCCCATCCCGCAGACCGAGGAGTTCTACGAAGCGCTCAAGATGCGCAGAGTGCCCACGGCCATGGTGCGCTTCAACGAGGAGTTTCACGGCACCACGTCGAAGCCCTCGAACTTCATTCGCACCCAGCTCTACCTGCGCTATTGGTTCGAGAAGTACCTGAAAAAGTAGCTCCAGGCTCCGGCAACCGCGAGCGGGCGAGAGAGTCGCTCCACGGGGAGAGACTCCTCGCCGACTTACCCCCGTTCCCCGTGGCGGGCGGAAGAGCCGCGGCGTGATTCCGCATCGAGCGCGTTTCCCGATGAAACAGTTCTGAGCGGACTGTGCAGAACCGCGCCACTCACATTCCTCACGAGAGCAATTCATTCTGAAACTGCAGCGGCCATCTCCTCTACCTGCATTTGCTTAGCGAACAAGCGAACGCGAGGCGGGCGTGTGGCTCCTTGGCCTCGAACTTGCTCCCCCACTGCCGGAGTGTCCGCGCCGCAAAGGCAGCGCCACTAGGGGAGAAGCGATGTTCGCAAGCCCATTGCCTCACGACGTCGCAGAGGAAACGCCCGAGAACAGGCTGTGGAAGGCGGTCATCGCCAAGACTGTACAGGAGTGGCTCTCCGGGCCTCTGCGACGCCAACGCGCGGCAGAAGAGTTCCTGCTCCGCGACGAGGAGGATTTCCCGCTGGTTTGTCTTTCGGCAGGGATGGACCCCCACAGGCTCCGTACGAAACTCCTCCAGCTCCAGAAGAGCATCGACAGTAAAGGACAACTGGATCGCGTGCGCCTGTTTGCTTCCCGTTGCTCCGGCCTGCGTCGGTCATGATCTGCCCGATTCGCCGCGCGGCCCCAAGCTCGGGAGGCGCCAGCCTTGCGCTGTTTTCCCTGCGCTGTTAGCGCTGGGACTCTGCGTGCCCCCGCCTTGCCAGCCGGCGCTTGACCCCGTCGTTCTCAAGAACAGGAAGGGCGTTCCGATGCCTATTATCGGAACGCCCATGGTTGCGGGGGCCAGATTTGAACTGGCGACCTTCGGGTTATGAGCCTGAGAGGTCAATCCAAGTCTTGCTGATTCTGTTGCGCTTACCCCCGCAAAAGGCCAAGAAGCACGGTATCAGTACCCGATTCTTTGCCCAAGTCTTGCCTAAGTTTTTTCTGGTAGCCATATATCTATTGACATCGGTCCAACGCCGTGACATCGTGAGAGTGTTGTGCCTATCGTAAAGAAAACTACCATCCGGGAAGCACGCTGGGTGCACGTTTTTTATCGCAACCCAGCGGTACGGACACGCGCAGGCAAGCTGGTGCCGGGCAGCGTGATCTTTGAGGTTGACGGCCGACGATTTGAGGTGCACACGGTTTATGGAGCGGCAAAGACTCTCGGCCGGAGCGCCGTTCGAGTCCAGAAACTCCTAGAAGACGGCAAGCTTCGCGGCTATCGGATTGGCCGCGACTGGCTTGTGCTCGATGTCGATCTACGGCACTTCATTCGAGAGCAAGGCGCGAAGGTGCGCAAGCGGTTTGCGGCGTTCTTGGGCGGTCCTAAATGAACACGCACCGGAGCGGTTCTGGTAACACCGAGACGGCGCTGAGTACCGTCACGTAGGTTAGGACGAAATGATGGCTGACTCGATCCTGGTCGAAGTCGTTCGTGCTTCGCCACCGTGCCGGCGCATCTTTACAAACGCACAACTTATTGAAAGGTTTTCGACCTGGCTGCAGGTGTGCGGCCGCGCGCCGGCGACGCGCGTGGGGTATACGCGCACCGCGCGCAAGTTCGCAAGTTACCTCGAAGGGCGCCAATTCATCTTAGCTACCCGCGCTGATGTGCTGGGCTTCTTCGTGGCGAGGCTTGATTGTGGAAGCAGCCGCAGCTCCATTCAAGGCGCGCTTTTCGGTCTGCGCGTCTTCTACGATTTCCTCCACCTCGGAGAGCTGGTGCGGACGAATCCTGCGCGCCAGGTCCTAGCCGGAAAAGCACCCCACCGTCTGCCGCGCGTCCTCAGTGTTGAACAGGTCGAGCAGTTGATCGCTGCGGTCAAGTCGGACCGTGACCGTGCCATCATTGAGCTGCTCTACGCGACCGGGTGCCGTAGGGCAGAGCTTCTCGGTCTGCGCGTCGAGGACGTGAATCTTATGGCGCGGGGCGTCCAGAGCATCCTCGTGCGCCGGGGCAAAGGCGACAAAGACCGCATCGTGCTCTTTGGCCAGAAGGCACGCGAAGCTCTGAAGGCTTACCTCGACGGTCGGCGAAATGGCCGCATCTTCGAAATGAGCTATGCCACTGTGGCTAAGGTCGTGCGCTGTGCTGCGAGGTGCGCGAAACTCGAAGGCGTAACCCCCCACACGCTGCGGCATAGCTTCGCCACGCATCTCCTTGAACGCGGCGCGGACCTTCGCGCGATTCAGGAACTGCTCGGGCATAGCTCTGTGTCAACGACACAGCGATACACCCACCTGCAAACGGCCGCGCTCCGCGACACAATTGAGCGCTGCCATCCGAGGGGCTGAGCCGATGGCGAAGAACGGGAAGACCATAGTCATGCGACCGGGGACCGTTGGGCGAAAGGCCGATGAGCTGATCTGCTTTGACACGCGTTTCCTTGACAACGCCACAGCACACGAGCTTCTGCGTCTCCTGCCAAAGCTCGTCCACGTGCGACGCGCCTGGGGAGAGCGATTCCGGCAGCGCGGCTGCTTGGTCTGCCGGCGGAAGAAAGTGGCCTATGGCTGCGGCGGACTATGCAACCGCTGCCTGCTGCGGACCTACAGCCAACTCCGGGTGATCGTTCGCAAACAGGGCGAAGGTCGGGATCCTGCGGCAGAGACCGCGGCGCTGACACGAAAGCTCGATGCGGCGCAACGGTTACTCCACTGAAGGGGGCTACGTAGAAGGTAAGCCCTCTGAATGGGCTCGCAGCAGTCACAATTCGGTGCTTTGTCTGAGTGTTTTTCTGGGTTACTGGACAAGTCGGGTAGACAAAACGTGAAAAGTAGGCGGGCAAAGCCGCACAATCCGCGCATGGGGCAAGTAGGCGCGGAGAGCGTTCCGGTTGCAGAGGCGGCGCGGCTGCTGGGAGTCTCGGAGCGCACTGTTAAGCGTATGTGCTCGGCGGGTGACCTTCCCTCGTTTAGGACGGCGGGAGGACACGTGCGCGTGCCCAGGGTGGACCTTATGCGGTTCCGAGAGGGGCACGGGAGTACCGCATCTGCTCCGGCGTCGAGCGTGTTGCAGAACCGGCGGGAGCGCGTCGAGGAGCTGGGCTTGGAGGCTCAAGAATTGCGGGCCAAGAGGGAGATCGAGAAGCTCCGTGGCGAGGATTCCGAGGCGGAGCGCGGACAGACGATGGAGGCCCGGGCCCAAGTGCTCGCACAGCGGCGTGCTCTCGAAGAAGCACGTCTGCAACGCGAGCGCGAAGCGGAGCGACGCCAGAGGGAGCGACGGCAGGTCGAGCTGGAACGCCAGGAAGCTGAGTTTCGTCGGCGCTGGTTACGATGGGCGAGCGCAGCAGCCCCGGATTGGCTCTCAGCCGAGCAGGCACAGGCTGTCGCTGGTGCCGTTGAAAGGGCGCTGTCTCATTGTGACCCCGAACAGCCTGACGATGATGTGCGCCCTCTCTTGGAGAAAGCGATAGAGCGCGTTGTGGCTCCGTGGCGTGCGGAACGTGAAGAGCGGGCCAGGCGCGAGAACCTAATCGAGCAGGCAGTGTGGCGGCTACCTTCGGGCGCAACGCAAGCCGACAAGGCGCGCGCTATTGTCTCTGCCCGGGCGGCTCTTTCAACCGTGCCGCTTGACGCAAGCGATGCAGGGGTCCGGGTTGCGCTGGACGAGGCCCTTGCACCGGCAAAGCAGGCGATTGAGGACGCCCAGGCGCGCAGCCGCCGCGAGCAGTTGCTCGACTTTGCGGTACGCGGGCTCTCGTGGAATGCTACGGCGGCGGACAAGGCACAGGCCACTGCAGCCGTCCGCTCCGCTCTCTCGAATGTGCCGCTTCAGGCGAGTCGATCCGAGGAACAGACTGTCGTGGCTGCCGCAGTTGCTCCGATAAAGCGGGCTATCGAAGAACGCACTGCTGCTCAACAGGAGCACGAACGCCGAGAGCGCAACAAATCCTCGCTGGTGTCTTTGGGCGTTCTCCATGTTTCCGCGTATCTCTCCGAACTGTACTCGGACGACGAAATCTCAGACGATGCCTATTCGGACTATGAGTGGCGCAATCAATTGGAGACGACAGTCCGCAAGGTGCTGGAGAGCGAACTGGCTGGCGATGAATCCTTGGAGGATGTGTGGCAGATCGCCCGCGAAGTCGTGGGCGAAGAATTGGAGCCTGACGATGCCTAGCCAGGACAAACGAGCGACGTTGGCCCAAGAGCACGCACGCCTTTTAGGGCGCTTCAACGAGCTACTCGACAAAGATAGAAATACTCATGTGTCTGAAGTGAATGCCCTCAAGCAAGATGTCAACGAGAAGGACGGATTCGCGCAATCATACGAAAGGGCCGGACTGGGATACGTTACTGCAAGCTGCTTGACGTGGAAGGAATAACACCGCCTCCGAAATGGGTTGAAGATCGATGCCCGGCTACCTACACGAAAGCATACGCTGATCCTCAGTGGCGGAAGCGTATTCAGGATGAGAAATCCAGGCTCGGCAAACTCGCCAGTAACGAGTGAATTTCACGCCGCTTAACAATAATAAAAACAATAGTTTGCGTGCGCTTTGCTCGTCGTATCTCAAACGGCGACTAGACGCGAGAGCTGTGCAATGCGAACGTGCTTCGCAGATGGAAGGAGCTTCTCGCAATGGTTACGGTTAGATTGGTCAATCCAGCCCGAAAGAAGACCTTCACGCCCGAAGAGGTGGAGCGCCGCCAGGCCCAGGCCGTGCAATTCACACGCAACGTCGTAGGCGATCCAGACCTGGCGGATGAAATCGAAGGCTTGAGCGTCGAGGAGTATGCGGCCCGCAAGGGATTCCAGTTAGCCAATCTCCATAATGGAGAGGAGGTGAAGAACCGCATGGCCCACCAGACTGAAGAAAAGCTCGAGGAGCTGGGCGCGAAGATCGACGCGCTACTTGAGGCGATAAGAGAGCGTGGCGCCAAGGCGAGCAACCCGCGTAGCAACCCCGCGCAGCGAAACCCGAACACATCAACTTTCGGTCGCTTGTCCCCCCGAGCGAAAGAAAGGCTGCGCGCCGAGCGTGACGAGATTCTCGCTGCGCTCGAAGAAGCCCACGACGCCCTGGATGGTTGCCGATATGACGAGGCCCAGCAAATCTTGGACGACATCCTGGACCAGTACGAATTCGAGGAAGAGCCTTAAGAAAGAAAAGCGGGCGCTCGGAGGTGCCCGCCAGCCGCGCATGTTTCACTGGGCGCAGTTTTCAATCTGTCCGTGAGGGCTTGACGATGCGGCCTTACAGAGATGCACATGCAGGTGGTTGGATTTTCCATGACCTTGGGCTGGGTGAGGACGGATCTCCTGCGCCGGATACCAGCGTCGTGCAAGGCCCGGAGATCCAACCCGGAGGCGCTGGCCAGCCGGACGAGAGCGGCTTCGTCTTCGTAGCCATAGGTTTGGCCCTTTTGTTCTTCGTTGGTGGTTTTCGGGCCCGACCGGTTTACGAGGGCGTGCGTGCCTCCCAAAGGGAACGAAAGATCGCCCGGCTGCGTGAGCAGATCGAAGACCTTGAGGACAGATTTTGAACGGCCCGAAGTGAGCGCGGTCGGTGAAATCCAAGACGCGCTGGACGAGGGCCGGTTGGATCGTGCTCAAGAGATCGCCGAGACCGTTTTGGAGGAGTACGAGGAAGACGAAGAAGACGGCGAAGGCGAGGACTAAAAAGGGAAAGCGGGCGCTGGGACGCGCCCGCCGGTAGTTCGACTCTCAAAGCCGGTCTAAGCCTACCTGTTTTCCCACCGGCAGTCAAGAGTCTCCCGCTCAAAGGTTGCCCCTATGGAACACGCACAGCCATGCCCCGGCTGGGACGGTTATACCAAGAGAATTGAGGCCGTGCTCATCGAAATCAGTCGCCCAGACTATCCAGCGGGCCTCATCTCTTGGTTGGAACACGCTGCGCCCGAGCTTTACGTCGAGCTGACCGAACAGCTGCCCGGCGAAGTTCACCGCCTTTGCTCCACAGGTGCGCCGTTCGGACAATTCGAGGAAGTCCTGGCATCGTTCGTCCGAGCCCACAGCCACGCCTGCGAGCTTTACCGTCATCATCTCTCAACCGATGGAGGCATCTATGGACATTTCAGTGAAAGTGCGACTAAGCAAGAAGCCTGAGAGCAAGGTCATGGCTCACGCTGATGTTGTGCTCGAAGGACCAGAAGGAAGGATTCAGCTCAACTCTTTCTGTGTCTTCAAACCGAACGGCAAGCCGGCTTGGGTTGCGCCGCCGGCCACCAAAGGCGAGAAGCGTTTTTTCCCGCTCATTGTGCTCTCTGGCGAGATCCGCAAGCGCGTCGAGACTGCGGTCTTGGCCGAGTTTGAGAAGCAATCGAGCGACGCGCATTAGAGATTACGAGTTGGGGTGCCCGCTGGTGGGGCACAGGACCGCGCAACGAAGGACTCACAGACCATTCGACGCGGGACGCACACGGGCTCGCCAGCGGGTGCCCCATTAGCCCGGAGCGGAAGAAAAGAGTCTGTGCCGCCTGATGCGCGGAGCGCAGCTGGCGGAAAGGTAGTCAGCACAAACTGGCTGAGCTGGGAGCGCAGCTGGCAAGCGTGAGAGGGCACACCCTCTCCAATTGCTAGAAGGGAGAGGGTGTGCCCACCAGCAAGAAGGAGCTGAAGGACGCGATGGGCGAATGGCTCGGACTACTCGCGCCGTGGGACGTGTTCTCGACCTACACGTTCTCTCGCCTAGTGAATACTGGCGGTGCGATGTTCTGGGGGCGGCGGCATCTCTCATGGCTTGAGAAAGTGGCCCAGCAGCCCATATACGCCTTCCTGGGCGTCGAACGCGGCGAGGCTGGTGGTTTGCTCCACCTGCACGCGCTTCTCGGAAATGTAGGGCATCTGAAGCCGTTCTGTGGGGTGCGCCTTCCTTCGCGGGAGTGGGCACGCGGATGCTGCATGGTGCACGCCTGGCCTTGCGGTCATGCGCGCGTGCTCCCTTATGATCCTGAGCTGGGCGCTCGCTATTACGTCTCGAACTACGTTGCCAAGGGGCTGGCGGAATGGGACTTGATCGGTTTTCCTGCTGCGCCGCAGTTTTCATTCTCTGTGAGTTGAATGGAATCTCTTGATTCAGCGAAGTGTGGTAATCTCCCGCGCGAAGCGCAACAGAACGGCGAGCGGGAGGTACGAAACTTGGCCCGACGCCGTTATCAGAAAGGCAGTCTGTTTCTGAGAGGTAAACGTCAGCCCGTGTGGATAGGCCGATGGCTAGAGGATGAGATTCAGCCCGATGGCACGATTCGCCGTGTTCATCGTTCGGAAGTGCTGGCCACTCTCAAAGAATTCCCGACGCGCCGTCTGGCGCTCCGGGAACTCGACACCCGGTTGGAGTTGGTGAACTCACCCACCTACTGAGCCAGGCCCTCGGCCACTTTCGCTCAATTCGCAGCGCGGTGGGAAACCACGGTGCTGAGTCAACACAAACCTTCAACCCAGGCCACGGTCCGCAGTCAGTTGCGGAAATACCTGGTGCCGTTCTTTGGTAAGTCGGCGATGCGTGACGTTCAGCCGGAGGCTGTTCAGCGGCTTCTCTCTGGACTCAAGGTCAGTCCCAAGACAGTCCGAAACCTTTACGCAACGCTGCAAATGGTCTGGCGGTCAGCCCGAGCCTGGCGGTATGTGGCGCATGATGCCCTCGATGGCGTCGTGTTGCCAAAGCAGCGCAAGGCTCGGCGGTTTTTCTTCACTATCGAAGAAACGCAGCGCATCCTTTCGGCGGCCAGCGAGCCGCACAAGACGTTCTATTGGCTCGCTGCCGAAACGGGGATGCGAGCTGGTGAACTCTGCGGGCTTCGCGTGGATGATCTGGACCTGGAGAGTAGCTTGGTCCACGTCTGTCAGAGCGCGTGGCGCGGCAGGTTGCAGGAGCCAAAGACGGAAAACGCTGTGCGGGCCTTCGCACTTTCTCCTCAGCTTGTCGCGCATCTGAAAGAGCACCGGCGCGGATGGCGACCGAACGAAAAGCGGTTGCTGTTCGCAACGTGCAACGGCACACCGTGGGACGCCAATCTGTTGGTGAAGCGGAAGCTGCGTCCGTTGCTCCGTTCGCTCAGAATCGAGGGCGGGGGGCTACATGCTTTCCGACACGCCAATAGTAGTTTCATGGACAGGCTCCGCGTTCCACTCAAGGTCAGACAGGAGCGGCTAGGGCACAGCGATCCGCGTCTCACCCTCGGGGTTTATACTCACGTTGCCAGCGAGGATGATGTGCGAACCGCCGCGCAATTGGGCGAGCTACTGAGCGGAATTCCTTGCCCAAACTTGCCTAAGTCGCAAAAAGAAGGGGCTGCTCGTTTCGAGCAACCCCTTGTGAACTAGCAGTATGGCTGGTTGCGGGGGCCAGATTTGAACTGGCGACCTTCGGGTTATGAGCCCGACGAGCTACCAGGCTGCTCCACCCCGCAAACACATAGTATCGGAGTCTCCCCCAATCGTCAAACTGCCGGCTATGCGCGGTAGGCCGTTGCCCTCCAGCGGTTGCAGGGCCCAGCGCACTCCCACCTCAAGCAGCGACAACAGCTCCCGGCTAGCTTCGGGAAAAGATCGTAGCGCCGCATGAGCGCAGCGCGAGAATGAAGGGATTCCTCGTGGAGTTTATCCTGAGCCCTCGCGGAGCCTGTCCTGAGCGGAAGCGAAGGGCTCGGTATGACAGGAACAGGCGTCCCGCGCGCGGGCCAAAGGAGAACGATCACTCGCAAGCTAACCGGGCAGGTTCACCAGGAACTGTAGGGGGTGCTCTCGAAGGGCGAGACGAGTTCCGAAGCCGAGCGCACGTCGCCGATTCCGGTGCCGCTCTGCTCGGGACTGAGCACGACGTCCTCGTAGATTACTCGCCAGTCTTTCTTTCGGGTGATGGGGTCGGTGGGGATGTCGCGCAGGTAGCCGGCGGTAACTAGGTCGTCGAGCGACTGCGGCGCCACTTGCTTATCCAGGGTGTACTGCTCGATGGCTTGGCGCATCACCACTAGGTCCTGTTTGAGCGCGGACTCCTTCGCGCGCAGCACCGAGCGCTCGTACCGCCCGATGCCCATGGCGATCAGGATCAGGATGATCGCCACAACGATCATCAACTCGAGCAGGGTGAAGCCGGCTGGCGCGAACGCGCCATGGCGGCGCGCGGCCGAAGGCCTTCCAGCCTCGGCAGAAGTCCGCAGCTTGGTCAGAATGCTCATTCGCTTACCAGTCCGAATACTTCGTGCCGTCGTGCGCCGTGCCCGTGGAGCGCGAATAGACATCGAAGACGTTTTTCCCGCCCCAACTGGTGGAATCGGGATCGTCCTGGACGGCGCGGAGCCCCCAGTCGGCGCGGCCGGTCATCGGGTCGCTGGGAATCCGGCGCAGGAACCGAATGCGGCGATCGCTCCCGGCGCCGAGTTGCACGCCCTTGACCAGCGTCTCGAGATCCGGCGGATAGCCCTCACTGCCCAGCTCTACGCGGATCAAGTTGCGGTCGGCCAGGTCCTTGTAGCGGTCGATGGCGGTGCGCATCTCGCGCAAGTTGCGGCGCAGCTCGGTCTCCTTTTGCCGCTTGAGGGCCACCCGGGCCAGCGGCAGCGCCGCCGAGGCCAGCACCAGGAGGATGGAGCAGGCAATGATGAGCTCGAGCAGGGTCACCCCTGTCTGAGCGGTGCTGAGCTGTCTCGGTTTCCCCACGAGCCCCATTATACTGCGCCGGGGGCTCACTGCACGCGGATGGATGCTTCCCCGGTTACTAGCGGGATAGCCTTCTGCTGTGAGTCGCGCCCGTTGACCTGCAGGATGGCGAGCGAGGAGATCCCCGGCGCCACGCCCCGCACGACCAGACCCACCAGCGTTCCCGTACCGTTTACGCCGGGTGTGTTCGGCTGGCGCGTGGCGGAGATGATGGCCTGGCCGCGCTCCTTGTCGATGCGCTGGACGATGGCGATCTCCTGCGTCCCGCCGGAGAGGAAGCCGCCGTGGCGCACTTCTTCGACGGAGAGGACGGCCGGGTTGTATTGCAGCAGCATGGGAATGGAGAAGAGGTCTTTGATGTCCTCCACGACGATCCCGATGGTGGCTGTTTCGCCCTGCTTCAAAGTGACACTCTGCGGTTCAAACCGCAGCCGCGCTGGGCGCGGAGCCTCCATCCCTGCGCCGGCTCCTGCAGCGGGCGGTGGCGCTGGCCCGCCGGTCGGTGGGGGAGAAGGCACAGTCGGGGCCTGAATTTCGCTCTCTCGCCGCACCTGGACGATAGTGTCCGTGCCCGAGCTCATGCTGCGCAGGTTCGCCGCGGAGATTTGTGGCAGGCGCACAATCCGCGGCACTAGGACGATGAGTACCTCGTTTTCCGCGCGGTCCAAAGTTTCGCCGGAGAAGAAGTAGCGCAGGAAGGGAATTCGTGCCAGTCCGGGCCAGCCGCTCAGCGTTCTTGTTTCCGTGCGATCGATCAGGCCGCCGAGGATATTGACCTCGCCTTCCTGGAGGCGGACGTCGTGCTCGATCTTGCGCTGGCTGATGATGGGCTGCTCGATGCCGCCGATGGTCACGCGCCCGGTGACCGAGGAGACCTCGATGGCGATCTTCATGCTGATTTCATGGTTGGGGTGAATGCGCGGGGTAATGTCCACGTTCACGCCCACGTCGATATATTGGAACTGTGTATTGACCAGTGGGTTCACAATCCCCGCCCCGGCCCCGCCCACCGCGCCTACGCCCACGCCTGCCTGGAAGCTTCCGGTAGCCACCGGGACGCGATCGCCGACGCGCAGCTTGGCCGCCTGGCCGTCCACCACGCGGATCTCGGGGTTCTGAATGATCTTGGTCGTGCTGTCGGTGACCAGGGCCGTGGCGGTTGCGCCGGGCAGTGTGAGGCTGTAGTCCGCGCTGGAGAGGCGCTGGAGCTGATTCAAGGGAATGCTGCCGGCCCCGGAAGAGGTTCCGCCGGTCGTCGTGCTGAAGCTGCGCGGCGTGAAGGCGAGCGTGCTGGTGCTGCCGGGTGAGATGCCGAGGTTGCGCAGGCGGTCCCGCCGCGCCTGCAACACGGCCACCTGGATGACCACCTCGGGCTTGGCCTTGTCAATGTCGCGGATCAGCTTTTCGGCCAGTGCCAGCTTATCCGGGGTGTCGCGGATGATGATGGCGTTCTGCGAGTTCACCTGCTGGAGACGCTTCAGGTCGAGCAACTGGCGCAGGCCGGTGACGATTTCGGTCAGATCCTGCGGCAGCAGTGTATTGGACAGGTAGAAGGTGCGCACCACCTGCTCTTCGTAATCCCGGCGCTTCTGCGGCTGCTCGGGAATCACGAAGATGATGTTGCTGGTGACCGGCTTCCAGAAAGCCTTGCTTTGCAGCGCCGCGAGGTCCAGGGCCTGCTCGAGCGTGACGTTGGTCAGCTCCGTGCTGATGCGGCGCGAAGGGAAATCGGGATCGAAAATCACCGTCAGCCCGGCCAGCTTGGCGATCGTCTCGAAGACTATGCGGGCGTCATTGGTCATTTTCAGGTTGATGGGCGCGCGGGAGAGCGGAGTCAGCTCTGGCGGCTTTTCTGCCAGCTTGGGCTCTTCCTTCGGCGGCGCAGGTGGGGCAGTAGCCGCTTCGGCGGCCCGGCGGATGGCGATCAGTTCCAGCGTCTTGCGGATTTCCTGGTCGGCGATCGCGCTGGCAGGGTCGATGGCCAGCGCCTTTTGAAACTCCGCCAGGGCCACTTGCAACTCCCCTTTATCGCGCTGCTTCTGGCCGTTCCGCACGTGTGCCTGGCCAGCTTCAAACCGGATGCGGGCAGCCTTGAGTCTGTACTCGGTGTTGAGAGGGTCGGTCTTGAGCGCCCGCTCGTAATGGTCTAGGGCAGTGTCGTAGTCCTGGAGGGCCTCGGCCTGCCGGCCAGCCTTGAAATCTTGATTTCCTTTGGGACAACCTGCGAGAAACAGGGCGGCACACTCCAGCACCGCCACGGCCAGAAATCGTCTGGACATACACGCTCCGCGCGGGGACCCATCCGCGTCAATATAGCATTTGACCCGACGGGGGAGCAAGACGCCGTCTTGCTTCCCGCCGGGCGCGGCGGCTATGATAGCGGTTTGTGAGTGCAAAGCAAAAGAAAACAGAGAAGCCGGCTGAAAAAGTTGTCGCCCAAAACCGCGCTGCCTCCTACAACTATCTCATCCTGGAGAAGTATGAAGCCGGGATGGTCCTGGTGGGCACCGAGGTGAAAGCGCTGCGCGAGGGCAAGGCCAACCTCCGCGAAGCCTACGCCGTGGTGCGCGGCGGGGATGTCTGGCTGCTGAACTGCCATATCTCCCAGTATCTGCCCGGCGGCCCCTTCAACCACGAGCCGTTGGGGCCACGCAAGCTCCTGTTGCACAAGAGAGAGATCTGGAAACTTGCTGGCAAGACCCAGCAAAAGGGCCTCACCCTGATCCCCCTGCGGATTTACTTCCGCGACGGCATCGCCAAGTGCGAAATCGCTCTGGCGCAGGGCAAGAAGAATTGGGACCGGCGCCATGCCGAACGCGAGAAAGAAGCCAAACGCGAGGCCAACGAAGCCATCTACCGATCCCGACGGCGCTGACGAGGACAAATGCAGATCACCATGGAAACCCGGCCCTTCGCCACCCTCGAAACACCTGCTCTGGTGAGCTACGTCTTCGAGGAAGACAACCCGATCCAGGGAGCCGTCGCCGAACTGGACCAGGCGGCCGGCGGTGCCCTGCGCAAGCTGGCCGCGAGCGGCGAGCTCACCGGCAAGATGCTCGAGATGACCTTGCTGCACTATGTCGCTGGACTGGCCCCGCAGCGTCTCCTGCTGGTGGGCGCGGGCAAGCGCGAAAAATTCGGTACCCCCGAACTGCGCAAGGTCGCCGGCGCAGCACTCCGTCATCTGAAAGCCAGGAAAGTCGACCGGCTGGCTTTCCTCCCCCGGGAAAACGACCGCAGCGCTGCGGCCGTGCAGGCCAGCACCGAGGGCCTGCTGATTGCCAACTTTGAGTCCGACAAATACAAGACCGAAAAGAAAAACAGCAAGCCGGTGGAGGCGGCGGATCTGACCGGATTCGATGAGGCCGGCCGGACCGCGGTGGAGAGTGCCATCGAGCGCGGACGTATCCTCGCGGAGTCGCAAAATTTTGCCCGCGACTTGGTGAACGAGCCGTCCAACCGCCTCACCCCCCGCATGCTCGCTGAGCGCGCCGAAGCCATGGCGCGCGAGGCGGGGCTGGCCGTCGCCATTCTGGACCAGCGCGGGATTGCGGAACTCAACATGGGCGCGCTGCTCGCCGTTGCCCAGGGCAGCGCCGAGCCGCCCCGACTGATCGTGATCACCTATACGCCCGCACCGTCCCGCCCGGGAGCGCCGGTGCTCGGCCTGGTGGGCAAGGCCATCACGTTTGACACCGGCGGCATTTCCATCAAACCCGCCGCGGACATGGAGAAAATGAAGTACGACATGGCCGGCGGTGCCACCATGCTCGCGGTGATGCGCGTGCTGGCGCAGCTCAAGCCCGCCGTGAAGGTGATCGCCGTGATCCCCGCGACCGAAAACATGCCCGGCGGCCGCGCGCAGAAGCCGGGAGACGTCCAAATCGCCCTGTCGGGAAAATCCGTCGAGGTGATCAACACCGACGCCGAAGGGCGGCTGGTCCTGGCCGATGGCCTGGCCTATGCCAGGCAGCTTGGCTGCACGCACCTGGTGGACGCCGCGACGCTCACCGGCGCCATCGTCGTGGCGCTCTCCGGCGTGAACGTGGGCGTCTTCGGCTCCGATCCTGCGTTCACGGAGCGCCTGCTGGCCAGCGCGCGCGCCGCCGGGGAAAAGATGTGGCCGATGCCGCTCGACGACGAATACCGCGAGATGATCAAGAGCACCATCGCCGACATCCGGAACATCAGCACCAGCAAGGGCGGCGGGGCCAGCACCGCCGCGGCGTTCCTGAAGGAATTTTCGGGCGACACGCCGTGGGTCCATCTCGACATCGCCGGCACGGCCTGGCTCGATGAGGCGAAACCCTGGATCGCCAGCGGCGCTTCAGGGGTGGGCGTGCGCACGCTGGTGGATTTCGTAATGAATTTTGATTCCGGGGGACCCACGGGTAAGTAAAAGTGGAATAATAGACTCAGGGTCTGCGGACCCGGTGGGCGAGATGCCCGATCCTAACTAAACGGCAGGTGCTTTACACAAAACCCATGCGCATCATCGTCGTAGGCTACGGACGGCTGGGCGCCCAGGTGGTCAAACACCTGGACGCGCACAGCCACGAAGTCGTGGTCATTGATAAGGAGCTCACCCTGCTCCAGCAGCCGGTCCCCGATCCCGGCGTCAAGTTCATCGCTGGCAATGCCATTGACCCCGACGTGCTGCGCGAGGCCGGTGCCGACGGTGCCGACGCGCTGTTTGCCCTCTCGCGCGACGAGAACACCAACCTGATGGTGGCGCAGGTGGCCCGCCAGGTCTTCCACGTTCCCAAGGTCATGGCCGTCGTGTACGACCCCGCGCGCGAGCCCAGCTACCGCGCCGCCGGCATCGAGACCATGGCCCTGACCGTGGCCGGCGCCGAATTCATCGTCGGCCAGCTCATGCAGACCCCGCCGCCGGAGTTCTCCGAGGTCTGGAAGCGCGTCCACGGCCATGCCGCGGAGATGTCCTCGCCCCCGGTGCGCAGCGAAACGACCGGGCCGATGTATGTCATCATTGTGGGTGGCGGCCGCGTGGGCTACTTCCTGGCCCGCGCGCTGCTCGAGAACAACATCGAGGTCACCATCGTCGAGTCGGACAAGAAGATTTTCGATCTCGTCTCCAACCAGGTGGATTGCCCGGTGATCCTGGGCGACGGCTCTTCGACGGCAGTGCTGGAGCGCGCCGGGGCCCATCGCGCCAGTGTGTTCGTCGCCGTCACCAATCACGACCACGATAACCTGATCGCCTGCCAGCTTGCCAAGCAGCAGTTCGGCGTGCCCAAAACGATTGCCCGCGTCAAGAACCCCAAGAACGAAGCGGTCATGCAGATGCTCGGCGTGGACATCACCGTCAGTTCCACCAGCATCATCGCCAGCGTGATTCAGAGCGAGCTACCGCAGAGCCGCATCCGCCAGGTGCTGGACCTGCGCTCCGGACAACTGGAACTGATGGAATACCGCCTCGACGCCGGCTCGCCGGTGGTCGGCAAGCGGCTGCGGGAGATGACCTTTCCGGCGGCCTGCAATATTGTTGCCGTGTTTCACGATGGCGAAGCCGTGGTGCCGCGCGGCGACACCAGTTTTCAGGCCGGCGACTTGGTTCTTGCCCTGGTCAAGCTTTCCAACGAGCCGGAGATTCGCAAGATCCTCCTCGGCGAGTAATTCTCACTTCACGGCAGGCCTCCATCTGGGCTTCTCTTCGCTGAAAGGATCTGTCATTCCGAGCGCAGCGAGGAATCCCTCTGCAGCGTTCCTTGCTCCGGCTTACACCGTTGGGGCTCGGAAGAACGACCTGCCGCGCCGGTGTTCTCGTCGAAAGCTCGAATCGTGCCGCCGGAACGCCAGTGGCACAAAACCCTGGCGGGCTGAAGCTCGCCGCTACATTGCCCGCGAACGATTACATCTTTTCAGGGGCTTCGATCCCGAGCAGTTGCAGGGCGCGCACAAGCTGGCGCTCGATTGCCGAGGTCAGCAGCAGGAGAAAGGTTTTCCGCTCGGCGTCCTCTTCCGAGAGAATGTGGTGCTTGTGGTAGAAATTGTTGAAGGCTTGCGCGAGCTGGAAGGCATACTTGGCGATGAACGCCGGCTCCTGCGCACCTACGGCTGCATCTACGTGCGTGCCGAGCGAACCGGCTAGGAGCGCCAGTTCCCAGAAATCGTTGCCCGCCGGCGAGGCCAGCAGTTGCGCAATCTTCTCCTGCCGCGGCAAAACCCCTCGCGTGTCGAGCACAAACTCTGGCTGCTGCTCGTGCAGTTTGCGGAAGATGTTGCGCGCGCGCACGACAGCGTACTGGCAGTAGGGGCCCGTCTCACCCTCGAAACTCAGGGCATCCTTGAAATCGAACGCGATGACAGTCGAGCGCGTGTACTTCAGCAGGAAGAAGCGCAGCGCGCCGATTGCGATGGCATGGGCGATTGCTTCGCGCTCAGCCTCCGGAGCTTGCTGGTGGCGCTGGTCCACCTCCCCGCGGGCGGCGGCCTCCAGGCGATCGAGAAGATCATCCGCTTTGACGCCCAGGCCCTTTCTCCCGCTCACCTCGACGAAACTGCGCTGGGCGTCTTCGGCGGA
This sequence comes from Acidobacteriota bacterium, assembly GCA_016201215.1. Taxonomy (GTDB): domain Bacteria; phylum Acidobacteriota; class Terriglobia; order Acidiferrales; family UBA7541; genus QHYU01. The sequence continues at coordinate 4,866 of JACQDH010000046.1, read as the reverse complement.
GAGTTCGTATCCCATCTCCGCCGCGCAGCGCGGCGTGAGCGCCACCACTTCGTAGCTGAAGTGCATCGAGCGGTCGGCCTGCGCAGTGAAGCCCAGCGCGCGGACACCTGCCACCACTACGTTTTGCAGGTACGATTGCCGCGAGTCAATGACGTTGTAAACCTGATCGGCCTTGCCGAACGCCGGCGCACCGCTTTCGCCGCCGTCGGCGCAGCTCACCCAGACCGTATGCCCACTGGCGTGGGTGTGGAATCGCCGGTACCGGAAATCCCGGCCCAGCAGACCGAATTTCCAGAGTTGGTAGGCGATGTCCTTGCCGACGTAGGTCACCGTGCCGTTCGAGCGCACGATGATTTTCACGTCTTCGTCTGGGTCCTGATCCGGGCCGGGTGGGTCCTGCGCGCCTGCCGCGGAGGACATCTCCATCACCCAGCAGCCCGCGTTCTTGCCCGAGGTCGCCAAGCGAATCGCGCCGCGCTGCTTCAATTGCTCGAAGGCGGCGTCCCAGAATTTCAGGCGCAGGATTTCGCTTTCGCGCGGCAGAAGGTCATATTCGACGCCCAGCCGCTCCATCGTGCGCAGGTGGCAGCGCACAATCGCGGTGGATACGACCTCGGCGATCTCAGCAGTGGCACCCCGGCCCTCTTCAATGTCCTTCAGGGTTTCGCCGCGCAGCCCTTCCCGGGCGGGGTCTTCGCCATAGAATTGTGTGACGCGCGCGTAAAGGTCCCAGCAGGAGTAATCGAACCGGGCCTGCGCCGCGAGCGCCCGCACATCTGCCGCGGTCTTTCGCTCCATGTGTACGAAGCCCACGACCACGTCAGCCACCTGGACGCCGGTGTTGTCAATGTAGTTCTGCACCTCGACGCGGCGGCCGGTGTGGCGCAGCAAGCGCACAAAGCTGTCGCCCAGCGCCGCGTTGCGCAGGTGACCGATGTGCGCCGCCTTGTTCGGATTGATGTTGGTGTGCTCGACGATGTTCTTGGACGCGTCAGGGGCCGGGGCCACGGCTTCTTTTCCCGCCCTGGCCAGCACCGCGGAGAAAAATGCGGGCCGCTCGAGAAAGGCATTCAGGTAGCCACCGCCCGCGACTTCCAGCCGCGCGATGCCCTCAATTTTGCCGATCGCGCCGGCGATCTCCTGCGCGATCTGCGGAGGGGCGCGCTTCAGGCGCTTGGCCAGCTCGAAACACACGGGCGAGGCCAGCTCTCCCATCTCGAGGCGTGGCGGCCGCTCGGTCGCAACCGTGATGTCCGCTTTGTAGCGACGGCGAATCAACTCGCGGAGAGTTTGCCGGAAGCGGCTTTCGATGACGTGGTACACGCGGCTCCTTGCGAGGGTAGGAAACGTGCGATTCTAACGAATACCGCGCGGGCAGTCAAAGAAGCCGCAGCAGTGCCTCCGCCAGGCGCGATTTGACAGCTTCAGGCGGCCAGAATAGTATCGGTTTGCGGCATGAAGATTGCTTACTTCGACTGTTTTTCCGGCATCAGTGGCGACATGGTGCTGGGCGCGCTGGTGGACGCCGGCTGCGACCTGTCGCACCTGGAAGCCGAGCTGCGCCGGTTGCCGCTTCCGGGTTGGAAGATTTCCGCCGAGAAGGTGACCCGCCGGGGGCTGGCGGCCACGCACGTGAAGGTGGAGACGTCCGAGCACCATCACCATCGCGGGCTTGGCACAATTCTCGGTTTGATTGCCAAAGCCGACCTGCCGCCTCGCGCCGCCGACCGCGCGCGGCGGGTCTTCTCCCGGCTGGGAGAGGCCGAAGCGCGGGCGCACAATGTGCCCGTCGAAAAGGCGCATTTCCATGAAGTGGGCGCGGTGGACGCGATTGTGGACATTGTCGGCGCGTGCCTTGGCTTCGAGTTGATGGGCATTGAAGAGTTTGCCTGCTCCGCGCTCAATGTGGGTGGCGGTCGCGTGGAAACGCAGCACGGAACCTTGCCCGTGCCCGCGCCGGCCACTGCGGAACTGCTGCGCGGCGCGCCGACCTATTCGACGGGCATCAGCAGGGAGTTGGTTACGCCGACCGGCGCGGCCATCGCGTCCACGCTGGCGACGCAGTGGGGCCCCATGCCGCCGATGACCACCGCCGCAATCGGCTACGGCGCGGGCACCGCGGATCTGGCTGAGCAGCCCAACGTGCTGCGGCTGTTCGTGGGCGAGCAGGCCGCGCGCGAGGCGAGTGCTGGGTGGGACGAAAGCGTCGCGGTGATCGAGGCTAATCTCGATGACATGAGCCCGCAGATCTACGGCTACTTCGTCGAGCGGGCGCTCGAGGCGGGGGCGCTCGATGTCTTCGCCACGCCGGTGCAGATGAAGAAGAACCGTCCCGGGCAGTTGCTGACCGTGCTGTGTGAGCCTGCCGCGGTGCAGCGGCTGACCGACTTGATCTTTCGCGAGACAACCACTATCGGCGTGCGCACCTACACGGCGCAGCGGCGGACCCTCGAGCGCGAGCACGTGGCGGTGGAGACCCCGCTCGGGACGGTGCGCATCAAGGTGTCGCGCTGCAATGGGCACATCCTCAACGCCGCGCCGGAGTACGAAGATTGCCAGCGCATCGCCGCGGAAAAGGACGTGCCGCTCAAGCAGGTGCTGGCCGAAGCCACGTTTGCATTTCAGAAGCGCCGCGAATCGTCCGAATAGCGCATGGAAAAACCGATCCTCAAGCCGAAGTACTTCCTGACCACGCCGATCTACTACGTCAACGCGCGGCCGCACGTGGGCCATACCTACACGACCATCGTGGCCGACACAATTGCCCGCTACAAACGCATGCGCGGCTACGACGTGGTCATGCTGACCGGCACGGACGAGCACGGGCAGAAGGTGGAGCGGTCCGCTAAGGCCGCAGGCGTCGCGCCGCAGCAATTCGCCGACACCATCGCCGCCCAGTACCAGCGCCTGTGGGAGGAACTCGATCTGCACGTGGACCGCTTCGTGCGCACCACCGAGCTGCGTCACGAGCGCGCCGTGCACCGCCTGGTCGGCCAGGCGCAGTCGCATACTCCGGGCTGTATCTACAAGGGCCACTACGAAGGGCAGTACTGCGTCTTCGATGAGCTCTACGTGGACGACCCCGCTCCCAACGCCCCCTGCCCGGACTGCGGCCGGCCCACCGAGCGCATCCGCGAGGAGAACTATTTCTTCCGACTTTCGGCATTCCAGGATCGCCTGCTCGAGCACTACGAGAAACACCCCCAATTCATCCAGCCCGAGACGCGCCGCAACGAGGTCATCGCCTTCGTGCGCGGCGGCCTGCGCGATCTTTCCATCAGCCGCACCACGCTGAAGTGGGGGATCCCCTGGCCCGAAGACGACCGGCACGTCATCTACGTCTGGTACGACGCGCTAACCAGCTACATGACCGGCATCGGCTATGGCGACGATGAGTTGCAGTGGGAGCACTACTGGCCCGCCGACCTGCACCTGATCGGGAAGGAGATCCTGCGGTTCCACGCCGTGTACTGGCCGGCGTTTCTGATGGCCGCGGACGAGCCTCCGCCGAAGACCATCTTCGCGCACGGCTGGTGGCTGTTCGAGCAGGAGAAGATGTCCAAGTCGCGCGGCAATATTCAGTTGCCTCAGCCCATCGCTCGCGTGCTGGGGATCGACGCGCTGCGCTATTTCCTGCTGCGCGAAATGGTCTTCGGACAGGACGGCAACTTCAGCCGCGAAGCCCTGGTGAACCGCTACAACAGTGACCTGGCCAACGGCCTCGGCAACTTCGCCAGCCGCACCTTGGCCATGATCGAGCGCTACTTCGGTGGTGAGATTCCAACTCCACTCGGCGAGGAGAAAATCTCCAACCGGGATATAACTTTCAAGGGTTTTGTGGAAGGGGACTTGGCAGAGATCCCGGATTTCTATGAGTCTTATCAATTCTCAAGGGCGCTCGAACGGATCTGGGCCCTGATTGCTGAGGTGGATAAATACTTGGTCATCCAGCACCCTTGGAGCTTGGCCGAATCAGAAGTAACAGCGGAAAACGAGCGTTTGCAAACCATCCTGTGGACCGCGGCTGAGGCGCTTCGGATTGTGACTGTTCTGGCACACCCGGTGATACCGCACGCCACTGAGAAGATCTGGCAGCAACTCGGGCAGAATGGCAAACTTGCTGACCAGCAGCTCGATCAGTTGCAATGGGGTCAGCTTCGGCCCGGAACGCGAATCGGCAAGACCGAGGCGATTTTCCCGCGCGTGGACAAAGACGAAGCCGTCGAAAGGATCGAAACCATGGAACAGGAAATGCGTCAACCATCGGCCGCAAAGACCGTTGCAACGACAGCGTCCGCGGCGCAGGGTCCGAGCCGCATCAGCATCGAAGATTTCGCCAAGGTGGACATGCGCGTCGGCCAGGTGAAGTCGGCCGAGCGCGTGGCCGGTGCCGACAAGCTCCTGAAGATTCTGGTGGATGTCGGCGACGAAGTCCGCCAGGTTGTCGCCGGCATCGCCGAAGTCTACAAGCCGGAAGACATCGTCGGGCGCAAGGTGATTGTGGTGGTCAACCTGCAGCCGCGCAAGCTGCGCGGGGTGGAATCGAACGGGATGATCGTGGCCGCCTCAGTGCCTCCCGACGGCAAGCCGGTCCTGGCGGGGTTCCTCGAAGATGTGCCCGTGGGCTCGCGCCTGAAATAAAGGAGCGCGCGACCCCGGAATTGCACAGCGCCGGCGACTCAGTCTGTGGGCGCAGCAAGCGGCGCTCCTACAATTCGCCGGCTAGAAGCCGGCGCTTGTATCTTACACACCTTTCAGAAAAGCTCCTCGGGAGGCAGAGGAGGTCTCGGGGAGGCCGACCGGCGCTGAGGCCCGATCCCGCTTCGGTGAGATCGAGAGCCTGTTTTGTAGATCGGCCCCCCGCCC
>JACQDH010000038.1 GCA_016201215.1 Acidobacteriota bacterium | reverse complement strand
GGCGAGCAGGTGCTCCTACGCGCGCGGTGGGGGTGTGTCCGGCCAAACCAAAAAACTGACCGGTTTAGAAAAAAACCAAACCGATAGCCCTTGACACGGCCGACTCCGTTAGAGATGTTGCAAACTTGACACAAACTGTCTCAGAAAAGTTCATCTATAACGGCGGCGGCTTTGTCAAGAGACACGAGGGGCTGTGAGAGCCGCGAACGCCCCTTCCTTTTCCCCAGGACCTTTCACGTGTCCGACCAAGACTCGTTCCTTCGATCCTGCGGTGGACTCGGGCAGTCTACTGGTACAAGTTCATGTGGCACGGCGCGCTGATGCGCGAATCAACGAAACAGGGTAACGACAAAGTTGCTCGACAGATGGAAGCAGCGCACCGCACGTCGCTGGCAAAGGGCGAGGTGGGCATCCGCGAGAAGAAGGCCGCGCCGAGCCTGGCCAAGTTTTGCGAACAGCGATTCGAGCCGTGGGCGAAATCTACTTTCGAGGAAACGGCGAGGAAGTCGTGGCTGTGGTATCGGACGGGCATCCGTTCCCTTCTCTCCCACCGCACGCTTGCGACTGCCCGTCTGAATGAGATTACGGGCGAGGCGGCTTCGGACTTCGCTGCGTTCCGGCTGGCGAAGGGACTGCAAGTCTCGACGGTGAATAGCTCGCTGCGGGTACTGCGAAGCATCTTGCACCGTGCCGCTGAGTGGGGTGTATTAGAGAGCGCCCCGAAGGTCAAGTTACTGAGAGGCGAGCGGCACCGCGAACGGGTTGTGACGCGAGAGGAAGAGGCAAAATATCTGGCCGTTGCGCGGGAGCCTCTGGCTTCGATTGCGGGCGTGCTCGCGGATACTGGCCTGCGCCCTGAAGAGTGCTTCCGGCTGCGCTGGGAAGCCGTGGCGTGGCTCAACGGGCGGTACGGAACGTTGCTTATGACACACGGCAAGACGGCTGCGGCGCGTCGAGTGCTGCCGATGACGCCTCGCGTCCGGTTCATCTTGCAAGCACGCTGGGACGCTGCGGGGAAGCCCGTAGAGGGCTGGGTATGGCCAGCACCCACCTACAGCGGCCACGTGGAGGCCTCCAGCCTGCGCAAGCAGCACGCTGCGGCGCTCAGGGCCAGCAAGGTGCGTTCGTTAGTGCTCTACGCGCTGCGGCACATTTTCCTGACGCGCCTTGGCGAATCCGGCTGCGATGCTTGGACGCCGGCGCGGATCGCTGGGCACAGTTCGATCGGCATCTCTGCGTGCTACGTGCATCCGTCTGAGGATGCCGTCTTGGCGGCTATCTCTCGGCTGGGTGGGCACAAAATTGGGCACAGTGCCGAGGGACCGGAAGAAACGGCAGAGACCAAGCTTCTAACTCAGTGATATAATGCGACTAACCGGCGCGCCCGTAGCTCAGTCGGATAGAGCGTCTGCCTTCTAAGCAGAGGGTCGGGGGTTCGAATCCCTCCGGGCGCGCCAGTTTTTCTTCCCTCTATATCTAAATCGCTGCGCTCTGCATGTTCACAAGGAAGCGTTGCCGGTGGAAATCCCGGCATGCATCCGGGAGTTCCTCAAGACTTGCTCTTCTTGCCGGGCCATGGCACGAGCATGGAGACGCCGCTGCGGTACACCTTGTACTGCTCGCCGTGGATGGTGACGAGGTCACGCTCCTCAAGCTGAATCGCCACGAGAATCCACGCTGTCGTCACGGCGGCAAAATACAAATGTCCCAGAGTCATTCGTGGGGCACTCCAAAATGCAACGATGAATCCGAGATAGAGCGGATGCCGAACAAGCTTGTAGGGCCCGGGCACCTCGAATGCCGGGGGCTTGTAAGGTTGCCCACGCCAATAGGTCCACACCTGCTTGACGCCAAACAGGTCAAAATGACCCAACAGGAAAGTAGAGGCAAAAACAAGCAGCCAGCCGGCCCAGAACAGGCCGTGGAGAATCATGCGGCCTGCTGTTGCCTGGACTTCCCAGATGACGGATGGAATTGGTTGCCACATAACGACCAGTAGGAGCAAGGCTAGGCTGGCCGCCAGGACATAGGTGCTGCGTTCAATTGGTGGGGGCACGATTTTGGTCCACACTTGCTTAAAACCTTGTCGCGCCATTCCACTGTGCTGCAGGGCAAACAACAGCAGCAGCCCCGTGTTGATCAGCAGGGCTCGGGCCAGCGGCGTCCCCGGTCTGGGTTGATCAAGCGTCCAGACAAACCAGATCGCGTAGAGAAAGGTGCCAGAAAAAACCGCGTAGCAAACAAGCCCATACAGCAACGCCATTACCGGACCCATAGCGAGCCCTCCTCTCCACTAGGATGGACGTTTGCCTGTTGAGGCCACCCGGGATTTCGGCCACAATTTGCGCGAATAGCTGGATTGTACGCCACAGTTGCGGGGTGTCAACCGCTTTTCGGGGATATTAAGGGTTTCTGCATAAATAGATTGACGTAGAGTCAAAAAGAGAGAGGGCAGCGGTGAAAGAAGGAACGGATCACCTGGGGTCGTCTTCGCAGACGGCGCAGGGCTAGGCGGATGCTGTGTTCCAGCCGCTCGAGATCGGGCGGGCACTGTCCGGCCAGCGCGTAGTGTTTCATCCAGCCCCACAGTCCTTCGTCGGGGTTCAACTCCGGGGCGTAGGCCGGCAGGCGGTAGACGCGCAGCCGCGGGCGGTGCTCCCGCAGTGCGGCTCGGGTCTTCTTCGAGCGGTGCGTGTTCATCCCGTCCCAGAACAGAAAGAGGGTACCGGGAATCCTACGCAGCAGGTGGCGGACGAAAGCAATCACCTCGGCGCTGCGAATCGTGCCCGGCACCAGGCGGAGATAGGCGTGGGGATTCGGGGTCACCGCGGAGATGGCCGACAGCTTGGGCCAGTTCAAGCAGTGAAACAGAACGGGAGTGCGGCCCCGCGGGGCCCAGGTTTTGCAGGGCGTGGGCAGCAGCGAAAAGCCGCTTTCGTCGAGAAAGACCAGCGTGGCCTTCAGGTTTTGGGCGTTTTTTTTATCCGCGGCCAGGTTCGTTTCACCCAGCGCTGGATGGCTGCTTCGTCGCGCTCCCGCGCGCGGCGCGTCGGCTTCTGCCAGCTCCAGCCGAAGCGGTGCAGGAGGCGGCAGACGTGATCGCGGTCGTAGCGCACCCGAAAGCGGCGCCAGATCAAATCGGCCACACGCTGGGTGGTCCACAGGGGCGAAGAGAAGCCGTGGGCTTCGGCCCCCTGGGCGAGCAGGCGCGGCAACTGCGCGAGTCGCGAGCGGGCCAGCTTGTGGGGGCGTCCGGGACGCAGGCGGCGACGCAGTCCGGCTTGGCCGCGCCGGCGCCACTGCTGGTTCCAGACAAACACGGCTTGGCGGCTCACACCCAACCGCCGGGCAATGGAGGAAAAAGACTCGCCGCGTTCGAGCAGAGGCAGGGCCGCCAGCCGCCGTGCCTCCATCGCCTGTGCATCACGCCGGGAATCAAGGGAGTTGTCGGCCATATGCCGACCATACACCCAAAGGCGATGATGTCAATCTATTTATACAGATATCTTTAGGCGCGCTATCGCATTTGAGCGAATCTCGGCAGATCTGCCACAAACCGTCGACCGTTAGAAGTTCTAAATCGTCCCCTTGGGCGCGCCATTGTTTTCATTGGCTTGTGGGCATCTCACGGCCGGCGAGAAAAACACGGTACTGGATATTACTGCCGTTATCCCCTGAACAGTGCGGCCGGTGGGTTGCAACGCTGGAATGGTAAACCTGTTACGCGGGTCCCTGTGACATTCGGGACAGAACGGTGTGTTTCCTGCTTGCTCGGTTGACTGTGGCGGGAAGGACGCCCGGCGAGCCCTGCGCGGTCACCGCGCTCCTACCCACACGAACGCCAGATGCAAGCGACTGGCGCAGGGAGAACTCTTATGGACATCCTGCGGCCAATGGCACGGCGACTGCTGACAGGAGGCTCACGACCTGGACGAACTACACTGCAGGCCTGGCAGGCAGGGTCCAAAGACGACTGCAGAAATGGGGGGAGAACGGTGGGGCATAAAGAGCTTTCCGACGGGCCTTTTCTGCTGTGCCTGCGTCAATCCACTTACGCCCTGGTCCTTACTCGCCCTCCAGTTGAAGCGCGCCTTCCGTGCCTGCGGTGAACCGCGCGCCCTCTACGGCTGGCGGGCCAGGCATGTAGGAATCGATTCGCTTGGCGACCTCCTCCAGCGCCACTTCACGTCCCTCCTGCACCTCCCAGATGGAGACAATGGGAAAGAACTTGGTGAACAACATGTACAGGAAAATGAATGTGGCGCCGAAGCCCAGAGTGATACCGATCTCTACCCAGGTCGGGGAATAGAAGACCTTGGACCAGGGCACACGCGGTCGGGAGAGGGTGGGCACCACGATCGCGAACCGCTCCAGCCACATCCCCACGAGCACGGAGATTGAAGCGGCAACCGTGCCTGTGACGGTTCGGGTTCGGCGGCGGCACAGGATTCCGACCGGGATCACAAAGCAGGTCACTACCATCCCCCAGAACAGAGGTGCGTAGCGCCCGGTCAACTTCGAGTAGAAAACGACCAGGTGCGCCGGATCGCGCCCATAGAAGGTGGTCAAGTGTTCGGCAAAGGTGAAATAGAACCACAGGAGCGCAAACACCAGCAGGAGCGTCCCCAGATTATCAAAGTGAACCGCCTTCAAGTAGTGCTGGAGGTAGTAGATGCGCCGGATGAGCGCCATGGCGATGATGAGGGAGGCAATCCCGGAAAAGATCGCACCCACCACGAAGTAGGGCCCGAAGATGGTGGAGTGCCACATGGGCTGTACGGTCATTCCGAAGACCCAGGAAACCACGGTGTGGACGGAGATCGCGATCGGGATGACAAGCACGGCCATCACGGCGATCGCCCGGTCAAGCAAGTGCCTCTGACGTTTCGTGCCTTGCCAGCCCAGCGCCAGGAGGCGGTAGAAACGCGTGTACTTTCCGCCATAGTCGCGCAGAATGGCGATGTCGGGAATGAGCGGGAGATAGAGGTAGATGCTGCTGGCGAGCAGGTAGGCGCTGACGCTGCACACGTCCCACAGCAGTGGGGAATGAAAGTTCGGGTGCTTGAGCACGTTGAGCATGCGGTCGGGCCGCCCGAGGTCCACGATGACACTCCCGACACCAAAAAAGAGCACCAGGACCGTGATGACTTCCGCGGCCCGCGTGATCGAACGCCGCCACTCGGCATGGCACAGACGCAGGATGGCTGAAATGAGCGTGCCCGCGTGGCTGATGCCGATGAAGAAAACGAAATTCGTGATGTAGAACCCCCAATAGACCGGAACGTTCAGTCCCGTCGTGCCGAGTCCCCAGCGCAACTGATGCAGCCAGGCAAAGAAGGCGAAGGTCGTGAAGCCGAGCAAGGCCAGCGCCAGGTGGTAAAAGGAGCTGCGCGTCGCCACGATCGGCTGCACCAGGACCGCGTCGGGCCCGAGGGCTTCAAGGTTGCCGTGGCTTTTCTTTTCCACCGGCCCATTCTCCTTCGGTGAGATAAATCACCTTCGGCTCGGTGCCGAGGTCTTCCAGATAGCGGAAGGCTCGCGGGCTTCGGGCCAGTCCTGCTACCTTGCTGTCCGGGTCGTCCAGGTCTCCGAAGTACATGGCATTCGCTGGACAGATCTCCACGCACGCTGGCACATAGTCGCCCTCGGCCAGCGCCCGGCCCTCAGCACGAGCTCTCTCTTTTGCTTGCATCAAGCGGTGGTGACAAAGCGTACATTTCTCCACCACTCCTTTGGGTCGCACCGTTACGTCCGGATTCAGCGCTTGCTGGAGCTCCCCCGGGAAATTGGGCTTGTACCAATTGAACATGCGACGCGTATAAGGACACGCATTCGTGCAGTAGCGACACCCGATGCAACGCGCGAAGATCTGGCGCACCACTCCTTCGGGAGTGATCCCCGTGGCCCCTACCGGACAGACTCGAATGCAGGGGGGACTGTCACAATGCAAGCAAGGCAGCGGCATCAACTGCATCGAGATCCGCGGGTAAGCCCCTTTGATCTCGGGCAGGACCTTGAGCCAGGAGATGATCCGGCCGAGTGCGGCCTGCTCGGGCTCAACACAGGGCACGTTGTTTTCCGTCTGGCAGGCCACCACGCACGCTTGGCACGCCGTGCACTTGGTCAAATCAACCACCATTCCCCAACGAGGCATCTCGCCGTCCTTAGCTCTTATAGACTCGAACGTACGTTTGGGTCCCCCGAGGTAATCCTGCCGACGCTTGACCATCGCTGGGGATCATACGCAGCGGATTGTTTCCGCGGCGCCCCCAAGCGCTCCCCTGCGTGCGGCCGTATCCCAGTGGCATGTGCACCACATCCGGGCGCGCTCCTTCGTAGAACCGCAGGCGGACCTTTGCACGGCCCAGCGGCGACTCCACCCACACCCAGTCCCCATCCTCCAACCCGAGTTTCGTCGCCGTTTGCGGGTTCATCTCCAGCCAGCTATCCCAGTGTGCGAACACGTGTTGCCCGGCAATCTGCTGCAAGTACGGAAGGTGGGCCCCATGGCCACCGACCAGGGGCAGGATTTCCACGGGCACGAGAAGCAGTGGGAATTCTTTGGGTGTGTCTGGCAGGCGTGTCTGGTGGGGCAGGCACAGGCGGTCGTCTCCGGGCTCGAGTCCGCTCTCCTTGGCCACCTCCGGATGTTGAGCAACCCACTGCGCCAGCCGCTGGGAATAGAACTCGAAGCGGCCCGAGGGCGTGCGCAGGACTCGATTCCATTCCCCGTAGTAGTAGGTGGGTTCCCACCAGCCGCCTCCTTGTTTCATCTGTTCCCAGAGCTGGTTCGCCGACGAGTAGGTGGGAACCCACCAGCCGGAACGCTCCGAGAGCCGGTTCCACGTCTCCTCGAGACTCGTGGTGAAGGTATAGCCGGCCTGGGCGGCAAAGATCTCGGCCACCTGTTGGCGCAGGAATTCCTCACCGGTCGCGTGGGGCAGGGCGCTGGCCACTTCGCCGCCCAGGGTGCGCGCCAGGGCCAGCAAGACGTCAACGGTGTCTCGCGTGTGGTGTACGGGCTCCAGCACGGGCGGCGAGATGGATTGCAGGGGAAATGGAAAAGTGGGCGGTGACGCCGATTCTTGCCACTTTTCCAGATCCGTGTGGTCCGGCAGGATCAAGTCCGCTTGGGCACTGGTTTCGTCCAAGAACGGTGAGAACGAAACCACGAAAGGCACCCGCTTCAGCGCTTGGGCGAATCGCTCCCCGTTCGGCAAAGTGAAGACCGGGTCCGCCCCATGCACCAGGAGGGCCTGGAGGGCATAGGGCTTTCCACTCAGGATGGCGTCCGGCAAACGGGTCAAGTCGGCCCAGGGCAGGAGCGCCTTGTCATGGTGCACCAGGTTGGCAGGAAGGTGGTTCCGCCCGCGCGACCCCGTCTCCGCATCTCCCGGGAGCTCGGCACGCACGAGTGCCCCGCCGGGCACCTCCAGGCTGCCCACCAAGGCATTCAGGCTGTGAACGGCCAAGGACGCATGTAAGTCCCCAGGCAACGTGCTGCTCTGATGGCCGCCGATGGCCAGTGCGGGGCGATTGCGGCCGAACTCGCGGCCCAGGCGCAGGATGATCTCCACAGGAATCTGCGTGATCGCCGCAACATCGTTCAAGCGGTATTCGCTCAGCACCAGAGACCGGAAACCCGTGTGGGCGCGGCCCTTTGCATCGTGCCAATCCTCGAACCCGAAGGTGCGCTCGGCGACGAATCGCACGTCGTAGAGTCCTTCGGTGATGAGAACGTAGGCGATGCCGAGCGCCAGCGCTGCTTCCGTACCCGGCCGCAAAGCTACCCATTCGTCGGCCCGTGCGGCGGTCACAGAAAGTCGTGGCTCGACTTGTACGAATTTGGTGACCCGGCCGGCGGCCGAGTCCCGCCAGGCCCCAAAAGCCCGCATCGTGCTGACCGGTGATCCCCAGCCCTCCAGCACGTTGACCCCGAAGCTCAGCAGATAATGTGTTCCTTCCAGGTCGTAGGCCACGCCCTCGGACACTCCCTGCTGCAGGTACGCCGCGGCCTGCGCGCCGTCCAACCCGGAAGGCAGGCGCAAGGAATTGGGCGAACCGTACGACCGCAGGAACCGCTCGAACAGTCGCTGCCGCAGGTGCCCGCCGTGCCCGCTTACCAACGCGACCGTGTGGGCCTGATTCCGATTCCTCAGTTCGCGGAGCCGTTGCACGACCGTTTCGATGGCCTCGTCCCAGGAAATCTCCTTCCACCGGGGCGATTCTCGATTCCCGACGTTCTTTTGCGGTGCGCGGAGGCGATCGGGATGATAGAGAACTTGCAATCCTGCCAGCCCGCGGGGACACAGCCCGCCGCGGTTGACCGGATGCAGGGGATTCCCCTGGATCTTCACCGCGCGTTTCCCGATCATGCGCACGCGCAGTCCGCACCCCGCCGGACACAGCGAGCACACACTCAGCGACCAGCCCTCCGGCCCCCTCGGGACTTGCACTTCCTCGGCCGCCAACGCGGCGTTCAGCGTGCTCAACCCCTGGAGGGTCACCCCGGAGGCCGCCACTCCCACCGCCCCTCCGCCCGCAAACTGGAGAAACTTCCGGCGATTGACGCGAAGATTCATCGTCTTTGCCCCGCAACACGATTCTCGGGCGCGCTTCGGTTCAGGTATTCCATCAGGTCGACCATCTCTCCGGGCCGAAACAGTGGCCAGGACATTTGCTGCTCGCGCATTCGCCCCAGCATCACCGGGCCGTGGTTCCACATCGCGGTGGCCACTCCGGCCGGGGAGACACGGCCTTGCCAGCGGGACAAATCGGGCCCCACGGCTTTCTGGCTCGAGGCATGACACGACGCGCAACCCTTCGCCTCGAACACCCGCCTTCCCACCACCGGGCTGCCGGTCGCCTCGAAGTAGCGCTCGGCGAAGAGATAGGCCACCAGATCGGCCATTTCCTTGTTCGAGAACTGCGGGCGCGGGATGTGCTGCGCTTTCATGCTGGCCCACATTTGCGGGCTGTGATTCCACAGCAGCGCCGCAAACTGGCCCAGCGTGCGCGGGAAAGGACGTCGGCCCAAGTCGGGAGCAATGGCCCGCCCGGTGCCACGCATGCCGTGGCAATTCGCGCAACCCTTCTGCTGGAACAAGGCCCGGCCGATCTCGGGATTGGCCGGTTGCAGATAGAAGTGCCGGTGCGGAGTCGTGACCTGCGTCCGGATGTAGGCGATCAGGTCCGGCACATCGTTGCCCTCAAACTTCGGCCAGGGAAGACCGCGCGCCTCCATCAGCGCCTGCATGGCGGGCGCATGGTTCCACATGGCCTGGATCCAGCTCACCGGGTTGCGGTAGCTGGCCCACTCGCGCAATTCCGGGGCCCTGCGCTTGCCTCCGGGCGACGTCTGATGGCATTCCAGGCAACGCTTCTCGGACAACAGTTGCCGACCGCGTTGCGGGTCTCCGGGTTCATCCATCAGGCGCACCGAGTAAAGAAATGCAAACAGATTGGACATTTCGGTCTCGGTAATAGCCGGCGGCGTCACCTTTTCCTGCTGCATGCGGGTCCACATCTGGGGGGCGTGGTTCCACATCGCGGCCACCAGTTCCGCGGCGCTCAAGTGGCCGGCAGGGGCACGCCCAAGGTCCGGAGCGCTTTTGCCCCCTTCCCCCAGAACCGCATGGCAGCGGACACAGCCCTTGTCGAAGAACGTTTTCAGCCCGGCCTTGGCATCCCCGGGAATCACGAAGTAGCCCGCGCCCCCGGGCCCTTGGGCCCTCAGCCCCTCGGGGCTGAGGACCACCAGCAAGAACAGCCACAAAATCTTCCGCAGGTTGTCCCCCGAGGCGATGGGCAAGCGCTTAGCGGTGGCAGTCGTTACAGTCATAACTTACTTTCCTATGCTCGTGGCACTCCATGCAGCCGTTCATGGTCATGGGCCGGAAGGGACGTCGCACGGGTTCGGTGCGCGTTTCCATCGGACCGTGGCACTCGGCACACTTCAAACCGCCCAAAGTCACATGTCTCCGATGGGAGAAATAGACATGCCGGGGCACGCGCGTCACCTGGACCCAGGGAATCTCTTGCCCGGAGCGTGCGAACGCTCGGATCTTTTCTTCCTCAGGACTCTTGGTCAGCGGCTCCCTGTGGCAGCCCAGACAAATATCGATTCCTGGAAGCGTCGCTTTTTCATTTCCCCGCGCGCCGGCATGGCAGTCTTCGCACGTCATCCCATTGGAGATATGGACCGCGTGGTTGTAGCGAAGCGGTTGGGTAGGGTTACGCCCCGGCAACACTCCACCAATCAGTAGAAATCCCAGCCCGAAAAACAGTCCAAAGCCGAGCAGCCACGGTTTCGATTTCAATTCCGCCACAAGATCCATCAGTGCCTGTCTTCCGGAATGCTGTTCAGAAAGGCCAGCAAGTGATCGAGGTCACTCTCCTTCAAGGTAGGCCAAGGAAGACCCAGTTGCTTCGACTTTCGGTACATCTGGGGCCCATGCGACCAGAGAGCCTGGGCCAGGCTCACGGGCGTGAGCAGCCTTCCTCGTTGACGCACGGCGGGACCAAACTCGCCACCTCGACCGTCCGCGCCGTGACACCGCCCGCAGTTTCTGGCGTTGAACAGTTCCTTCCCGACCAGCGGCGAACCACCCAGCTCGAAATAGCGGAGGCTGTAGAGGAATGCAAATACATCCGCCATTTCGCGTCCTTCGAAGGTGGGGCGTTCGAGGCCCTTCGCTTTCATGGCCGCCCACATTTCTGGCGAGTGGTTCCACATCTGACCGGCCAGTTGGGTCAGCGTGGGGGGCAACGGGCGACCCGCGCCCAAATCCGGGCCCATCGTTCCACCTTGACCGCGCACCGCATGACAAGCGATACACCCTTTCTTCTGGAACAACGCCCAGCCGCGAGCCGGGTCCGCCGGCAGTAGGTCGAACTCGCGCCGGGGCCCCGCGCGTTCCCTCCGCACGTAAGCCAGCAGGTCGTCCATCTCGTCTCCGTCGAAGCGCGGCCAGGAGATGTTGAACTGGCGCATGTGCCTTTCCATCGCCGAGGCGTGGTTCCACATTCTCTGGGCCCAGAAGATCGGGGTGTCCACCGGGCCGAGATTCCTTAGGGCGGGACCCTCCTTGCCTCCTGTGCCGTCGGTGCTGTGGCACCGGATGCAGCTCTTCCGGGAAAACAGCCGCTCGCCGCGTGCGGGGTCTCCGGATTCCTCCACGTAGCAGGAGCTGTAGAGATAAGCGAAGAGGTTGGCCATCTCCTCGCCCGTGAAGACCGGGTAGCGCGTTTTCCTTTCTTCCATCTTGGCCCACATCAACGGGGCATGATTCCACATCTGTGTCGCCAACTGATTCATGCTCGAGCCGGGCGTTCGCTGAATGCCCAGGTCCGGAGCCACTTGGGTTCCCGCTCCACAGATGGCGTGGCAGCCGACGCATCCCTTCTCCCGGAAGGTCTGCGCGCCGGCGCGTGGGTTGCCCACCAGAAAGTTGTCCGACCGCTCCTGCACGCGCCGGTGCTCCCAGATCAAGATGCCGACGAGAAAGAGCAACCCGGCCAGAGCGGCGAGAAGCCAGCTCAAGAGTTGGCGCCGGGCATTCATGTTTCTCCCCCTCAGTCGTGCTTGTACTTCAACGCCTCATGCGCGTGAGTTCCTTCGCGGACGCGCACGACGAAATCGAACGGTTTGTAGAATGGGCTCTTTTTGTTATGACACTGGGTGCAGGTCTGCGCGGAGGGAATCACCAGCCCTGCGGCGACCACGCCGCTGCGCTTGTACTCCTTGTTCTGCAAGCTCATCAGGTTGGGTTTCAGGTAGCTGGCTCCTGGGCCGTGGCAGACCTCGCATTGCACACCCAGAAGATTCGGTGTCTGCTCCACGCTAACGAACCCACCCGGTTGGCCGTAGCCGGTCACATGGCAAGAGATGCAGTTAGGGTCGTGGGTGTAGTCCTTTGCCGGGTCGATATTGTGGGCGCGCTTGGCGTCGGCGGCGACTCCCGGCTTCAGCAGCTCAAACGCCTTGGCCATTCTGGTTTGCTCCCAGCTCTTGGCCTGCGGCAGGTGACATGGCCGGCAGCGCCCCACGCCCACGTATTGTGCCGAGGCTTCCCCGGGAACCCAGAACATCACACCTACGAGCAGACCCCACGTCGCAGAGCACAAAGCCCGTCCCATCGATTCACCTCGTCGTCTCTCTGTGTGGCTTCCCCTCGAAGCCGCCCCCTCAGGGCCGGCTCCGATCCTCATTCCCTGCCACGCACGCGAGGGGCCAGACGAAGGGAAGCGTGCCGCGCCAAACTCGTTTCGCAAGAAGGCGC
>JACQDH010000042.1 GCA_016201215.1 Acidobacteriota bacterium | reverse complement strand
GAAGGGCTCGGCGCCGAGATTGAACGCTACCCGCACCTCGTACACCCGCGAGGCTCCCCGCAGAATGCGCAACTGCTCCAGGAAACTGCTGCGGGCCAGTTGCTGGAGTTCCGTGCGGCGCAGCACCTGCTCGCCCCGCAGCCGCGGATCGCTCGAGACGAAGGCCGTATTCTCGCCATCCACAATGGCCACTTCATAGATCAGCGGCGAATAGCCGACCACCGCTTCGATCAGCGAGTTCAATCCCACATTCTGGCTCAGCGCCTGGCGGACATACTGGCGCAGGTCTGGCGGGCTGTTCGAGGCGGGCGCGGCGCCTTCTTGCGCGGCGTCGGCCAGCGCGTGCTGTGCTTGGCCGATGAGTTGCAGCGCGACGAACCGCGCGCGGTCGTCGGCCTGGCGGATGACCTGCCGGGCCAGCGTGGCCACGTACAGCGTGGAGGTCACGGCCACCACACCTAGCACGACCAGCGCCGTGGTCAGCGTGAACTTCGTCTTGAGCCGCAGCGGCATGGTTGGCCTGCGCCTGCCCTCACCGCACCGGCCGCCCCGCCGCCTCGTACTCCTTCAGCTTGTTGTGCAGGGTTTTCAGGCTGATGCCGAGCAGCTCGGCGGCGCGGGTCTTGTTGTTGTTGGTGGAGGCCAGGGTTTGCAGGATCAACTCGCGCTCGGCGGCGTCCACCGTGGTGCCGACGGGGAAGCGCAGGCCGGCGAGTTCCGAGGCATCCGCGGCCGGCGCGCGGCCAAAGTCGGGCGGCAGGTGCGGGCGGCCGATCAGTTCGCGCTCGCAGACGATCGCCGCGCGCTCCAGCACGTTGCGCAGCTCGCGGACGTTGCCCGGCCAGGTGTAACTCCAGAACAGGTCCATCACCTCGGCGTTCACCCCGCGCACGTGTTTGCCGTGTTTGGCGTTCAGCTCGCGCAAGCTGTGCTCGACCAGCAGCGGCAGGTCGTCCTTGTGCTCACGCAGCGGCGGCAGGTGGATGTGGAAGACGTTCAGGCGGAAGTAGAGGTCCTGGCGGATCTGTTTGTGGGCCACGGCCTGCTCGGGGTCCTTGTTGGTGGCCGCGAGCACGCGCACGTCCACCGGCGTTTCCGTCTTGCTGCCCAGCCGGCGCACCTTGTGGTCTTCGAGCACACGCAGCAGCTTGGCCTGCGTCGGTGCGGGCATCTCGCCGATTTCGTCGAGCAACAACGTGCCGCCGTCGGCCAGCTCGAAGCAGCCGATGCGCCGCTCGGCCGCGCCGGTGAAGGCGCCCTTTTCGTGGCCGAAGATTTCGCTTTCCATCAGCGTCTCGGGAATGGCCGAGCAGTTGATGGCCACGAAAGGCCGCTCGGCGCGCGGGGAAAGGCTGTGGATGGTGCGCGCGAGGATTTCCTTGCCCGAGCCGGTCTCGCCGGTGATCAGCACCGAGGCCGAGGAGGGCGCGGCGAGTTCGACCAGGCGCATCACCTCTTGCATGGCTTTCGACGCGCCCACCAGTTCGCCCAGTCGCCCGGCGTCGCGCAACTGCCGGGTGAGCGCGGCCACCTGCCGGCGGTCGCGGAATCGGCCCAGCGCGCGGTCCAGCAACGCGCGCAGCACGGGAGCCTTCAGCGGCTTTTCGATGTACCAGAAGGCGCCGGCTTCGATGGCGGCCACGGCGCGCTCTTCGCTGCCCCGGCCGGTGATGATGATGGCGGGCACCTCGCGCAGCTCCTCGCCCAGCCGGTCCAACAGCTCGAGGCCGTTCATGCCGGGGAGCTCGACGTCGGCCATGAGCACGGCCGGACGGAATTCCGAGAAGCGCGCCAGCACTTCTTCCGCGCTGGTGCAGCCCAGCACCTCGAAGCCCCAGCGGCGCAGCAGGGCTTCATAGCCCAAGCGTGCGTTCTCCTCATCCTCCACAATCAGGACACGGTCAGCAGTCTTCGTCTCTTCGGGCATGGGATGGCAACAGGGGCAGCCCACGCTGCCTCATCGAATCTACCAGCAGCCCGCGCGAATGCCAAGAGACCCGGCCGCAGAAGTGTTCCACGCGGCGCGCACGGTTTCTTCCGTGGCTCCCCGTAGCGCCAGCATCCTGCTGGCGGTTTTTTCGGCTGTTGCGGTGGCAGGCTGGCGTGGCAACGGGCAGAGTGAAGCCCGCCGGCAAGATGCCGGCACCACATCGCTGAAGCAGGATCCCGAGCCTATCGTTTCGCCACGTAGAGGGGGCGCTCCAGTTCCAGCTCCAGCTTGGTGCCCTTGGGCAGGTCAAGCTCCTGCCCCAGGCCCGAGGAGATCAGGAAGCCGCTGACGGCGCCGATGGCTGCGCCGATGCCCGCGCCCTTCCCGCCCTTGGCCGTGGCGCCGACCACCGCGCCGATGGCCGCGCCGGCTGCGGCGGCCTCGATGTCGCGACGGCCCTTGCTGGTGCGCGCTTCGATTTCGCCTTCCTTGCTATCGCCCGGCTTGACGCTGTGGTCGCCCGGCACGCTGACCACTGCGGCCACCAGCGGCAGCTTGCCGGCCGGCGTCTTGATTTCGTCAAAGGTCAGCCACATCCGCGCGCGCCCGGTCATGCCGGCGGGCTCCAGGCGGCTGATGTGGCCGCGGATCTCCGCGCCGGGCGGCACTACGGCGCCATCGGCCGTCTGCAGCGGCTCGAGCGTCTTGGCCTTGAATTTCTTGTTCACTTTGTGCTTCCGGGTGCTGAGTTCGTCCTCCAGCCGCACCAGGAAGCGAGTGCCGTTGGGCACCGTGGAACTGACCGTCGTGGAAGTCTGCGCATTGCCCTGCTGGGCATGCGTTGGGGCGGGCAGGGCCGCTGCTGCCAACAGCGCAGCAAGGCTCCCCGCGATAACCAGCGCCCTCGAAGACGCCGTGGTGGCTCGTGAGTGCATGGCTCTCCTTCGCCGTAGTCCGGCTTCGCCTGCCGCCGGCATCGCCCCCCGAGGGCCTGGAGAGGGCTTCAGCCCGGCGGTTCCAGTGTCCCTAGTTCAGATGGCGGCGGCGCCCGCCGGGTGGCCTGCTGGCGGGAGCGGGCGAGACGTCCGCCGGCGGCTTCGCGCGCTTGCGGCGGCCGGACACCTGTTAGTAAATGCTAACGGAGAGGGCTTGACGGGGAGAGAAAAAGATAGAAATTGCTTTTGCTGCAGTTTCGCCTGCATTATAATGCCCGCCGTTCTAGGATTCCATCCTCCTAGAGGGTCACGAGTCTCTGCGTGATCGGCCTGCAGGTCACCCGAGTTCTCGGCGACCGAAGCGGCTGTCTTTCCCGGGCATTCATGGTTTGTTTCCCCGCAGGAGTGAAAGCGGTGCAGTAAGTCCCGAACTGTTGGACGAAGGTTCAGGAGGTCACGATGAAATCCGTGTTCCGACTGGGGACGACGTTGGCGCTCTGTGGTTTGCTGGTGCCGGCGAGTTTCGCCGGTGGCCCCGCGAAGGCCAGGGGCAAGGCCAAGAAGACGGATCGGAGTAACTCCTCCGCCACACCTGCTGCGAAGCCGACTGCGGCCAAGAGCAAGCGCGCTGCTGCCAAGCCCGCCAAAGCGTCTGCCCCTGCCCCGAAAAAATCCCCCCGCGCGGCGAGCAGCGCCGAAATTCCTTTGTGGACGCCCATCGCCGCGACCTCCGGCTCGCTCGGCCTGTTTACGGTGGACACCGGCCAGATGCTGCCGACCCGCGGCGTCTCCTTCTCCGCGTATGCGAACAAGTTCTCCCGCAATCCGGGCAGCGTCTCCATTCTGAATCTCGGCTGGAATGTCGGCGTGGGTGTTCGGAACTGGCTCACCCTGTTTGTCGGTTTTGAACCCTATCGCCACACGCACATCGGCAACGCGAGCGAGCTGAGCTTGCGCACGCCCAGTGACAACGGCACGCTGTTCCCGCAATTCGGCAGCACCATGTACCGCCGCCTGGGCGTCGGACTTCTCCCGGCCTACGTGGAGGATTATCCGTTTGCCGCCAACAACGATGGCGGCCTGGGCGAAGTGACCGTCGGCTTCCGCCTGGGACTTCTCTCCGAGAGGCGCGGGCACCCGGTGAGCCTCGCGGTGCGCAATGATTTTATCTTCCCGACCAAGACCGCGCTGGTTGACCTGCTCGAGAACGGCACGCAGAGCGGCCAGTTCAATTACGGCGTCGCATTGGCCCTGAGCAAGACCTTCAGCAACGTGGCCACGCTCACCGGCAACTGGGGCTACCGCCTTACCCGCGACCCGCGCTCCAACGGCCAGCCCACCATGCAGCAGGCCGATCAAATTCGCGTGGGCGCCGGCTTCCTACTGTTCCCCGAGAGCCGCATCCAGGTGCTGAGCGAATACACCGGCCTGATCTTCACCGGCACCGCGACACCCAACACCTCCTTCGGCGCGCGCGATCCGGTGGACGGCGTGTGGGGCGTGCGCATCTATCCCTGGAAGAATGTCGCCGTGGATCTCGGCTATCGCCACATGCTGAATTTGCGCGACGTCCACGACCGCAGCGGTTTCGTCGTCAAGGTGGGCACCACCTACTGGGCGGAGAAGCCTGAACCGCCGAACCGCTCGCCGGTGGCTTCCTGCTCGGCGGAGAAGACTGCGGTCTATGCGGAATCCGGCGACATCGTGAATGTCAGCGCCACGGCCAGCGATCCCGATGGCGATCCGCTCACCTATTCGTGGACGGCCACCGGCGGCCGCTTGGACGGCACCAGGACGCAGGCGCGCTGGAACTCCGCCGGCACCACGCCGGGCACGTACACGGTCACCACGCGCGTGGATGACGGCCGCGGCGGCACAACCAGTTGCGGCGTGGACATTCGCGTCGAGCCGCGGCCCAACCGCGCGCCGACGATGTCCTGCTCGGCCGACCGCTACTCCGTACTGGTGGGCGAGCGCGTCAACATCAACTGCGACGCGCGCGATCCCGATGGCGACCCGCTGGCCTTCTCCTGGCGCACCAACGGCGGCCAGATCCTCGGTGCTGGCCCCAAGGTGCAACTCGACACCACCGGCGTGAATCCCGCGACCTACACGGTCACCGCCCGCACCGACGACGGCCGGGGCGGAGCGGCGGATTCTTCGGTGAACGTCCAGGTCAATGCGCCTCCTCCACCGCCGCAGGCCAGTAAGATCAACGAATGCCTGTTCCGCACCGCGCGGGTGGACAACGTCTGCAAGCGGATCCTCGACGACGTCGCGCTGCGGCTGAAGACCGAGCCTCGCGCCGCGGTGGTCATCGTCGGCTACGCCGACCCGAAGGAGCCCAGGCCCGAGAAGCTGGCCAAGCTCCGCGCGGACAATGCGGCCCAGTATGTGGTGAGCAAGGGCGTGGACAAGGGCCGCATCAGCACGCGCGCCGCCACCGGTCAGAAGGGTGCGGGCAAAATGAATCGCCGCACCGACATCGTCTGGGTGCCGGAAGGCGCCACGTACTAGCCGTTCGCTGCTTCCGCGGGCTCCGTGCCGCACTCGGCACGGAGCCCGTTCTTTTTGCCGCCTCCGCGTTGCCCGTTCGCGCCCGCGAAACTACAATGATGCCCAGGCATCCGAGAACATTCATGCGCCTGCTCCTTACCGCCGCACTTGCTCTGCTCACCGCGCTGCCGGCCTCCGCGCAGACCTGGCGGCCGATGGGCCCGCCAGGCGGCGACGTGCGGTCGCTCGGTTCCGATCCCGGCGACCCGCGGCGCATCTACCTGGGCACCTCCGACGGCCACATCTTCGGCTCCACCGACGCCGGCGAGCACTGGCAACTTCTCGGCCGCGCGGGCTCGCGCCTGGACGCGGTGGTGACCGCCATCCTGGTGGACCCGCGCGACTCGCGCATCCTCTCCGCCGCCACCTGGACGCAGAACCCGGCTGCCGGCGGGGGCGTCCTCCGCAGCGAGGATGGCGGGCACACCTGGCGGGCCGCGGGCCTGGCCGGCCAGGCCGTGCGCGCGCTCGCCCGGGCGCCATCGAATCCCGATTTGCTGGTGGCCGGCACGCTCGAAGGTGTCTTCCGCTCCGCCGACGCCGCGCGCACCTGGCAACGTATCTCGCCCCAAGGCCATGAAGAAATCCGCAATCTCGACTCGGTGGCCATCGATCCGCGCGATCCTCAGATCATCTATGTGGGCACGTTCCACCTGCCCTGGAAAACCACCGACGGCGGCCGCCGGTGGTTCCCCATCCACCACGGCATGATTGACGACTCCGACGTGATGAGCATTCTGGTGGACCGCACCAACCCGCGCCGCCTCTACGCCAGCGCCTGCTCCGGCATCTACCGCAGCGAAAACAGCGCCGCGCAGTGGAAGAAGATTCAAGGCATCCCGTTTTCCGCGCGCCGCACGCACGTGATTCGCCAGGACCCGCGGCATCCCGCCGTCGTCTACGCCGCCACCACCGAGGGCCTCTGGAAAACGGCCAGCGCGGGCGCCACGTGGCAGCGCGTGACCCCGCACGATTGGGTGATCACGGCACTGGCCATTCCCGCCGACCGGCCCAACCGCCTCGTGATGGGCACTGAACGACTGGGTGTGCTGCTCAGCGACGACGGCGGCGCACATTTCCGCGCCGCCAACGAGGGATTCTTCCACCGGCAGATTGTGGCCCTGGCACTCGATCGCGATCTGCCCGGGCGCGTGCTCGCCGTGCTTGCCAATGCTCCCGAACCCATCCTGGCCACAGAAGACGGCGGCCACCATTGGGCGCCACTCGGCCCGGGATTGAAAACGCAGGGCCTGAAACGCGTTTATGCTTTACCGGACGGCTGGTGGGCGGCGCTCGAGCGCGGCGGCTTGATGCGCTACGACGCACCGAAGCAAGTTTGGCTCCGCGCCGGCCTGGTTGTCGGCGAAGCCGCGCGGCCGGCACAGCCCGCCCGCGCAGCGGCATCGGCTCGCCGCGGACATCGCGCGCCGTCGGCCCCCAGGCCCGCGCCGCGAGCACCGCGCCCGCTCGACCACGTGATCCACGACATGGCTTTCAGCCGCACGACTTGGTTCGCCGCCACCGACCAGGGGCTGCTCGCCTCCACCGACCGCGGCGCCACCTGGGTACTTTTCCCGGTCGGGCCGCTGACCACGCTGCCCGTTCGCTCGGTGCGCGCCTCGCTGGATGGGCAAAACCTCTGGGCCGTCTCGCTGCGCGGGCTGGTTTTCTCGCGCGATGCAGGGAAAACCTGGAGCTGGCATGATCTTCCGCTTCAGGCGGGCGGGGCGCTGCGCCTGGACGTGGCGCCCGAGGCCGAATACGGGCAGACGCTGGTCGCTGCGGCGGAAAACGGTCTGTATATCTCGCGCGATGGCGGGCGGCGCTGGCAGCAGGCCGCTTCGGGTCTGCCCGAGGCTCCGATACAGGACCTCGCCCTCGTTGGCCAGGTTTTTCTCGCCTCGATGCAGACGGGGGGGCTTTACATCTCCCGCGACCGCGGGCGCACCTGGGCGCGCATCGAGGGCACACTCGCCGAAGGCCGTTTCCCGGTGGTCACCACTCCCGAAGCTGGTTCCATCATCTTCGCCGCCTCCGCCACGGAAGGACTCTATGCCGTCGAGCTCGACCGTCCGGCGGCGACCTCCTCCACCCATCTCCAGAATCCCTAAGCCACCCGTCAAGATGTACTTTTTACACGTCGAACCGCTTTTTCCGTTCAAATAAACAGTTTCTGGTGAGGCACTTAGCTTATGGCCCCTTTGGAAGCCCACCTGCCCTTCCATGCCTTGGAATTTAGGGAGGTGAGGGATGTTGAAAAGCAGAGGAATACGCGTCTTTGGCCTGACGGCGTTTCTGGCCGCGGCCTTGACGCTGGCGGGATGCTCGGCCAGCTCGCCCAGCGCGGAACAGGCCAGCGGCAAGGACGCTGAAAAATCAGGCGGAGTTCTCAGCAGTCTGCTGGAGACCAGCAAGCCCGTGAACGTGCCTGAAGGCACGGCGATCCATGTCGTTCTCGATCAGACGCTGGCCAGCAACCGCAACCACGCCGGCGACGACTTTGAGGCCAGCGTTTCTCAACCCGTGGTCGTGGCCGGGAAAACTGTCATCCCCAAGGGCGCGCGCGTGCACGGTCGCGTCGTGGAGGCCGATGAATCTGGGCGACTCTCTCACGTCGCCAGCGCCATCGGCCGCAGGGGCAACAACCACAACAAGCGCAACGCGGAGTTCATAGGCGGCGGCGCCGCCGCTGGCGCGCTGATCGGCGGCATCGCCGGCCACGGCAAGGGCGCGCTGATCGGAGCTGCGGCAGGGGCAGGCGCGGGCACAGCGGCCGCCGCGGCTACCGGCAAGAAGGACATCGCCATCCCTGCGGAAACCCCGCTCACCTTCAAGCTCGCACAGCCGGTCACTATCACGGTGAAGGGCTAATCGGTTCTTTCCCGCAGGCTCGAAGGCCCGGCGCTTGCGCATGCCCGCCGGGCCTCGGGCCTCTCTGGCCCCTTCCTTCCCGTTTTGAACCGGGAATTCTTCCCGTTCTTGCATCAACTGGTTTGTGCTTGGTTTACGACTCGTACAGTAATCTCTGGATTGACTAGTTTTCCATTTTGGTACTACACTCCCGCAGTATGTGTGGAGCGGTAGACCGTTCAAGCTCTTTGTTCTTACGCACTTGTTCGTCCCCTCCTGATTTGGTACTGGCCGTGCTTCCGATTCTGGAAAGAGGAGGCCGACATGGAACAAGCCATGGATAGCGGGACTGCGTTAGAGACCGCGCACTCCAAAACCGCTGGAGCCACCGTCCTGGTTGTGGACGACGAAGACTCCACCCGCGCGGTCTGCAGCGAGATTGCTGCGGAAGTCGGGCTGCGCGTGCGCACCTCGGGCACGACCGAGCAGGCCCTGGAAACCTTGGAGCAGTATCCGGTGGACATCGTGGTCACCGACCTGAAGGTGCCACAACTGGGCGGCCTCGAACTGCTCAAGCACATTCGCGCCAACTATCCGCAGATCGCGGTGATGATGCTGACGCAGTACGGCACGATTGAAACGGCCGTCGAGGCCACGCGCCTGGGCGCCATGGACTACGTCACCAAGCCGTTTCATGTCCAGGAACTCCGCGCCAAGCTCGAGCGGCTGGTGCACGCCATCGAGGTCGATCAGGAAAATCGCGTGCTGCGCGAGCAGTTGCGCAGCCGGCCGGGCTTCGGCGGGCTGATCGGCGTCGCGCCCAAGATGCAGCGGGTGTACAAGCTGATCGAGCGGGTCAGCCAGCACAACTATCCGGTCCTCATTCTGGGAGAGAGCGGCACAGGTAAGGAGCTGGTCGCGCGCTCCATCCATTTCTTGGGGCCGCGCAAGCAGAAGCCCTTTGTGCCCGTGGACTGCTCGGCACTGGTGCCCACGCTGATCGAGTCCGAGCTGTTTGGCTACGTCAAAGGCGCCTTTACCGGGGCCATGCACAGCAAGCAGGGCCTGCTGGAAGTGGCCGACCAGGGCACGCTCTTCCTGGATGAAATCGGCGACCTGCCCGTGGACTTGCAGGCCAAGCTACTGCGCGCCTTGCAGGAGCGCGAGGTCAAGCCGGTGGGCGCAACCGAGCGCGTCCAGATCAACCTCCGCGTGATTGCCGCCACCAACCGTGACCTGGAGAACGCCATCCGCGGCGGCACGTTTCGCCAGGACCTCTACTTCCG
>JACQDH010000022.1 GCA_016201215.1 Acidobacteriota bacterium | reverse complement strand
AGCGGCGACATCCCCGCGAGTGTGCTCACCTGCTCGGCGCCTTCAAGTCGCGCGGCCAGCGTGGGCTCCGCGCGCCACCAGCGATGAAACGCGCGTTCCACCGGCTCTTCCAGGGCTTCGGTGTCCGCCAGACCCGCCACCTGGAGTTCCCGCTCGGGCAGCGGCGTCACGTAGAGTTCATGCCCGGGCCGCACGAAAATCTCGACCCAGGGAGGCTGTGCCTGCCCGTGTGCCAGGCGAAAATGCGCGCGGATGCCGAACCGCTTGCGGCGCGGCGCCACGTGCAGGCCCAGAAAATGGCGCAAACGGGAGTGCACCCCATCGGCGGCTACCACCAGCGCGGCCCGCCGCGGCTCGCCCCCCACCAGCAATCCGACCACGCGCCCATTCTCCCGGAGCGGCACCTCCACGAGGGCGTCGGTGTGCGCGGTTACACCGGGCGTGGCCGCAGCGGCCTGGAACAGGGCCTGATCGAGATTTCTTCGGCGCTGACCGCGTCCGGCGACCGGCACCCCCGCAACCTGCGGGAAACGCCCTTCGACGGCGAAGTTGCCGAAATGGTAGCGCACCCCATAAAAGGGGATGCCACCCGCGGCCTCCGCCAATCCCCAGCGCTCGAGCACGCTCACACCGGCAGGCATCAATCCCTCGCCACAGGCTTTTTCCCTGGGGAATCGCCCGCGCTCGAACAGCTCGATGGTCAGACCCTGGCGCCCAAGCATGATCGCGAGCGCTGAGCCGCCTATACCGCCCCCGGCGATCAGAACGTCGGCCCTCATAGCCCTCGGGTCCTCTTGGATGCGGCCATCGGCAACTCGCTCGCGCCGGCGGGCCGGCTGCGGGGGAAAAACCGGGGCAGGAAACGCGGCTTGGCTCCCATGGTGGCCCGGTAAGTCGGATCGGCAAGCAACACCGCCTCTTCGACGGCCAATCGCCGGTTGAGGACCCAAGCGTTGGCCACGCTTCCGATGATAGCGGTCAGCCACGCCGTGTGGACCAACGGCAAGGCGATCAACTCGAGGGTGATGGCAACGTAGTTGGGATGGCGGATCCAACGGTACGGGCCGCTGGTGACCACTCCCAGTTGGGTGGAAGCCATCACTTGCACGTTCCAGTGCCCGGCCAGCGTCGCGATCACCCACCAGCGCAGGGCGTTGGCGAGAACAAACAGCAGCCCCATGGCCAGCGCCAGGGCGGGGAGGAGCGGCCGGTGAAGCAGCACCACTTCACTCCCCGCGGCAACCAGAACGCCGGTGTGCAGCACGACCATCCAGGGAAAGTGTGGCTCAGGCACCTTGGCCACGCCCTGCGCAGCGAGCCGCCGCTGATTCCGCCGCGAGACGCCCAGTTCGGCCAGCCGCCCCAGCGCCACGGCAACCAGCAGCAGAAGGTACGCGGCTACGCTCATGCCCATCTCAGCAGCAGCATTTCCGCGCTGAATCCCGGCCCGAAGGCGGCCATCAACCCATATTGGCCGGCGCTGACCTGCTGTTTCCTCAGCCATTCCTGCAAAACGAAAAGCACCGAGGCGCTGGAGAGGTTGCCGTAGTCCCTTAACACGTCCCAGGAGGGTTGGGTGTGACAGCGGCACAGCCCGAGTTCCTCCTCCATGTAAGCTAGGAGCTTCTGCCCGCCGGGATGGAGGATGAACGCGGAGATGTCTTCGCGGCGCAGGGCGTGCCGGCCGAGAAAACGCGTGGTCAGATCCTTGATGACGTCCCGGATCATTTGCGGCACATCTTTGGAGAGCACGATATGGAAGCCGCTATCGCGCAAAGCAAAGCCCATGGCCTCAAGCGAATGGGGGAACAGGTAGGTGTCCCAGTCCAAAATCTTCGGGCCGCCCGTCGGACGGCCCGTCACCACGGCCGCTGCGGCGCCATCGCCAAACAGCACGCAGGAAATCAGGTTGGCCTGGGAGAGGTCGCCGCGCTGGAAGGTGAGGGTGGGCAGCTCCACCGCGACCACCAGAACGCTGCCTTCCGGGTAGGCGCGAAGGAAGTCTGCCGCCCGGGCTACCGCTGCCGCGCCGGCCGCACAGCCCAGCTCGGTGATGGGGAGCCGCCGCACATTGGATCGGAATCCCAGATCGTTGATCAGGTGCGCATCGAGCGATGGAATCATCACTCCGGTGCACGAAACCGTGATGAGCAGGTCGATCTCCTCGGCGTTCATCCCCGCTTGCGCGAGACAATCAGCGGCGACCTGGCGGCCCAGGCGGACCGAGTGCTCCTTGTACTCGCGGCTGATCTGCGAGAGCGGCCGCGGCTCGATGATGTAGTCGATCGGGAAGATGCTGAAGCGCTGCCGGATCTGGGCGTTGTCAATCACGCCCATCATGGCTTCCAGGCGGCGCCCCTCGATCCCGAACACCCGGTTCACGTAGGCTTTGACTTGCTCGCGCTTGAGCGTGTAGGGCGGCACGGCCGTGGCCGTCGCCGCCAGGGTGATGGCAGGCGCATTGGCTGCCGGCTGTCCGTTGGACTTCGTTCCGTTGACCAAAGGGATGGCCTCGCTCTCTTGCCGGTCTGGCGGGGAACTGCCGGTGAACCTGTGCGACGTTGCGCGGTCGCTGCGTCCACCTCCCGGCCAGCGTCCACCCGGGACCCAAGGCGAATGATCTAACTTAGATTGGTTGCTAACTCCTCGTTCTGGGATGTCCTGGGCTCCGGCGTTAGTCCTCCCCGCGAGAGGCCCCTACCATCATTCCCAAGCGCCTCCACAGAACGTGGTGCTCCGCCCGGAGTCACCCACGGGGCGCCGGTCACACGCCCCTTCCGCGCTGGAAACTCCCGCGCGGATTCAGCACTTTCAGGCGCAGACCAGGACGCCTGACAGCAAAGCGGAAGTGGGCACGAGCGGTCGGAAGTAGCGGGCCGGCAACTGCCCGACAAGCTTCCTAATAGCTCTTCCTCCCGCGTTGCAAACTTCCCGGTGGCCACCCGGGCGTAAACGTCGATGATCCCCCGATCCTAGCCGAAGTGGTCCACACCGGGGTTTCTTCCGTGCGTCGAGCGCGTCGCGATTCGCCGAGTTGAGCTAGAGCCTAATATAGTCGCGCTGCCGGTGTCCACTCCTGGGGCACCCGCTTACCGAGTCGCCCGGAAGTTCGACCAGATCGCCCCATCCATCCGGTTGCGAGCCGGCCGCGGTCGCGTGGGTTCCTCGAGGATTTTCCGGGGATCTTGCCGGTCAGGCCGCGACGCAAACCCCTGTAAGATCACTCCATTGGTGCCGAAGACTTCTTCAGGAGCGCGGCACGGGTGGCGTTCAGCGTTGCGGTGAGTGTGTCCCGCGGAATGCTGTTCACAAACGGGCCCACCAGCCAGCCCAGCCCGGTGGGGATATCGCGGGTCAGAGAGACCGACTCGCACTGCACGTAGGTCCCCCCGTCGCGCTCAACGAAGCGCCACCAGGTGTCCATGCGCCAGAGGTAGCCGCCGTCGTGCCCGACGGGTTTTTCGCCTTCGTCGGCCCTGCCGTGATTTTCCACCTCGGCGATGCGCGTGGTGCGGCTGCGGCTGTGGGCGTGGGTCGCGTCGATCGCGAAGTAGTGGATTTCGTGTTCGGTGTTGAGCACCACGGTGATGACTTTCTTTCGGTGGAAGCGCAGGAAGACGCGGAAGTCGTTGCCGCTGTGCTCGAGGATTTTCGAGCGCTGCACGTCAGGGCTGTAGTAGGTGGAGTGGTGGTCGTAGTCCTGAAGCAGGCGCAGCGTCTGTTCGAGCGTCGCGCCGGGAACGTAGATGGCCCCCACCCAGTGGTGGATCAGCCCGTTGGGGCACGCGATGGCCTTGCCCTCCTCGCGGGTCTGCAGGCGCTCGAGGGGGACCTTTCCCGCGCGGAGCTGCGCATAAGTCTGTTCGCGCTCGGCTCGAGGAAGCGCATCAACCCACAGAAAGGGAGAACCCGCATGCAGCTCGGCGTCGTTGCGCGCCTCGGTCAGCCGGGCGTAGCGCTCGAAAGCATCGGTAGTCTTCTGCCTGAGCTCGGCGGGAGCAGGGCTCGGGCCCGGCTCCGCCGTGGGCGTGGCCCCGGCAAGCGGCGCCAGCAGTGGCGCGCCGATCAGCCTGCCAAGAGCGAGAAGTACGGCGACGTGCAGCCGCCTCTTCGCGGCCTTTCTTCTTCGCGAGCCCCAGGGCGCCATGTGGTGTCTCCTTTCTCTGGCGGCCGGGCCTTTTGCGTCGGCAATGGCTGGCACCCGGCGAGGCTGACGTCACGATTTTATTGGACTTAGATGCAAACGCCAGCCAGTTGACGCTGTGAGAGGAGCACGCTGCGTGCCAGGCGCTGGCGGCCGGCAAGGCACCAGCGGCTCAGGCACGCCGCGGCGCGCCAGGACGTGGGGATTTAAGGGTGTTCCTGCGGAAGTACGATCTCTAGACCATCCAGGAGCGCAGCGCCATCGCAGGGCGCTCGGTCGCGCCCGGCACAGCGAAGGACGTCAGTGCGGGCCGGTTCAGGTCTGGCGTGCCTGAGCGACGCGCGCCGGGTGCGAATACGAAGGCAAGGCCGAGCACAATGCCCAGGGCCACGAGCAATCCAAGCGCAAGGATCATTGCAACGCCCGCCGGCCCCTGTGGTGGCCTCCTGATGCGATAGGATGTGTACATCTGACTTTCCCCGGGGTTCGAAATCAGCGCGCATGGTCGGACTGGGATGACCGCCGCCAACTATCGAAGCTAGCACCCCCCAGGAGAGGCGGTCCGGCGAGGTAACTTCTTTGTGTACTGCCAGTTAGTAACTTTTTCGACGTAGGCTTCTGAAGGTTGAGCTTGACTCTCGACTGGTCTGAAGGGCATTTGGGCCGTGCACACGCAGCCCACACTGCCAGTAGGAAGGGGAAAGCGTGGGGGTACCGGCAGGTGGGCTGTTGGTGGGTTGGGTAGCTCGCCTACGGCCCCTTGCGGGACCGTCGTCCCCGCAGCGCAGCCCCCAACCCATCGCGTGCAGGATACCTGCCTGCTCCGAAACACCTCAATGGGCCGATGGCGTCAATTTTTTCGGTACCCGGGTTGTAGTACCGGGTCGAAAAACGCTGCAGTTCAGGCCGATTCAAGAAGCACTGTGCTCTGACGAGCGAGCAGACCCTGGCTCTTTCGATCTGTGACCGGAATCGAGCACACCAGCCGCAGAAACCGCTCGTGCGGCCGGATCGCCCGATGCGTTCGTCCCGGGAAAAGTGACACCCGGACGGGAACCTGGAGAACTAGCAGCGCGATGCCCGGACGACGCTGGGCACTGCTGGGCCTGGATCTGGCCATTCATCGCCCAATCTCCGGGACTAGTCCGTCTGTTTGTGTTTGTGCTTCGGATGGGCCGACTCGGCGTGCGGCTTCTCTGCGTTCGCCCTCTTGTGGTGGGCGGCATGCTCTTCCTGTTCTTGTTTGTAAACGGCAGGCACGCCCAGGCTGCCCGCAGGAGGCAGGTGCCGGATGTAGTGGACGATCTTCCACATCTCGTCGTCGTTCAAGATACCTTTCCAGGCGGGCATGCCCGACGGATAGATGCCGTTGGCGATGATCCAGCGGAGCTGGCCGTCGGTGAACCGCTGCACGTCGGGGGTCGTCAGCAGGGGCACGGGCGGTGCCATCTTATCGGCGAAAGGCACGCCGGTGTTCTGCCCGTCCAGCCCGTGGCAGACCATGCAGTGGTGGGAGAAGTGCTCCTGGCCTTCGCGAATGTTTTCGGGGCTCACCGGCAGCGGGTTCTGATCATCTTTCCCTCCGACGGTAAGCTTCTGTTTGAGTTGGCTGGCCATCTTGCTCTCTAGTTTGCCGGGCGCGCTGACTTTGCAGCCGGCGACACCGAGCAGCAGGCCGAGCAAGATCGCTTTCAGGCTGCGGGACACATCTTCCTCCTCCCGGTTCTCCATTCGATGACCATGGTCATCCTCAGGTTGCCATGCCCGGCGAGTTTCGTACACTTGAGTCCAGCGCGAGAACGCCCCGCGACACCGGCGTTGCAAGAACGCGAGGTCGGCCTGTGTACCGGCGCACTTTCGCGGATTGTGCGTCCCGACGATTTAGGTCGGGAAGTTCACCCTTCGGTAGCGCCGGCATCTTGTCGGCGAATTTCCCCGCGTCCTTGGCTTGTCATTCTGAGCGAAGCGAGGAATCCCTCCGGAGGGATTCCTCGCT
>JACQDH010000034.1 GCA_016201215.1 Acidobacteriota bacterium | reverse complement strand
TCGAGGCTTCCCGCGTGGCCATCACGCGCTTCATTAAGCGCGGCGGCAAGCTCTGGATCCGCATTTTTCCGGACAAGCCGTTCACCAAGAAGCCGGCGGAAACGCGCATGGGCAAGGGCAAAGGCGCGCCGGAGCGCTGGGTGGCGGTGGTGAAGCCGGGCCGGGTGCTGTTTGAGATGGCGGGCGTGGATCTGGCCACGGCCAAAGAGGCCATGGACCTGGCGGCGCACAAGCTGCCGATCCTGACCAAGTTTGTCACCCGCGGGGAGAGCCTCTGATGCCGCGTCGAATCGAGAAGTTGCGCGAAGTGGACACTAAGGAGCTCGAAGTCCAGGGGCGCGAACTGGCCGAGCAGATTTTCCGGCTGCGCTTCCAGCTCACCACCGGGCAGGCCGAGGCGCTCAAGCGCCTGCGCCATGCCCGCAAGGATCTGGCGCGCATCAAAACGCTGCTGCGGGAACGCACTGTGAGGAAGGGTCATGGAAACTGAAGTGGAAAAGCCGCAGGCGGCGAGGGCCGCGCGCCGGCCGCGCCAGGAACTGGTCGGCGTGGTCACCAGCGCCAAGATGCAGAAGACCATCGTCGTGCGCGTGACGCGCCTGATGCAGCATCCGCTCTACCAGCGGGTCGTGCGCGTCCACAAGAAATTCTATGCCCACGACGAGCAGGGCGAAGCGCGCGCGGGCGATACCGTGCGGATCGTGGAGACCCGGCCGCTGTCGAAACTCAAGCGCTGGCGGCTGGCCGAAGTGGTCGCGCGCCGCACCCGCGTGGACTGAGCGGGGAAGCCCGGCGGCGGAAACTAGGGAGCTCGGAGCACAGCAATGATTCAGATGCGAACGTGGCTGACCGTCGCCGATAACTCCGGCGCGCGCCGGCTGATGTGCATCCTGCCGCTGGGCGGAGATGCCGGGCTGAAGGCCGGCCTGGGGGACATCATCACGGCGTCGGTGAAGGAAGCCGCCCCGGACAGCCAGATCAAGCAGGGGAAAGTGGTGCGCGCGGTGGTGGTGCGGATGCGCAAGGAGCACCGGCGCAGGGACGGCACCTACATCCGCTTTGACGACAACGCGGCGGTGCTGATCAACGAGGCCAACGAGCCGGTGGGCACGCGCGTGTTCGGGCCGGTGGCCCGCGAGTTGCGCGAGAAGAGGTTTGCCAAGATCGTCTCGCTGGCGCCGGAAGTGTGGTAGCGATGAGAAAGAACCCAGAAGATTTGGTGCGGCACATCGTGAGTGTCCGGAAGGGCGACCAGGTGCGCGTGATGACCGGGCGCGACAAGGGCAAGGTGGGGCGCGTGCTCTCCGTGGACCCCTACAAGCGCACGGTGACCGTCGAGCACGCCAGCATGATCAAGCGCCATACGCGGCCTAACCCGTCGAAGAACATCAAGGGCGGGATCGTGGAGCGCGAAGGCGCCATCGCCATCTCTAACGTGCTGCTGGTCTGCCCGGGCTGTAACAAGCACACCCGCGTGGCCCACGCCACGCTGCCCGACGGCACCAAGGTGCGCACCTGCCGTCGCTGCGGCGCCACGCTGGAGAAGTAGGTTTGGAGAAAGAAAACGAGAACATGATCAGCCGACTGCGCGAACGCTACCGCAACGAGGTCATCCCGGCGCTAATGAAGCGCTTCGGGCTCAAGAACCCGATGGCCGTGCCCAAGCTTTCCAAGGTGGTTGTGAACATCGGCCTGGGCGAAGCCAGCCAGAACATCAAGTTGCTGGACGTGGCTGCGGTGGAGCTGGCGCAGATCACCGGGCAGAAACCCATCATCACGCGCGCGAAGAAGTCGATTGCGAACTTCAAGATCCGCAAGGGCATGCCCATCGGCTGCTGCGTGACGCTTCGCGGCGACCGCATGTACGAATTCATGGATCGCCTGTGCAACGTGGTGCTGCCCCGCGTGCGCGACTTCAAAGGCCTGCCGCCCAACGCCTTCGATGGCCGCGGCAATTACACCCTGGGCCTGCGCGACCAGCTCGTGTTCCCGGAGATCGACTACACGCGCGTGGACAAGATCAGGGGCATGAACATCACCCTGACGACGACCGCCCGCAACGACGAGGAGGGCCGCGAGCTGCTGAAGCTGCTCGGCGTGCCCTTCCGCGCGTAAAGGAGAACCGATGGCGCGAACCTGTCAATTCGCCAAGATGCGCAGGAAGCCGAAGTTTAAGATTCGCGTGCGCAACCGCTGCCGTATCTGCGGCCGGCCGCGCGGCTACCTGAGCAAGTTCGAGATGTGCCGCATCTGCTTCCGCGGGCTCGCGCTCAAGGGCGAGATCCCCGGCGTGACCAAGGCGAGCTGGTAAGGGAGAACCGAGAGAACCGATGCAGACTGACCCCATTTCCGATCTGCTGACGCGCATCCGCAATGCCGCGCGCGCCAAACACGCGCGCGTGGACATGCCGGCGTCGAAACTGAAAACCGAGATTGCGCGCATCCTCAAGGAGGAGGGCTACATCTCCACCTATAAGCTGGTGGAGGAGAGCAAAGTGCGCAAGACCCTGCGCGTGTTCCTGAAGTACACCCCGGACAAGCGCAGCGTGATCACCGGCCTGCGCCGCGTCTCCAAGCCCGGCAGCCGGGCCTATGTCGGCGTTTCCGAGATCCGCGCGGTGGTGGGCGGGCTGGGGATCAGCATCCTGACCACGCCGCGGGGCCTCATGACCGGGCGCGCCGCGCGTAAGGCCCGCGTCGGCGGGGAACTGCTCTGCGAGGTCTGGTAGGGCGGCCGGGCGAGAGAAGAGAGCGAGAGAAAAATGTCGCGAATTGGACGCAAACTGATTCCCCTGCCGGCAGGCGTGAAGGTACAGATCTTCGCCGCCGCGGTCGAAGTGCAAGGGCCGAAGGGCAAGATGAGTGTTCCGCTGCCGCCGGGCATCCGCTTCGAGCAGAAAGACGGCGCGCTCGAGGCCCACCGCCAGAGCGAAGAGCACCGCGCGCTGCACGGCCTGGCGCGCGCGCTGGTGGCCAACGCGGTTCACGGCGTCACCCAGGGGTTCAAGAAGGAGCTCGACATCGTCGGGGTCGGCTACCGCGCGGAGGTCAAGGGCAAGACGGTGAACTTCAACCTGGGCTACTCGCGTCCGATCGAGTTCCCCATCCCCGAGGGCATTCAGATCACCGTGGAGAAGCAGACGCACGTGACCGTCAGCGGCGCCGACAAGCACCAGGTCGGACAGGTGGCTGCCGACATTCGCAGCTTGCGCCCGCCGGATCCGTACAAGCAGAAGGGCGTCCGCCTGACCGGCGAACGGCTGAAGAAGAAGGCCGGAAAAGCCGGCGTGGCCAAGACCGCGGCCTAAGGAGAGTCGAAGTGGCAACTGCCAGGGTACAGCAGCTTTCGCGCAACGCGCACCGCCAGCGGGTGCACCTGCGGGTGCGCACCAAGGTCACCGGAACGCTCGAACGCCCGCGGCTGTGCGTCTTCCGCTCGCTCGACCACATCTACGCGCAGGTAATTGACGACCGCACCGGCCGCACGCTGGTCGCGGCCAGTTCAGTGGACAAGACCACGCGGCAGCAGTCGAAGGGCGGCGGCAACATCGCCGCAGCGAAGGTCGTGGGCAAAGTGCTTGCCGAGCGCGCCAAGGCTGCCGGCATCGCGCAGGTGGTATTCGACCGCGGCGGATACAAGTACCACGGCCGCGTCAAGGCGCTGGCGGATGCGGCACGGGAAGCGGGGTTGAAACTCTAACCGTTATGTCTAAACAAATTCTCAGAGATACCCTCGCAGTGCGGCGGCCCGTCGAGGTCAGTTTGAACAGTTTGAAAGACCAGGTCGTGTCCATCAACCGGGTCACCAAAGTCGTGAAGGGTGGCAAGAACTTGAGTTTTTCGGCCCTGGTAGTCGTCGGCGACCAGCACGGACACGCGGGTTTCGGCATGGGCAAGGCGCGGGAAGTGCCCATGGCCATTCGCAAGGCCATCGAACAGGCCAAGAAAAACCTGCTGAAGCTCAACCTGAAGGGCACCACCATCGCGCACCAGGTGATCGGCCATTACGGTTCGGGTCAGGTGCTGCTGAAGCCCGCGCCGGAAGGCACGGGCATCATCGCCGGCGGCCCGGTCCGCGCAGTGATGGAGGTGGCGGGGATTTCCAACGTGCTGACCAAGTCGATCGGCAGCTCGAACCCGCACAACGTCGTCAAGGCCACTTTTGATGCGTTGCTGCGCTTGAAGGACGCCACCAAGGTGGCCGAAACGCGCTCCAAACAGGTGGAAGAGCTGACCCGGTAGGAATCCAGCGGAGAAGGTTTCCAGGGAATGGCCAAGAAGAAATCAGGCACGCTGAAGATCAAGTGGGTGCGCAGCTTCATCGGCTGCCCGCGCGACATGCGGCAGACCATCCGCGGCCTGGGCTTCCGCCGGATGCAGCAGGTGATCGAGCGAGCGGACACACCCGCCATTCGCGGGATGATTGACAAGGTCCGCCACCTGGTCGAAGTGCAGGAGTAAGGCGGGATTGAGGCGAACATGGCTGTGAACCTTTCCAGTTTGAAGCCCCCGCGCGGCTCGCGGCACCGCAAGGTGCGCGTCGGCCGCGGCATCGGCTCCAAGCTCGGCAAGACTGCCGGCCGGGGCAACAAGGGGCAGAAATCGCGCAAGGGCTATTCGCGCCGCGCCGGCTTTGAGGGCGGCCAGATGCCGCTGCACCGCCGCATCCCCAAGCGCGGCTTCCATAATCCGTTCGCCCGGAACTTTGCCGTGGTCAACGTGGACATGCTCAATGCGTTCGCGGCCGGTGAAACGGTCACGCCGCAGGCGCTCCTCGCTCGCGGACTGGTGCGCCGCGAACGCGATGCGGTCAAGATTCTGGGCGACGGCAACCTGAAGGTGCCGCTCACCGTGCAGGCTCATGCCTTCAGCAAATCGGCGCAGGAGAAGATCACCGACGCCGGAGGAAAAGTCGAAATCTTGTCATGACGCGGTTTTTCCAGGCCGTCGGCAACATGTTCCGGATCCCGGACCTCCGCAAGCGCGTTCTGTTCACGCTCGCGCTGCTGGCCATCTATCGCATCGGTGCGCACATTCCCACGCCGGGGATCAACACCGACCTGCTCGAGCAGTTGTTCCAGCAGGGCCGCGGCTCGGTGCTGGGCATCCTGGACCTGTTCAGCGGCGGCAACTTCCGCCGGCTGACGGTCTTTGCCCTGGGCATCATGCCGTACATCACTGCCTCGATCATCCTGCAGTTGATGACCGTGGTGTGGCCCTACCTGGAGCGGCTGCAGAAGGAAGGCGAGCTCGGCCGGCGCAAGATCACGCAGTACACGCGTTATCTGACCGTGGTGCTGAGCCTGTTCCAGTCGTTTTCCAT
Organism: Acidobacteriota bacterium; assembly: GCA_016201215.1. GTDB lineage: Bacteria > Acidobacteriota > Terriglobia > Acidiferrales > UBA7541 > QHYU01. The sequence goes on along the minus strand of JACQDH010000034.1, from coordinate 4,297 downwards.
CGCCATCACGCTCCAGCAGCAGGGCGTCGAGAATCAGTCGCTGGTCTATCACCCCGGCATCGCCTTCACGCTGATGACCATGCTGACGCTGACCACCGGCACGGCCTTCATCATGTGGCTGGGCGAGCAGATCAGCGACCGTGGCATCGGCAACGGGATGTCGCTGATTATTTTCACCGGTATCGTCGTGGGCCTGCCTCGCGCGGCCATCGACCTGTGGGAGAAGGCCACTACGCAGCAGTGGGGGCCGTTCACGGCTCTGGCCCTGATCCTTCTGGTCGCCGTGATGATTGTCGTGATGGGTTTCATTGTGCTGGTCGAAGGCGGCCAGCGGCGCATCCCGGTGCAGTACGCCAAGCGCGTGGTGGGCCGGCGCGTCATGGGCGGGCAGATGACCTATCTCCCGCTGCGCGTCAACTCCGGCGGCGTGATCCCGCCGATCTTTGCCAGCTCGCTACTGACGTTTCCGAGCACGATTGACCTGTTCTTCCAGAAGAAATGGCAGTTCCTGGACAAGGTGGCCAAGGATCTCTCTTTTGGCGAACCGCTCTATAACCTCGTGTATGTCACGCTGATTATTCTGTTCGCCTTTTTCTACGTGGGCATTGTGTTCAACCCCACCGAGCTGGCCGACAACATGCGCAAGTACGGCGGGTTCATCCCCGGCATCCGCCCCGGGCGGAATACCTCCGAGCACATCAACAAGATTCTCCGCCGGCTGACGTTTGTGGGCGGCGTCTATCTGGCCCTGGTCTGCCTGCTGCCGGAGTGGATGATCACCGGCATTCACCTGCAGCACTTGCCCTGGTGGCTGGGCGGCGCGTGGTTTGACCAGCACGCCTGGCGCTTCATCCTGGAAGGACTGGGCGTGAACTTTTATTTTGGCGGGACCTCGCTGCTGATCGTCGTGGGCGTGGCCATGGACACGGTGCAGCAGCTCGAGGCGCAACTGGTGATGCGGCACTACGAAGGCTTCGTGAAAAAGGGCCGCCTGCGCGGGCGTCGTGGCTAAGACCGGATCCATCCCGGTGACCGGGCTCAAGCGCGCGGTGATCTTTCTCGGGCCGCCGGGCGCCGGCAAGGGCACGCAGGCGCAGGAGGTGGCGCGCCTGTACGACGTCCCGCACCTCTCCACCGGCGACATGTTCCGCGACCACGTGGGCCGCGGGACCCCACTGGGGCTGAAGGCCAAGCCGATCATGGAGCGCGGCGAGTTGGTGCCCGACGAGATCGTGCTGGGCATGGTCGAGGAGCGCATTTCGCGCCCCGACTGCAAGGACGGTTTCGTATTCGACGGCTTCCCCCGGACGCTGCCGCAGGCGGAGAAGCTGGACCAGATCCTCGGCGGGCTCGATTTCGGCCGGCCGGTGGTGCTGCACTTCGTGGTGGATTCCGACCAGCTGGTGCGTCGCCTGACCGGGCGCCGCACCTGTAAAGTGGGCGGAGAGATTTACAATGTTTATGTGCGCCCGCCGAAGGTGCCTGGCCGTTGCGACAACGACGGCGGCGAGCTGATGCAGCGTCCCGACGACCGGGAAGAGGTGATCCACGAGCGCCTGGTCGCCTACGAGCGCCAGACCAAACCGCTGGTGGATTATTACCACCGCCAGGCCGTGCTCCAGGATGTGGACGGCTCGGCAGATCCGGAAGCGGTGACACAGTCGGTGCTGAGGATCCTGACGCGGGCGGTGTAACGGGATGGGGATCAATCTGAGGTCGCCCGCGGAACTGGAAAAGATGCACCGCGCCGGACTGATCGTCTGGGACGTGCTCACCTTGCTGCGGGAGATGGTGCGGCCGGGCGCCACGACCATGGAGCTGGAGAAATACGCGGAACGCCGCACCGATGAGCATCACGCGCGGCCGGCGTTCAAAGGGTATCTGGGTTACCCGTGCGTGCTGTGCGCTTCCATCAACGACGAGGTCGTGCACGGCATCCCGTCGCCCACGCGGAAGCTCAAGGAGGGCGACATCGTTTCCCTGGACTTCGGCGTGGAGTTTGAAGGCTACTACGCCGACGCCGCGGTGACCGTCCCGGTGGGCAAGATCCGGCCGGAACTCCGAGAGCTGCTGCGGGTGACGCGCGAGGCGCTCGACCACGCTATTGACAAGATGCGCCCGGGCAACCGGCTGAGCGACATTTCGGCCGCCGTGCAGACCTGGGTCGAGCGAAACGGCTTTTCGGTGGTCCGCGAGTTCGTGGGCCACAGCATTGGCACCAAGATGCACGAGGACCCGCAACTGCCCAACTACGGCGACCCCGGCCACGGCCCGCGGCTGCAGGAAGGCATGGTGCTAGCCATCGAGCCGATGGTCAACGCGGGCGGGCCGGGCGTGCGCGTGCTCGAGGACAAATGGACGGCGGTGACCGCCGACGGCAGTTGCTCGGCGCACTTTGAGCACACCGTTGCGGCCACCTCGAACGGACCCTGGGTGCTGACCCGGCCGCGCGGCGTCACCGGGCCGTCCTGGTAGGTGGATTCGGGAGCTTATGGCGAGAAAGCCGCACAAGGAAAAAAAGAAGACCGACGCGAGCAATCCCAAAGAGGATGCCATCGAGGTGATGGCCACGGTGGTCGAGCCTCTGCCCAACGCGATGTTCCGCGTGGAGCTGGAGAACAAACACCAGGTGCTGGCGCACATCTCGGGAAAGATGCGCAAGAACTTCATCCGCATCCTCGCCGGGGACAAGGTCGCCGTGGAGCTCTCCCCATACGACCTAACCCGCGGCCGCATCGTGTACCGCTACAAGTAGGCGCGGCGGTCGGGGTCGTAAGGCGTGGAGCAGGGAAGAGGGAGCGGAGAAATGAAAGTTCGGGCTTCGGTCAAAAAGATTTGCGACAAGTGCAAAGTCATCTACCGGCGCGGGGTTGTGCGCGTGATTTGCAGCAACCCGAAGCACAAGCAGCGCCAGGGATAGGCTTCGCCAGGGAGAAGGAGCACACATGGCACGCATCGCCGGAGTGGACCTGCCGCCGCAGAAGCGCGTGTGGATCGGACTGACTTCCATCTACGGCATCGGGCAGGCGCGCGCGCAGTCGCTGTGCGCCAAGGCTCAGGTCGAGCACACCAAGAAGGTCAAGGACCTCACCGAGGAGGAGGTTACCCACCTCCGCCAGGCGATTGAGTCCGAGGGCCGCGTGGAGGGCGATCTCCGCAAGGAGATGCAGATGAACATCCGGCGGCTGATTGAAATCCAGTGCTACCGCGGCCTGCGGCACCGCCGCAACCTGCCCGTGCGCGGCCAGCGGACGCACACCAACGCGCGCACTCGCAAGGGCCCGCGCAAGGGTGCGGTGGCGGCCAAGAAGAAGGTCATGGCGCGCAAGTAGCGATTCGGACGAGAGGGGAACCAGGTGGCCAAAGAACAACAGGACGCCGCAGCCACAACCGCTCCGGCGAAACCGACGAAGAAGAAAAAAGAGTTCAAGAAGAAGCGCGAGCGGCGCATCGTGCCGCACGGGGTGGCCTGCATCCAGGCCACCTTCAACAATACCATGATCACGATCACCGACCCGGATGGCCGCGCGGTCTGCTGGTCCTCGTCCGGTGCCATCGGCTTCAAGGGCTCGCGCAAGGGCACGCCCTACGCCGCGCAGCAGGCCTCGGCGGCCGCGGCGGGAGTGGCCCGCGACCAGTACGGGATGAAAACCGTCGAGGTGCGCGTCAAGGGGCCGGGATCAGGACGCGAATCGGCCGTCCGCGCGCTGGCCTCGGCTGGGCTGCACATCCTGCACATTAAGGACGTGACGCCCATCCCTCACAACGGTTGTCGGCCACCGAAGCGCCGCCGGGTGTAACGGCTGCGCCGGGGGCCTGAAGCAAAGGAGAAGAGCACTTGGCAAGACATCGTGAAGCGGTTTGCCGCCTGTGCCGCCGGGAAGGGCAGAAGCTCTTCCTCAAGGGACTGCGGTGCTTTACCGAAAAATGCGCCATTGAAAAGCGCAACTTCGTTCCCGGCCAGCACGGGCAGTCGCGCCGCCCGAAAAAGCTCGCCGGATACGGACTGCAGTTGCGCGAAAAGCAGAAGGTCAAGCGCACCTACGGGCTGCTCGAGAGGCAGTTCCGCACCTACGTGGAGAAGGCCGAGCGCGCCAAGGGCCCCACGGGCGAGAACCTGATCGTGATGCTCGAGCGGCGCCTGGATAACGTGGTCAACCGCATGGGCTTGGCCGGCTCCCGCGCGCAAGCGCGGCAACTGGTGCTGCACGGGCACGTCCGCGTGGCCGGCAGGAAGGTGAACATCCCGTCCTATCTGGTGAACGTGGGCGAGGAGATCACGCTGAAGGAAAACATG
>JACQDH010000033.1 GCA_016201215.1 Acidobacteriota bacterium | reverse complement strand
TAACGTCAGCGGGGAATATGCCATGGTCAAAGCCGCTGTGCGGAACGGTTGGCTGGACGAACAACGCGTCGTCTTGGAGATCCTGACCGGCATCAAGCGCGCCGGCGCGGATATCGTGCTCACCTATCACGCCAAAGACGCGGCCCGGTGGCTCGGGGCATGCTAGGCTGCCCCGGCGGGGAAAGATCTTGACCCCTCGTTTGCGATCCAAATCACAGGCAATATTTCGCCGGGCGGAGCAGATCCTGGTCGGCGGCGTCAGCAGCCCGGTGCGCGCCTTCAAGGCGGTTGGCGGGGATCCGATTGTCATCGAGCGCGCCGCAGGAGCGCGACTGTTTGACGTTGACGGGAACGAGTACATTGATTATGTCTGCTCGTGGGGCGCCATGATTCTGGGCCACGCGCATCCGGCCGTGACGGCGGCCATCGCCGAGCAGGCCCGGCGCGGCACCAGCTACGGCATGACTAATGAGCTCGAGGTCGAGTTCGCCGCCGTGATCACTCGCGCGCTCCCTTCGCTCCAGATGGTGCGCTTTGTCAGCTCCGGCACCGAAGCGACAATGAGCGCCATCCGCGTGGCCCGCGCCTTTACCGGGCGGAATCTGATTCTGAAATTCGAGGGCTGCTACCACGGCCATTCCGACAGCTTTCTCTCCCAGGCCGGGTCGGGTCTGGCCACGCTCGGCATCGCTTCGAGCCCCGGCGTCCCGTCGGCCTTCGCCGAACTGACGCTGAATGTGCCGTACAACGATATGGCCGCTGTTGAGCGAGCATTTGCCCGGCACCCCAATCAGATCGCCGCGGTGATTGTCGAGCCAGTAGCCGCGAACATGGGCGTGGTGCCGCCGCAGCCGGGCTTTCTCCAGGGCCTTCGCGAGCTGACGCGAAGTTCCGGTGCGCTGTTGATCTTTGATGAAGTGATCAGCGGCTTCCGACTGGCCTATGGTGGCGTGCAGACGCTCTACGGGGTCGCGCCTGACCTCACCACGCTGGGGAAGATTATCGGCGGCGGGCTGCCTGTAGCTGCCTATGGGGGCCGCCGCGACGTCATGCGCCTGGTGGCACCGCTGGGGCCAGTCTATCAAGCGGGCACGCTGTCCGGGAATCCGCTGGCGATGCGCGCGGGCCTCGAGACGCTCCGCCTGCTTTCGGCGCAGGACTTCTACGAGAACCTGAATGCCAAGGCCGAGCGGCTGATTTCCCGCGTACGCGAGGCCCTGCAGGCGAGCGGTGTGGCCGGGCACGTAAACGCAGTCGGCTCCGTCGCAACGCTGTTCTTCAGCGGCGAGCCGGTGCGGGATTATGAGGCCGCAAAGAAGTCGGACACGCGTCGCTTTGCCGCATTTTTCGCGGAGATGCTCGACCGAGGGATTTTTCTCCCGCCGTCGCAGTATGAGGCGCTGTTTGTCTCCGCGGCGCATACCGAAGAGGACATTGGCCGTACGGTGCTCGCCTGCCGCGAGAGCCTGAAGGTCGCTCTTGCCGCGACACCCGCAGATTAACATCCCTGACAGAGACCCTCGCGGAACTTCCTGTACCAGCTGGCGTTAGCCAGTCGGCTTGTCTCTTTCAGAGCTACCTCGGAGACCTGCTTGGCAGCCTGTCGCCCTTGCGTCCCCTTGCGCAACGGGTCCCAAAAGAATTGGGCAACTTCGCTCAACCTGCCGCGACCCCGCCTCTTCGAGAGCCATGAGAGAACATGCTAAATCTTTTGTGCTCAAATAGATAGGCAGAGCCCCCGGCGCCCATCCCGTGGTTGCCCGATTGCTCTCAAAACAGTGCCGCGCGATTCTGCCTAGTAGGGCCGCCGAGCGCCCTGGCCTAGAATGGGTGGCACTCATGGAGCAGCGGCAGGCGTTGCGCAGGGACCTGGACCGCATTTCCTCGCCCGCCTTGAGCCTGCAAGCCTGCCAAGCTTAAACCCACTAAGTCCGGGCTCAAGCGGAGGACCCCATGAAACGTCGCATCGTCATCCTTGGCGCTGCCGGCCGGGATTTCCACAATTTCAACGTGTGCTTTCGGCACTCGCCCGGGGACCACGTCGTCGCTTTCACCGCCACCCAGATCCCGGACATTGCCGGAAGGAAGTACCCGGCTGAGCTAGCGGGGCCGCTCTATCCCGACGGCATTCCGATTGTTCCGGAGGAAGAGCTAGAACGGCTGATCCACGAACAGTGTGCCGACCTATTGGTGTTTTCTTATAGCGACGTTTCTCACCACCACGTAATGGACTTGGCCTCGCGCGCGGGCGCCGCAGGAGCGGACTTCCTGCTTCTGGGTGCGGACAGCACCATGCTGGAAGCGCGCGTTCCGGTGGTTTCGGTCTGCGCGGTGCGCACGGGCTGCGGCAAAAGCCCGGTGTCGCGCCGCGTGGTGAAGCTCCTGCGCGAGGCCGGGCTGCGCATCGTGGTGGTGCGCCACCCGATGCCTTACGGCGACCTCGCCGCGCAGCGCGTGCAGCGGTTTGCCACCCCGCTCGATCTCGACCGCAATCACTGCACCGTGGAAGAGCGGGAAGAGTACGAGCCCCACCTGAGGAACGGCACGGTCGTGTATGCCGGAGTGGACTACGAAGCCATCCTGTCCCGAGCGGAGACCGAAGCGGACGTGATCGTCTGGGACGGCGGCAACAACGACACGCCGTTTTTCCGCTCCGACCTGGAGATCGTGGTCGCCGACCCCCACCGCGCTGGCCACGAACTGCTCTATTACCCCGGCGAGGTAAACCTGCTGCGCGCCGACGTCGTGGTGATCAACAAGGTGGACACCGCGGCTGAGAAGGACATTGAGACTGTGCGACGTAACGTCCGCCTGCGGAATCCCCGCGCACAGGTGATCGAAGCAGCCTCGCGCGTCGAAGTCGATTTGCCCGAGAGGATCCGGGGCGCACGCGTGCTGGTGGTCGAAGATGGTCCTACGCTCACGCATGGCGAGATGGCTTTTGGAGCCGGTGTCGTCGCCGCGCGCCAGTGGGGCGCTGCCGAGCTGGTCGATCCCCGACCCTATGCGCTAGGCAGCCTCTGCCAGGTGTATGAGAAATACGCCCACATTGGGGCGCTGCTCCCCGCAATGGGCTACAGCCCGCACCAACTGGCGGAGCTAGAGGCAACTATCCGCTGCACCCCTTGTGACGCGGTCATTGTGGCCACCCCGATCGACCTGGGGAGAGTGGTGGCCATTTCCCAACCATCCGTGCGTGTCCGCTACGAAATCGCAGAGCGGAGCCAGCTCACTCTCGCCCAGGTGCTGCGCGAGTTTGTAGCACGCGAGAAGCGTGTGCTTGTTCCAGCGGGGGAATAACTGGGAGGAATCACCGTGGTACATTTTCTGCACGCGCCGATTACCCGGCACTGGCGCCTACGGCCCGTCCGGGGACACACAAAGCGGGATTTCCTCTCCCTCCACGACCTCACCATCGTGGAATTTAGCGACTTGCTTAGTTTCGCCGCCGCGGTGAAGGAGCATCCGGCCGCCTTCCGGGACGCGCTCCGCGGCCGGTGCGCTGCACTCATCTTCGAGAAGTCATCCCTGCGCACCCGAGTGACGTTTGAGGTGGGCATGGCACAGCTCGGCGGCCAGGCGGTTTATCTCTCCCAGGCCGACATCGCACTGGGTAAGCGCGAAGCGGTGAAGGACGTCGCGCGTAACCTGGCGCGCTGGGTGGATGTGCTGGTGGTGCGCACCTTTTCACACGCCATTCTGGAAGAGATGGCCGCCCAGGCGCACATCCCGGTCATCAATGCGCTTTCCGACTTGCTACATCCTTGCCAGGCGGTCGCCGACCTGCTCACGCTCCGCGAGCACAAAGGGGATCTGCGCGGCCTGCGGCTGGCGTTCGTCGGCGACGGCAGCAACAATGTGGCCCACGCTCTGGCCGAGGCCGCTGCGAAGACAGGTGTGCATCTCACCATTGCCACCCCGCGCGGCTTTGAGCCTCACGCTGGCATCTTCGCCCAGGCGCGCGCGGATGCGGTGCTGACCGGCGCGTCGCTGCTGGTGGTTTACGACCCGGCCGATGCGGTGCATAACGCAGATGCTGTCTACACGGACGTCTGGACCAGCATGGGGCAGGAGAAGGACGCCGAGCGGCGCAGGAAAATCTTTGAGCCCTTCCGGGTGAACTCCTATCTCATGGGCCTGGCCAAGCCAGACGCTCTGTTTCTACACTGCCTGCCCGCGCATCGCGGCGAGGAGGTGACCGACGAGGTGCTCGATGGCCTGCACTCGGTTGTCCTCGAGCAGGCGGAAAACCGCCTGCACGTGCACAAAGCACTGCTGCTGGCTCTGGTGGCGGAGTCCGTGGTCCCGACCGGGATTGAGGGAGGCCGATGAAACCCATCGCGGTGATCGCCATTGGGGGCAATTCGCTCTCGCCTCCTGGAGAACTTGGCACGTTTGAAGACCAGCAGCGCAATGCGCGCGTGACGTGCGAAGGCGTTGCCGACGTGCTCGCCGCGGGCTATCGAGTGGTGCTCACACACGGAAACGGCCCACAGGTGGGCCGGGCGTTGTTGCGCGCGGAGCTGGCGCAGCCGGAGCTACCGCCGGTACGCCTCGATGAGTGTGACGCCGAAACCGAGGGCGAGACCGGTTATCTCCTGCAGCAAACGCTGCACAACGCGCTGGCTGCGCGGGGGCGGCGCGTCACTGTTGTGAGCTTCCTCACGCAGGTGGTGGTGGACCCGGAGGACCCGGCCTTCTGCAACCCCACAAAACCCATTGGGCCGTTCTACCGTTTCGAAGAGGGGCTCGAGCGCAGACAAAAGCTCGGTTGGACAATGGTGGAAGACTCTGGGCGCGGCTGGCGACGCGTCGTGCCTTCGCCCGAGCCGCTCGAGATCGTGGAATTCCACGCGATTCGCGCCTGTTTGGGCGCTGGCGTGGTGGTAATTGCGGCCGGAGGCGGCGGTATCCCGGTGGTGCGCCGGCACGGCCAGCTAGAAGGCATTGAGGCCGTGATCGACAAGGATCGCTCTTCCGCAGTGTTGGCCAAGGGCTTGCACGCCGAGCTTCTGCTCTTCTCCACGGGCGTAGATTGCGTG
>JACQDH010000039.1 GCA_016201215.1 Acidobacteriota bacterium | reverse complement strand
TTCGCCGCTTTCGCGCCCGGCGCAGGCTGGACCGGGCGAGTTCCTGCACCCCTTCGCCCGTGCGTGTCTCTACTTGGCAATCGGTTACCTGGGATTGCCATGGGCGGTTTCCACCCTGTTGCGTGATCTGCCCGAGGGTGCACGGTACGCGCTGCTCTATTTCTTGCTGAATGCGGGCCTGCTGGTGGAGGGCTGGCTCTTTCTCCATGTGTTCGACCGGCGCACCTTTCGCACCTTGGGCCTGTGGTTCTACCCCGGCGCGGGCAGGGAGCTGGTTTGCGGCGCGGTCGGCGGCGCCCTGCTGATGGCTCTGGTTGTTGTCCTACTCTACCTCTCGCAGGCGCTTCACTATTCTGGCTTGGCCGGAGCCTCGGGCCGGCTACTCCCTCGACTCGCGGCCTCCGCGGGCGTCTTCCTGCTGGCCGCAGCCTTTGAGGAGATCGCCTTCCGCGGCTACGCCTTCCAGCGGTTGCTTGACGAAGCCGGACCGATCGTTGCCGTGGCCGCCATTTCGGGGCTATTTGGCGGCCTGCATCTCACCAATCCTTACGCCACGCCGCTCTCCACCGCCAACACCGTTTTGGCCGGCGTTCTCTTCTCGCTGGCCTACCTGAAAACGCGAGCGCTGTGGCTGCCCATCGGCCTCCACTGGGCCTGGAACTTTTTCCAGGGAACCATCTTCTCGCTCCCCGTAAGCGGCTTGAGGCTGGGCTCCACGCTGCTGCGCGCCGAGCTTACCGGGGCAGATTGGTTGACCGGTGGGTTTTATGGTCCGGAAGGGGGTCTGGCCGTGACCTTGGTTTCGCTCGCAGGCATCACCTGGTTGGCTCTCACCCGCCGACTTGGCCCTTCCCCTGCCATGCAGGAAGTCTTAAAATAGTCTCGCAGGTTGGTGATGATTCGCCTTGCATTCATCCTCGCTTCGGCCCTGCTGCTGCTCGACGCCGACGTGGCCCAGGTGCTGCGGTTCCGGTCGCAACCCGGCCAGTCGGTGGAGTTCCCCCCGGGCCAGAGCCTGCCCGTGCTTCCCGACCTGCTGCCGGCCGGGGATGCGCAAAAAGCTGGCAAGAAAGGCGAGTACCTGCAGCCGCAGTCGCGGCTGGAGATCATCCGCTATGTGTCCGGCGAGTTCGCCAAGGCGCTCAAGCCGCTACCCTCCGGCAAGAAGGGTTTCCGGATGAAGGCGGGCGAGCCGGTGGATGAAAAGCTGCTGCACCAGGCGGTGGCCAATAACAGCCCGGCGGTCAATACCGGTGACACCGTCCAGGTGACCAAGGTCGAGTTCCGCGACCGCGAGATTGTGCTGGACCTCAACGGCGGCGGCCGCGGCAAGACCCGCTGGCGCGACCGCGTCCGGGTCCAGGTGGGCTCCCCCTATCCCACGACCACCGTCGCCCCGACCAATCCGAGTGCCGCTCCGGGATACCAGGGCCTGGGTGCCACGCTGGTCCTGGACTTCGGCCGCCCCTTGCCGGATCTGACCCCGGACCAGTTGAAGCAGCATCTGGCCGGCCTGCTTGATTTCTCGAAGCAGCGCTCCGCCTCCGTGCAGTGGGTGGAAACCCTGGCGCCGGACATGCAGAAGGCCATCCAGGAAAAGCGCGCCGTAGTGGGCATGGACCGTGAAATGGTGCTGGCGGCCATCGGCAAGCCGGAACGCAAGGTCCGCGAGCGTGATGCGGACGGGGTCGAGACCGAGGATTGGATTTACGGCCAGCCGCCGGGGAAGACCATCTTTGTCCGCTTTGCCGGTGACAAGGTCGTCAGCGTCAAGCAGTATCCGTAGCCTCCTCTTCCCTGGTTCGACTTTGTTGCACGCCTGGGGGTAGTGTCCTAATCTGGTGGAAGTTTGCCCGCGCCAGTATGACAAGCACCGTAACAGGCTTGTCGGGCTTGGGAAGCGAACTCGCCGAAAACCCGCCCGCGTTCGGCGACCGGCCTTGCCGGTCCCGCCGCGCTCCTGCTAATCTGGCCGGACATGGCAGCGCAAGTTTTCGACCAGGCGTTCGAGAGAGTCAAAAGCCTCGCGGCCACCTTCAAAGCCAACGAAGCCGGGTATCTGTCCGCCGAGTATCAGGAAGCCGAAGCACGCAAGGATTTCATCGACAAGTTTTTCATCGCGCTGGGTTGGGACGTTAACCACGATCTTCAAACCAATCCCTACGCCCAGGAAGTTAAGGTTGAACGGACTGGGGGCGTTTCGCAGCGCCGAGCGGACTACGCCTTCTACCTCGCGCCCAACTTCCGCGACGTGCGCTTCTACGTCGAGGCCAAGAAGCCGCACGGCGACATCGCGACACCCGACAACTACTTCCAGGCCATCCGCTATGGTTACGGTAGCGGCAACCCTCTCGTCGTCATCACCGACTTCCAGCACTTCCACATCCTCGACTGCCGGTACAGGCCCGACATTGGGACGGCGACCTATCGCGGCATCGAGAAATATCACTACTCGCAGTACGCCGACGCGCAGGAGTTCGCCAAGATTTACTGGCTGTTCTCCCGCGAGGCTCTTGCTAGCGGCTCGATCGGGAAATATGCCGAAGGATTGGCTAAGCCGCGGGGCAAAGCTGTCCAGCGCGGCCTATTCCCCGGTGCGTATAAGCCCGCGGACGAATCGCTGCTGGAAGAACTCGACGAGTACCGGGAAACGCTCGCCCACGTTTTCAAAAATCGTAACCCGCGTCTCGACAGCGACACTCTCACCGAGATTACGCAGCGCACAATCGACCGGTTGGTTCTTCTTCGCTTCCTAGAAGACAAACAGATCGAGACCCCGTCGCTTGTGGACAAGTTCGGCAGCAGGGGGACGCCATGGGAAGACTTCATCGCGGCTTCGCGACGGCTTGACGGGATCTACAACGGTGTCGTCTTCAAGAAACACGACGTTCTGGACCAGCCGAATTTTCGCGTGGATGACGACGCCTTTGCCGACATTTGCGAAGGCCTCTCTCATATCAATTCCCCCTACAACTTCGACGCGATTCCCATCCACATCCTCGGCTCAATTTATGAACGCTTCCTCGGCAAGGTCATCGTCGCGACCAACAAACGGGCAGACGTCGTAGAAAAGCTCGAGGTTCGCAAGGCCGGTGGGGTTTATTACACGCCTGAATATATCGTACGCTACATCGTCGAGAATACGGTCGGCAAACTCATCGCGGGCAAGGCACCGGAACAGATCGCCGAAATGCGTTTTGCCGACATCGCCTGTGGCAGCGGCTCCTTCCTGCTTGGTGTGTATGACCTGCTGCTGCAACACCACGGCAACTATTACAACGCGAATCCAAGGAAGGCGCGCAAAGGCGATTGCATCGAACGCGAAGGCAAACTGTATCTCTCGCTGCGTAAGAAGCGCGAAATCCTGCTCAACATGATCTACGGCGTAGACATTGATGCCCAAGCTGTCGAAGTCTGCCAACTCTCGCTTTACCTGAAACTACTTCAGGACGAGACGACAGCGAGCGCTCACCAGTACCTGCTGGAATTCCAACACACGGCGCAGTTGAAGAGACTGCTTCCCGACCTTAGCAGGAACATCGTCTGCGGCAATTCGCTCATCGGCACGGACGTTCTCGACAGCCAACTCTTTGCGGGCGACGAAGAGCGGAAGCTAAACCCGATGAACTTCGAGGACGCGTTCCCCGAAGTGATGAAGAGGGGCGGCTTCGACGCTATCGTTGGAAATCCGCCGTACGTCAGGATTCAGACAACGGGAGCAATAGAGATCGCTTATTACAACGCAAACTACAAAGCAGCCGTCGGAAATTACGATATTTACTGTGTTTTTGTAGAACAAGCCATTAGACATCTGAAGCGCGCCGGTATTCTCGGATACATCCTGCCCCACCGGTTCTTCAAAACGGACTATGGAGATGGCTTAAGGAGTTTCATCGTCGGCAGTCAGAATCTACAGCAGATCATCGATTTTGACGGACACATGGTTTTCGACGAAGCGAGCATTAACACATGCATATTGATCCTTTCTCAGACTAAGCAGCAGGCATTCCGTTGCGCCCAGATGCATTTCACCAGGAAATCCAAAGAGGAAATGGCCGCGCTGCTCTCGATGACCGGCGTGGAGGCTAAGCCCAACGCCGACCTTACGGTTGGCATGATTCCTCTGTCCACGCTCTCAAGTGAGCCTTGGGTTTTTGTTTGGCCTCGCGAGATGCCACTTTGGGAAAAACTGAGTGCGGTTCAGTCGCACTTGGGCGATGTCACAACCCATATCTTTCAAGGCTTGAAGACTGCTTCTGATCCCATCTACATCGGAGATGTGGTCAAACAACGGACTGCCACACTTGTGGTCAAGTTCGGGAGTGCCGAAGAAGAGCAGTCCGTCGAGAGCGCGATCATGCGCCCCCTCATTAAAGGTGGCCACATGTGCCGGTACTTCCTTGCTGACACCGACAAGGTGATACTGTTTCCTTACGAGGACGGCACGCTGATTCCTGCTGACCGCATGAAGCGAGAATTTCCCCAAGCCTGGACTTACCTGAATGCCCACAGAAGGGTTCTAGAAGATAGAGAAGATGGCAAGATGAAGGGCGCTCAGTGGTATGCGTACGGTCGCAGTCAGGCATTAAGTACGATTTCTCTACCCAAGATTGTAACGCCTGATTACTATGCTCACGGCTCCTATTGTTTGGACCGTGAGGGCAAGTATTCTTTCTGCGGCGGCGGAGCGGGGGGTTATGGTATTGTGGCCCATCCTGAGATAAAGCCGCAGTATCTCTTGGGATTGCTTAACAGTCGTCTCTTAGACTGGTATCTCCACAAGATAACGCTTCGCGCCTACCAAACTGCGTATATGTATGTGAAGAAATACATCGAGCGGCTCCCAATACGTTCACCGGAGAACTTCAATGCCGCCGACAAGTCACGCCATAACCAGATCGTGACGAGGGTAGAGGCGATGCTAGAGGCGAAGAAGCAACTCGCCAAAGCGAAAACCGACCGCGACAAGACCTACTACGAAAGCAAGTGCGCCGCCCTCGACCGCCAAATCGACCGCCTCGTCTATGACCTCTACGGCCTGAACGAGGAGGAAATTCGGATCGTCGAGGGCCGGGAGTGAGCACTTCTTGCCAATAGCTCCGCCACAATCGGCGGCGTTCACATCCTCGAATTAGGACACTACCCGCCTGTGACTTTGTTTGACTTTTTTCCTGCCGCGCCCTAGCATCTTCGCGTCCGCTTTCGTTTGAGTTGCCCGTCGAGCGGAACCACAGAGACTTCGCTTTTATCCGGAGGAAGCATGCCGATCAAAGTGGGCATCAACGGATTTGGCCGCATCGGCCGCAACATCCTGCGCGCGGCCCTGGGCGACCCCGCCATTCAGTTTGTCGCCGTCAACGACATCACCGACTCGCAAACGCTGGCCCATCTGCTCAAGTACGATTCCATCTTGGGCAACCTCACCCACCAAGTGACCTACACGGATGATTCGATCGCCGTGGACGGCAAGGGCTTCCGCGTCTTCAAGGTCAAGGACCCGGCCGAACTCGACTGGGCCTCGGTGGGGGCCGAGATCGTGGTGGAATCCACGGGCCTGTTCACCAAAGGCTCCGACGCGAAGAAGCACATGCGTGGCCCGGTGAAGAAAGTGATCATTACGGCCCCGGCCACCGACCCGGACCACACCTTGGTGCTGGGCGTGAACGAAAAGACCTACGACCCCGCCAAGCATCACGTCGTCTCCAACGCCTCCTGCACGACCAATTGCCTGGCGCCGGTGGCCAAGGTGCTGCAAGACACCTTTGGCATTGTCCACGGCACGATGACCACCATTCATTCCTATACCAACGACCAGCGGCTGCTCGACCTGCCCCACAAGGACCTGCGCCGCGCTCGCGCCGCCGCGCTTTCGATGATTCCCAGCACGACGGGCGCCGCGAAGGCCCTGCACCTGGTGCTGCCGGAACTCAAGGGCAAACTGGACGGCTACGCCATGCGCGTGCCCACGCCCAACGTCAGTGTCGTGGACCTCACCGTGACCACGGAAAAGCCGGCCACCGTCGAGAGCGTCAACGCCGCCATGCGCCGCGCCGCCGAGGGTCCCATGAAGAGCATCTTGGAGTACACCGAGGAGGAGCTGGTCTCAGCAGACTTCAAAGGCAATCCGCACTCCTCGATCGTGGACGCGGGCTATACAAAAGTGGTGGGCAGCAACTGCGTCAAAGTGCTGGCTTGGTACGACAACGAGTGGGGCTATTCCTGCCGTTGCCGCGACCTGATCAAATTGATGGCCGCGCGCCTCTAAGCGCGCGCCAGTTTGCGTTTGCCAAGCAATTTCGTTTCGCGTGTGCCAAGCAACGTCGTCATTCCGAGCGTGCCGAGGAATCCCTCGGAGAGATGCCTCGTCCTGCCGGGCGGGACTCGGCATGACACAGCCTGCGGTTGCGGGCGCTTTCTGATGGCTGATTGCTGATAGCTGAAAGCTGACGGCTATTTTCCCATGAACAAACTTTCGATTCGCGATCTCGAACTGGCCGGCAAACGCGTTTTCATCCGCGTGGACTTCAATGTGCCGCTCGACGGCAGCCGCGTGACCGACGACACCCGCATCCGTGAAACCCTGCCCACGCTGCGCCTGGCCATCTCACGCGGCGCACGGTTGGTGCTGGCCTCGCACCTGGGCCGGCCCAAGGGCAAGCCCGACCCGAAGTACAGCCTCCGGCCCGCGGCCGCGCGGCTCGCCGAGTTACTGGGCGCCACAGTGGATTTTGCCGCGGACTGCATCGGCGCCAATGCCGAGGCCAAAAGCAAGGCACTCGCCAACGGGGGCGTGCTGCTGCTCGAAAACGTTCGCTACCGCGCCGAAGAAGAAGCCAACGACGAAGCTTTCTCCCGGCAGCTCGCGGCGCTCTGCGACGCCCTGTTCGTCTGCGACGCGTTTGGCTCGGCGCACCGCGCCCACGCCTCGGTCGTGGGCATTACGCGCTTCGTGCGCCAGGCTGCCGCCGGGCTGCTGATGGAAAAGGAACTCGCCTATCTGGGCAAGGCAGTGCGCAATCCCGAACGGCCGTTCGTCGCGGTGCTGGGTGGCGCTAAGGTCTCCGACAAAATTGAAGTGGTTGAGAACCTGATGAAGATCGCCGACGCTATGCTCATCGGCGGCGGCATGGCCTACACGTTTCTGAAAGCCGAGGGTCTGCCCATCGGCAAGTCGCTGGTGGAGGATGACAAGCTCGAGCTGGCGCACCGCCTGCGGAGCGAAGCGCGCGCTCGCCGGTTTCCTCTGCTCCTGCCGGTCGATCACGTCGTCGCCGCCGAGTTCAAGGCTGACTCGCCGACGCAGATCACCTCCGTTTCCGCTACCCCGGAGGGCTGGATGGGCCTGGATATCGGGCCGAAGACCGTGGTCACATTTGGGCAGAAAATCACCGGCGCGAAGGCGATCGTCTGGAACGGCCCGATGGGTGTCTTCGAGATGCCACCGTTCGCAAAAGGCACGATTGAGATTGCCAAGGCCATCGCCGCGGCGACGGTTGCTGGTGCAACTTCGATTGTCGGCGGCGGCGATTCCGTGGCTGCGGTGCACCAAGCGGGCCTCGCCGATGACATCGTCATCGCGCCGCCATTCACGGCGCTGGCTGCGGCGGTCGAGGTGGCGCGCGGCTCGGCCATTTCCATTGGCGCGCAGGACTTCCACTGGGAAAAGGAAGGCGCCTTCACCGGCGAGGTTTCGGCGAAAATGCTGGTTGAGGTCGGCTGCCGCTACGTCATCATCGGGCATTCCGAGCGCCGGCAGTACTTCGGCGAGACCGACGAATGGGTGAACAAGAAAACCAAAGCGGCGCTCGAGGCCGGGCTGATTCCGATCGTTTGCGTGGGCGAAACCCTGAAGGAGCGCGAGGCGGGACACACTGAAGCGGTGCTGGAGCGGCAATTTGCTGGGGGAATGGCTGCGTTGACCGGGGTGGAGTTCTCACGTATTATCATTGCTTACGAACCCGTTTGGGCGATTGGCACGGGCCGCACGGCAACGCCGGAAATGGCCGCCGAGGCCCACCGGTTCCTGCGGCGATTGGCCGCGGCGAGCTTCACCCCGGAACGCGCCGCCGTCTTGAGGATCCTCTACGGCGGCAGCGTCAAGCCCGACAATATCAAGGGGTTGATGGCGCAGGTGGAGATCGACGGGGCGCTGGTGGGTGGGGCGAGCCTCGACCCGCAATCGTTCGCTTCGATTGTTAATTTCTAGAGGGTCTTGGAGCTGAGGAGCAGGGAATGCCGGGAAACGTGAAATGGGCCATCTCGCTTGTGGCGGGCGCCGCGCTGATTGTCCTGGGCTGGCGAGTACCCTTCGTGCTGACCACCGTACACGTGCTGGTGAGCTTCCTGCTCGTCGTGGTCGTGCTCCTGCAAAGTGGCAAGGCTGCGGACCTGGCCGGTGCATTCGGCGGCGCCGGCAGCCAAACCGCATTCGGGCCGCGCGGCGCGGCGACGTTCCTCAGCAAAGCCACCACCTGGTGCGCGGTCATGTTCATGCTCACTTCGATCGCGCTGGGCTTGCGCCAGACCACTTTCCGGCCGGCGGGCAGCTCGGTGCTCGAGCAGTTTTCCAAGCCCGCTCCTAAACAGCAGCCTGCGCCTGCTGCTCCTGCGCCACAACAGCCGGCGCAGCCGCAGCAATCCGCGCCGCAGACACCGCCGGCGCATGCACCTGCTTCGCCGCCGCCCGCGAAGCAGTAGCGCGCTGGCAGACCCGGCTTACTGCCCGTCCTTGTTCCTGCTGAGCGCGTGGGGTCCTTATCTTTGTGTACCCCAGCTTCGGCTTGCCGAAGCCGCGTGACACGGCTAGAATTCTTCTGACACCTCCCCTGTGCGGAAGTGGCGGAACTGGCAGACGCACCATCTTGAGGGGGTGGCGCCGTAAGGCGTGTGGGTTCGAATCCCACCTTCCGCACCAAAATTTCCGGCGAGGAAATCTTGCCCTGAGCGAGCGCAGCGAGTCGAAGGGCTCTGTTCCCGAATTCCCACCCGGTTGGTGCTGCTACCTCCTCCTCTGCGCCGACGGCGGCTACTACTGTGGATTGACCAGCAAGCTGAGCCAGCGTCTGCGTCATCATGCCTCAGGCAAAGGATCTACCTACACGAAAGGCACAAGGCCGATTGCTTTGGTCTGGTACGAAGCCCATCCCCAACGGGCCTCTGCAGCCGCCAGGGAGCGCCAGTTGAAAAAGTGGAGCCACATGAAGAAACATGCCCTCGCTCAAGGGCGGCTGTCGCCTGCAAAATCGGCTGCGAGCATGTGGGTTTCCCTCGCCTGAGCTCGGGATAAACTCATCCTACCTTCCGCACCATCGTTTCCGACCAGCAAACGTTGTCCCGAGTCAGCCCAGCGCGTCGAGGGACTCCGCATCACTCTCCCACACTCGATTCCGCAGAAGCTGGTGCAACCCCGCGCTCTGTTCGTGCACTTGGCAGAGGCCATGGCCGCCAAGGGCTGAGCGGAAAACCGGCGGCGCGGGGCCTGTGGCCGGCGTGAAGGTTAAGACCTTCCTTAACTGTGGCGGCTGAGCCGCCGCATCCTGGGCGCGGAAAGTTTCTTGAAATTTCGGGCCGGATGTATATCATGTAGGGTTTTGGGCGTCGGTTCCTTTCAAAACTGGGTTACCGGTACGCGGTCCGTACTCGTGTGGTTTGACCGAAGAGTTCGCGGAGCGGAGGCGATGCGGAGAAAAAAGGCCTGTGCAGGCTCGACCACGGTGGCAGTATCCCTGGCGATCTTCCTCGTGATTTTCACCGCTATTACCCTCTACACCTTTTTCGCGAAGACTTGGTGGTTCCCTGATCCCATCACCACCTTTGGCCGGGACATTGACCAGCAGTTCCTGCGCACGCTGGTGATCACGGGAATTGTCTTCGTGCTCTCGCAGTTGGGGCTGGCGTGGGTGATCTTCCGCTACCGCGGCCGCGGGCAGCGCGCCCAGCACATCGAGGGCAACCTGACCATGGAAGTCGTCTGGACACTGGCCACGCTGGTGCTCTTCGTCGGCCTGGGCGTCTATGCCGAGCGCGCCTGGGCCGAGGTCCATTTCCGCTCCGCGGTGCCCGGGGCTGTGCAGATCGAGGTGACTGGGCAGCAGTTTGTCTGGAACTTCCGCTACCCCGGCCCGGACGGCAAGTTTGGCCGCCTGGACCCGAAGCTGGTGAACGCCTCCGGCGGCAACCCGCTGGGCCTCGACCCCACCGACCCGGCAGGGAAGGACGACCTGGTGGTGCCGGTGGTGGCTGTGCCGGTGAACCGCGAGGTCGAATTACTGATCCGCTCGCAGGACGTCACCCACAGCTTCTTCGTTCGCGAGCTGCGCCTGAAGCAGGACGCCGTGCCCGGGCTGCTCATCCGCATTCATTTCAGCGCCACGCAGACCGGCCAGTATGAGATCCCCTGCGCCGAGCTGTGCGGCCTGGGCCACTACCGCATGCGCAGCTTCCTGACCGTGATGCCGCAGGCCGACTACGACAAATGGCTGGCTGACCAGGCGGCCGCCAACCAATGAGATCCGGGCACACCCGGCCCGCGCACCGAGGAGAGACTCGATGGTGACACACGAAAGCGGTGCCGTGCACGCACACGCCGCGCCGACCGGCTTCATCTGGAAATACATCTTCAGCACGGACCACAAGATCATCGGCATTCAATACATCCTTCTGGCGCTGGTATCGGCTTTCGTCGGGATGTTTCTCTCGGTGCTGATGCGCATCCACCTGGTCTGGCCCAACGCCAAGCTGCCCTTCATTGCCGGCGGGGTCATGACCCCGGAGCAGTACCTAGCCCTGTTGACCATGCACGGCTCGATCATGGTCTTCATGGTGCTGACCACCGCGCCGCAGTCGGGCTTCGGCAACTATTTCCTGCCCATTCAGATCGGCGCGGCGGACATGGCCTTCCCGGTGATCAACATGCTCTCGTTCTGGATCACGTTTCTTTCGCTGCTGGTGATGCTGGCGGCGTTCTTTGTCGTCGGCGGCGCGCCGATTTCCGGCTGGACGGCCTATCCACCGCTGAGCGCCCTGGGAGAGATCGCCGGGCCGGGGCAGGGGGCGGGGCAGACGCTGTGGGTCATCGGCGTGGCCATTTTCTGCGGCGCGTCGCTGATGGGCGCGCTCAACTTCATCACCACCACGATTGACCTCCGCACCAAGGGCATGTCGCTGATGCGCATGCCCCTGACCGTGTGGGCCTGGTTCCTCACCGCAATCCTCGGCCTGCTCGCCTTCGGCGTCTTGCTGGCCGCCTGCATCCTGCTGTTGCTTGACCGCACGGCCATGACCAGCTTCTTCATCCCCGGCGGGCTGGTGATCACCGACCAGCAAGTCGCCCACAAGGGCGGCTCGACGCTCCTCTGGCAGCACCTGTTCTGGTTCTTCGGCCATCCCGAGGTGTACATCGCCATCCTGCCCGGGATGGGCGTGACCTCGCATATGCTCTCCACCTTTGCGCGCAAGCCCGTCTTCGGTTACCGCGCCATGGTGTACGCCATGTGCTCGATCGGCTTCCTGGGCTTCTGCGTCTGGGGCCATCACATGTTCGTCAGCGGCATGAGCCCCTATTCGGCCCTGGCCTTCTCCCTGCTGACCATGTCCATCGGCGTGCCCTCGGCCATCAAGACCTTCAACTGGCTGGGCACGCTATGGGGCGGGCAGATCCGTTTCACGACGGCCATGCTGTTCGCCCTCGGGTTCGTGTCCCTGTTCGTCAGCGGCGGTCTTTCGGGTCTTTTCCTGGCGCAGCCCGCGATTGACCTCTACTTCCACGATACCTATTTCGTCGTAGGCCATTTCCACCTGATCATGGGCGTGGCCGCCATCTTCGGGATGTTCTCCGCGCTGTTCTTCTGGTTCCCCAAGATGTTTGGCCGCCACCTGAACGAGCCCCTCGGCAAGCTGCACTTCTGGATCACCTTCATCGGGGTGTACGCGATTTTCATGCCCATGCACTACCTGGGCATGGCCGGCCACCCGCGTCGTTACTCGGACCTGTCCGGGGCGAATTTCCTGGGCCCGTTGATGCCGGTCCAGCGTTTCATCTCCATCGCCGCGTTCCTCACCATTGCCGTCCAGTTCATCTTCCTGATCAACTTCCTTTGGAGCCTGAAGTTCGGCAAGAAAGCGGAGAAGAACCCCTGGGAGGCGACCACGCTCGAGTGGACCATTCCTTCGCCGCCGCCTCATGACAACTTTGCCGGAGTCGAGCCGGTGATCTATCGCGCCGCCTATGAGTACGCGCAGCCCGGCGCAGTGGAAGACTACGTTCCGCAGCACTTGGCACCCGAACAGGTCGCCAGGGCGAGGTAGATCGGCCGCCGATGCCTGCAACGCTCACCAACAAACTCGAACTCATCCGCTCCGGCAAGGGGGGCGGCACAGGTCCGCCCGCCGGCGGGGATGATGACGGCGGCTCGGGTCGCGGCGGGCGGGCACGAGTTCCTCGGCGCGCTTATTTCACCGGCGTCTCACTCGGGTTGGCCGCCATTCTGATGTTCTTCATGGCCCTGACCAGCTCCTACATCGTGCGCAAGGGTCTTGGCGGCGACTGGCAACCCGTCCGCCTGCCGGGAATTCTCTGGCTCAACACGCTGGTGCTGCTGGCGAGCAGCGCGAGCATCGAGGTCGCGCGCCGCAAGCTCGGCACCGGCGCCACCGAGTCGTTCCGCCGCTGGTGGGGAATCACCACCGGCCTGGGCCTTTTGTTCCTCATGGGACAGGTGATGGCCTGGCGACACCTTGCCGCCGCCGGCGTCTTTCTGGCCAGCAATCCTGCCAGCAGCTTTTTCTATGTGTTGACCGCGGCCCACGGCGCCCACCTGCTCGGCGGCGTCGTGGTGCTGTTCTATGTTGCTTTCCGCGCCGGGCAGCGCTCGCACATCACCCAGGGCACGGCCGCCGAACTAGCTTCGATTTACTGGCATTTCATGGATGGACTCTGGGTCTTCCTTTTTCTACTTCTCAATCTGGGACGGTGAACTGTGAACGAAACCAAGACCGAGGCGCTCTCCTCTCCGTGGTCGGGCGGCGTCTCGCCTTTCGCTATGGGCTCGAAGAAGTTGGGGATGTGGCTGTTCATCATCTCCGACGCGCTGACCTTTACGGTCCTGCTGGTGAGCTACAGCTACCTGCGATTTGCCAATCCCGATTGGCCGAGACCCTTTCCTTTCTTTAACGCCATCACTTTCTCGACGCTGATGACTGTGGTGCTGCTGGCCAGCAGCTTGACCATGGTTATGGCCGTGGCCGCCGCCAACCGCGGCCTGCGGGACACGGCGGTCAAGTGGATCCTGGCCACCATGCTGGGTGGGGCCTTGTTCGTCGGCCTGCACTTGACCGAGAGGATGCACCTGATCGAAGAGGGCGTCCGGCCGTTCTCGAACCCCTGGGGCCCGCCGCTGTTTGGTGCCGCCTTCTTCGGGATCACCGGGATGCACATGACCCACGTGGCCATCGGCGTGATCTACCTCGGGATCGTCTCCCTGGGTTTCGGCCGCGGCAAATTCTCGCCCGAAGACGTCGAGGTCAGCGGCCTCTACTGGCACTTCGTGGACCTGGTCTGGATGTTCGTCTTCCCGTTGATTTACCTGATGTCGGTCAAGCACTGAGGAGCGAAGGGAGCCCGGAGAAAACCCGGAGAAAAACGATGAGCGCACACGGACACACAGTTGCGTCGCACGCTGAAGCGCCGGCCCGCACCTTCGTGTGGGTCTGGATCTGGCTGGTGGGCATCACCGGCATCGAGGTGTTCCTCGGCTACAAAAACATTCCGCCAGCCATCATGCTGACCATTCTGATCGGCCTGTCGGTGATCAAGGCCGCGCTAATCATGGCCTATTTCATGCACTTGAAGTTCGAGAGGCTGAGCTTGGTCTTCCTGCTGGTACCGGCGCTGGTGTTTTGCATCTGCATGATCCTGATTTTCTTCTTCCCGGATAGCGCCCGGCTGATGCACATGCGCCCGCATTGAGCCTTGGCGTGGATGGAGGATCGGGGTAGAATGTGTCGAGCGCGCTCCGGGCCGGGTCGGATGTCCTGCTGACTGGTTCTCCTGCTGGTCGGTCGTCAGGCTGACTGTCATCCGGGTTGGTTTGTGCTGCTGGTTGGTTGTCCTGCTGAGCGCAGCGAAGCATCTCAACCAAAGCCACAGGGGAAACTCATGACGCTCGCTTTCAAACGCGCAAGGATAAGACCCGTCCTGGTCACGGCCCGGGCCCGCCGAGCCTTTTCCCTTTCTCTCCTCTGCGCCCTCTGCGCCTCTGTGGCTTCTTCGTCGGCTTACGCCCAGGGCTGTGCCATGTGCTACAGTGCCGCCGCTGCGGCGGGCAAGGCCGCGGCCCGCTCGCTTGACATTGGCATCCTCGTCCTGCTGCTCCCCACGCTGCTGTTGTTCATCGGCGTCCTCATCTTTACCATCCGCCGCGCCAACGCCGAGGCGTGAATCCCGTAAAGCGGCCGCTTGCAGCTAACCTAACCACTCCCTGGCAATGGAATTTTGCGGTCATTCCGAGCCCCGGCCCTGCCGGGGCGAGGAATCCCTCCGGTAGATTGGTTCGTGCGGGTGGCGCATCCTCTTCACGCCCGCCGGTCAACGAGCAAATATATTCGAGGACGGGGTTGGGGTCCGCAGCTCTTCCCGACGGCGTGTGTCGGGAAGGGTGGGCCGCTTGGCCTACGGCGACACCAAGATGTTGCCCATGGCGGGTGGCCATCCTGGAAGACGTTCGCGGCACTTGTGCATGACTACTACGCCTGCGCTGCTCGAACCTTGCAGTGTCCAATGGAAATCATTCTGACTCCGCAACATCGCCACAGCGGGACAAAACAGAACGAGAGCTGGCCCATCGCGTTGACTCGGGCGTCGCAGCGGCCTATGAAGCCCGTCGGCATATCTCACAGGCCTTCCAATCAATACCCGGATCCGGGCGCTCGACCACTAGCGCATCCTCGAAGGCGGAGCGTGTGATGCGTGTGCATCTCGTCAATCCGAATCACTTATCGTTTGGCGTTGGCGTCATTACGCGGCGATGGCCTTATGTACTTGCCGCGGCTACTCCGCGTTCCTTTGGGCCAGGGTTTTAGCCGATTGCGCCAGTGGATTTCTCCAACAAGTCTACGAAGGAGGACGCATCGAAGCCAGCCAATTCCTGCCCGCGCGGTGGGAGTTGATGCCCCGCGACAGCTACATGTGGGCTTCGGTCCAGACTGTGCCCGGATGCCCCAAGCACTGTTCGTTTTGCTCCGTCTGGCGCACGGACGGCCAGCGCCCTCGGCAGCGTGCTTCCGATGTAGTCATCCAGGAAATTATCGAACTGCATCGCATGGGCTTTCGATTTATCGCCCTGGCCGATGACAACTTCTACCCGGTCACGCTGGAAGATATGGAATTGGCCAGGCGTCAAAATGCCCGCGGCAAAGTCGCACAACTGCAGGCCATGCGGGACGAACAATTTGAACTAATGGCTCGTTTGGCCGAGCTGCCAAAGGACATGGTGTTCTTCACCCAAATCACCATGGAAGCGGCAGTAGATCCGGAATTCCTGGACGCCATGCGCAGGGCCCGGATCAAGGGAGCCTTGGTCGGAGTCGAATCGGTTACGCCGGAGGGGCTGAAGGCCGTCTTCAAGGAGTTCAATTCCGCAGGCCGCGATCTCGTGCAGCGGCTCCGCACTTTCCGGCAGCATGGCGTGCATGTACTGCGCTCATTCATCTTCGGACTTCCGACTGACCGCCCTGATACCTTCCAGGCTACCGCCGCGCTGGCATCGGAGGCTGAGTTGGCCTTTGCGCAGTTCGTCCTGATGACGCCTTTTCCCGGCACGGTGGACTTCCAGCGCTGGGAAAAAGCGCTGGAGACCGACCCCACACGGATTGCGGGAATTCCTCTGACCCGCTACTGGCTCATTCCCCAGGCCCTCCGGCCCAAAGTTTACATGACCCGTCCGCTCATGTCCGCCGAGGAGATCCGTTGGCGGAGCCAGGATGTTTGGGACCGTTTCTATGCGCTTCGATCGATCTGGAAGCGGTCAAGCTGTGTCAAATCCCTGCGCGGCCGCCTGGCGTTTGTATTTATCTCGAAACTCTACCGTCAGATGTACGCCAACACCGGAATTGCCACCGACAGCGCGCGCGCGCCAACCGTGCCAATCGATGGGCGCGATGGCTGGCGAAACCCTGCCTGCGATTGTTTCGAGCACCGCCCATGCCTGAGTTGACTTGATCTTCTGGGGCGGGTCTTACGGCCAAACTAGCATTTCACTGGGTACAATACATCGGGCCGCTCAGACTTCGAGGCCGACATCGCCTCAAGTTGCCTCTGTGCCGGAACCAAAGGCTTTTGAAACATCTCACCTGTTCTGCGAGCGTTGATCGACAAAGGAACTGGGTCTAAAATGGGCCACGTCGCAGTATCGCCTCAGAAAGCTTGTGCCATGCCGAATGCCACGCGGGCTGCGCTGGGTTTCCGGGCGCATTCAGGATGGGCGGCGCTTGTAGTTGTCGCCGGGCCGCCGCGCTCGCCCAGGGTGATCGACCGGCGGCGGATCGAACTCATCGCTCCCGGGATTCCAAAGCAGCCCTACCATGCTGCTGAGAAGTTGGACCTGAAGGAGGCGGAAAAATTGGTTGGACGCTGTGCAAACACAGCAGGGCGTTTGGCCCGGCAGGCTCTGCGCGCAGTCGTCAACGACCTGCGAGACAAAGGACATGATGTCGTCGGCTGCGGCATCCTCCTCGCGTCGGGCCGACCCGCAACCACGCTCGCGGCGACGCTCGCTTCACACGCGCTCATCCACACTGCTGAAGGAGAGCTCTTTCGAGACGCTCTCACCCGCGCAAGCGAACACTGGGGTCTGCCCGTCACGGGAGTGCGCGAGCGCGAACTATATGAGCGCGGCGCAACCGAGTTCCGCATCGCCGTCAACGAATTGCGACTCCGCGTGTCCGCAATGGGCCGAACCATTGGCCCACCGTGGACTCAGGACGAGAAGCAGGCCGCACTGGTCGGATGGCTGGCGCTCGCTGCCGCGTCGCAGCGATAAGTTGCATAGCCCGTGTTGTTTCAAAACTAAATCCTTTCTCCACGCTTGTTGGATAGTTTCCGATAAGGGCGTTTATCAGGAGCTACCGCTTAGGTGGTCGCAAGGGCTGTTCTCGACAGCGATCCGGCAGCCCCCATGCAAGAGCACTGCTGCGACAGGTCTCGATTGGGGCTGGCGGGCTACGAGGCGGAAACCCAATTGCTGCGTTCCACCATGGTTGGCGGTTCGTAGTTGCGTCCCGACGCCAGCCGCCTTTCCTCCCGGCGGGCGGACCACAACAATATCGGGCCAAGCAAGATCGCTGTGAGGCCCGCCCTCATTGGGAATTCCTTTTCGATTTCCTTCCGCAGCGAGTGAATCTGCTCACTGACGCTTCGGTTGACCTTCCTGAACTCCCGCTCCATCGCCCAGAGCGCCGCATTGTAAGCGCTGCCCAGTTTCTTCTCCTCCCGTGCGAACCGCTTCCGGACCCGGGGATCCGGGTAGTCCTTGTAACGTTGCCAGCCCCGGAGCATGGTTCGGCACATGCGATAGAGGCTCGGTCCGTTGCGCTCAAAATCACGCCAGAACGCCCAGTCCAGGAACCTCTTTGAATCCTCACGGGAAATCGCTGCGTGCCGGAAGTTGAACTTGAATTGCCCATGGCCATCGGCGGGGTCCACGTCTTGCAGCAGCCGGCCCTGTTCGGCCATCTCTTTATAAAGCGGTGTCCCAGGCACGGGCGTGTACAGCATGAACTGGTGGAAGTCGGTCTGGCAGTCAACCGCGTGCTCGATCTCCTCGGCCAGGTTGTCTGGCGTGTGGTGCTCTAAACCGATGATGGTAGATCCCTGCACTCGTATGCCGTGTTCGCGTAGCTCTCGTGTGAGTTGCGTTGTGTCCGCGCCATGCAGCTTGCCATAGCTGGAATGCGGGGATTCCAAGCCCATCCACAGCCAGGAGACGCCCAGTTCCACGAGTTCCTGCATGGTGTATTTACGGATGGCATTGGCGGAACCAAAGACCGAAAGCTCCCAGCTCTTGCCCGTCGCCTTCATGCGTTCCAGCAAGCGCATAGCACGCTGGCGATAGAGCAGGAAGTTCTCGTCCATGACAAAGAACGAATGGACCTTGAGCTCCGACTCGATCTGGCACATCACGTCAAACAGTTCATCCCCGCTCTCGTAGAAGTTGACGAACTTTCCCTTGCCTCCGAAAAAAGCCGAGGTAGTGCAGAAGTTGCACCCCACGGGACAGCCCACCGACGGGATGATTGTGGCTGCCGTACCGCCTTTCCGCTCCGGCAGTCGCACTCCCATGACTCGTGTCTGCAGACCGGAAATAATGGCTGGGTGGCGGATGGGTGCGCGCTCGTTTTCTCCGAGATACCGCCGCATCCAGGAGATGCCTTCACCTCGCACGATGTGGTCGGCGTCGATCATCGCTTCCACGTCCGGAATGGCAGCAACATGTCCGCCCACCACGACCACCGAATGCGGCGATAGTTCTCTCACCATCCGGCACATCTCTTTGACCTTGCGGACATTCACGATGATCGAAGAGATGCCAACGATATCGTAGTGGTTCGTGGTTAATTCCCGGGCCAAGTCTTCGCGCCGGGGAAAATCCAGCACCGTGCAGGGTGCGGAAATATTCGCCTGAATCATCATGATGCCCCAGGAACGATGGAACATGCGCAACGAAAAGCTGCCTTGCGCCCGCGTGACCTGGTTGTGATAGAGCTCCATAGGGTTGATGGATCGGCTGCCGAATTCGTCGTCTTGCGCATAGGGCCCGAAGACCGAGCTCAGCAGCACCCGCGCGTAATTTCCTTTAGGGTGAGTTTCCATACCATCCTCGGAGTGAAGCATAGCACTCTGCCGGGTCACTCGCGGTCACGCTCGCTCGCTCGTGCGTCTCTTTGCCAACCTGCCTACTTCGGACGGGTGGCGCATCCTCTTCACGCCCGCCGGCTAACGAGCAGGTGTATTCCAGGACGGGCTTGGCGTGCCCCAGCCTTCCCGACGGGGTGGGTCGGGAAGGCTGGGCCGCTTGGCCTAACAGGGTGCTGAAAAAGGGATACACAGGCTAGAAGCCTGTGCTACGGGTA
>JACQDH010000032.1 GCA_016201215.1 Acidobacteriota bacterium | reverse complement strand
CCTGTTGGAACAGTTGGGCGGCTTGCATCCGGCGCGCTTCCAGGGCGGCGAAGTCGCGCCGAGGCCGCAGCAGGGTGGACATGCACTCACCATACCACACCCGCCCGAAGAGTGTTACTCTATTTTGCGAGAGTCTTTAGGTCGGCGCGCCAAAGCCCGCCGCTCCACGCAACAAACACAGAACTGAGGACTGAAAACTAAAAGCTGAAAGCTGCCCCGCTATCGCAGCAGAAGGGCTGATTGCGCGGCGAAGTTCATCACTATGCCGGGGAACAGGCCGAGGTAGAGCGTTCCGGCGGCGGTCACCAGCAGGACGAGCCCGACAGCAGCGGGGATGGGCAGCGGCGCCCATTCCTGCTGCGCGGGGCGCATGTACATCACCACGATGATGCGCAGGTAGTAGTAGGCGGCGATCACGCTGTTGACCGCCAGCAGCACCGCAAGCCACACCAGGTGCGACTTCAGCGCCGCGTTGAAAATGTACAATTTCCCAAGGAAGCCCGCGGTGACGGGCAGCCCGAGCAGCGAGAGCAGGTAGAGAGACAGGCACGCGGCCGCCACCGGCTGCTGCTCGCCCAGGCCGGCGTAGTCGTTGATCTCCAGGCGCCGCTCGCCCTCACCACCCAGGTGTGCCATCAACGTGAACGCGCCCAGTTTCATCAGCGCGTAAGCCACCAAATAGAACAGCACGGCGGCGGTGCCGATCTCATTGCGCGCCGCAAACGCCACCAGGATGTAGCCCGCGTGCGCAATCGAGCTGTAGGCCAGCATGCGCTTCACGCTTGACTGCACCAGCGCCGCCAGGTTTCCCGCAAACATGGTCAGCGCCGCGGCAATCCACAGCGCCCAGAACCAGAGCTGGCTCGCGGCCACGACGGTCACCATGATGCGCAGCAGCACGGCGAAGGCCGCCGCCTTGGGACCGGCGGAGAGCAGCGCGGTGACGGGCGTCGGCGCGCCCTCGTACACATCCGGGGTCCAGAGCTGGAAAGGCGCTGCGGCGACCTTGAACGCGAGACCGATGAAGATCATCCCCAGACCCAGCTTGAGTAGCGTGGGATTGGCCGGGGCGCGGTCCATCTGCGGGAGCAACGTCGTGCCCGTCGCGCCATAGACCAGCGCCACGCCGTAGAGGAAAAAGGCCGTGGCGAACGAGCCCAGCAGGAAATACTTCATGGCCGATTCGTTGGCCCGTGGCGCGTTGCGGCGGTAGCTCGCGAGGATGTAGCTGGCGATCGAACTCATCTCCAGCCCGATGAACGCGGTAACCAGCTCCTGCGCGCTGGCCATCACTTCCATCCCCGCGGTGCCGAAAAGCACCAGCGCGTAGAATTCGCCGCTGGGCAACCCTTCCCGCGCTAGGTAATCCGACGAGCCCAGGATGACCAGCGCCGCGATCCCGCCGATCAGCCAGTGCAGGAAGACGCTGAAGCTGTCGATGCGCAGCAAGCCATAGAACGCCAGGCCTGGATGCAATGCGGCCAGGCTTGTCGCCCCCAGCGCCAGCCCCGCTCCCAGCAGCGCCAGTGTGCGCGTCGGGGCGCGGTACGCGCGCGGGACGAACGGGTCCACCAGCATAATCAGAATGCCGAAGACGCACAGCACCACCTCCGGCGCCAGCCGGAGAATGTCTTCGAGCGGAGGAAAATTCGGGGGCAACATTTACGGGTGTCCCGCCCTTTCCTGGGCGACCGCCAGTACCGGGAGTTTCCCCTCAAGTGGAGCGCTTTGTGGCGTGCCGTTCCAACGCGCTTC
Organism: Acidobacteriota bacterium; assembly: GCA_016201215.1. Taxonomy (GTDB): domain Bacteria; phylum Acidobacteriota; class Terriglobia; order Acidiferrales; family UBA7541; genus QHYU01. The sequence continues at coordinate 15,986 of JACQDH010000032.1, read as the reverse complement.
ATAGCTCGACGGGCGCTGCATCTGGGTGAGCACGTGCTCGCTCGACGCCTCCATCCGGCGGGTGAACGGCGCCGACCCGATGCCCATCCACAGGATGACTGCGGCCATGGAGAACAGGATCACGCGCTCGCGGCGTGAGGCGTCGGGCAGCGCGCGGTTGCGCTCTACGGTGACTCCGCCGAAGAACACGCGCTGGTAGGCCCAGAGGAGATAGATCGCCGAGAGAATCACGCCCGTCGCAGCGAAGGTCGCCCAGCGCGCGTTGTGCCCGTAGGTGCCCAGCAGGATCAGGAACTCGCCAACAAAGCCGTTGAGCATCGGCAGCCCCAGCGACGACAGGCAAACGAACAGGAACAGCGCCGAGAGCACCGGCATGGGCGTGGCCAGGCCGCCGAATTCGGAGATCAGGTGCGTGTGTCGCCGGTCGTAGAGCATCCCGGCGAGCAAGAAGAGCGCGCCGGTGGAAACGCCGTGGTTGAGCATCTGGTAGATCGAACCCTCGATGGAGATGGTGTTGAGGGCAAAGATGCCGAGGACCACAAACCCCAGGTGGCTTACCGAGGAGTATGCGATCAGCTTCTTCAAGTCGGGCTGCACCATAGCCACCAGTGCGCCGTAAATGATGCCGATGATGGCAAGCGTGGCCACGTACGGCGCCATGCGCCGCGAGGCTTCGGGGAACAGCGGCAGGCAGAAGCGCAGCAGGCCGTAGGTGCCCATCTTCAGCAGCACGCCGGCCAGGATTACCGAGCCCGCCGTGGGCGCTTCCACATGCGCGTCGGGCAGCCAGGTGTGCAGCGGGAACAGCGGCACCTTGATGGCAAACGCGAGGAAGAAAGCCCCGAAGAGCAGCAACTCGGCGCGCGGCGCCAGGCCGACCTGCCCGCTCTGCAGCAGGCCCTGGATCACCGGGAGGTCGAACGAGCCGGTGACGTTGTAAAGCCACAGCATGCCGACCAGCATGAGCACCGACCCGGCCATGGTGAAAAGCACAAACTTCACCGCGGCATAGATGCGGCGCTCGTGGCCCCAGATGCCGATCAGGAAATACATCGGCAGCAGCATGGCCTCCCAGAAGAGGAAGAACAGGAAGAGGTCCAGCGCCAGGAAAACTCCGATCATGCCGGTCTCGAGCACCAGGAGCATGACGAAGAATTCGCGCACGCGCTTGGCAATGCTGGTCCACGACGCCAGCAAGGCCAGCGGGGTCAGAAACGTGGTCAGCAGCACCAGGAACAGGCTGATGCCGTACACGCCGAGGTGGTAGTAGATCGGCGGGGAGGTCATCCACGCGCGGCGTTCCTCGAACTGATAGAACGGGCTGGCGGTGTCAAACCCGCGCAGCAGGAGCAGCGAGATGATGAACTCCGCCAGGGCCACCACCAGCGCGAGCCGCCGGATCCAGGCGTGGTCGTCGCCGCGCAGGAGCAGCAGCGCCGCCGAGCCCGCCAGCGGCAGGAACGTGATGACCGTCAGCAGATAGCTGTTGGGCACGCTAGCGCACCGTCCAGACCAATGGTCGCAGCAGGGGCCACAGGAAAAGGGTTGTGAACAACACCGCGCCGACTACCACCCATGCCGCGTAGCTGCGCGTATTGCCGGAATGGAGGCGCCGCACGCGGTCGCCGAGCCGCCGCGCCGTGTGGGCCACGCCGTTGACCGAGCCGTCCACAGCGCCCTCGTCCACCACGCGCCACAGCAGCCGCGTGGAAGCCCAGACCAGGGGCCGCACGAACAGCAGGTCATACAGTTCGTCCACGTAGTATTTGTGGAACAGCAGGGTGTAAGGCGCGTGGATCGTTTCCGCGAGGCGCTCGGGCGTCTGCGGTCGCCGAATGTAGAACCACCAGGCCGCCAGAAAACCCAGCGCGGCCACGCCGACGGCGACGCCGGCCAGTAACAGTTCCAGGCCGTTTCCCTCGACGGGCAGGGACTCAAGCGTCTTGGGGCCCTCGAAGACAGGCGCGAGGTAATGCTCGAAGTAATCCACGCCTCCAAACAGCGCCGGCGCCGCCATCCAGCCGCCGGCGACGGAGAAAATAGCCAGCACCACGAGAGGCACCAGCATGTTCTTCGGTGGTTCGTGGACGTGCGCCGCGTGCGCGTCGTAGCGCGGCGCGCCGTGAAACGTCAAGAACACGAGCCGGAACATGTAAAACGCGGTGAGCAAGGCAGCTGAGAGGCCCAGCGTCCACAGCAGGCTGCTCCCGTAGGGGCTCACCCGCGCCTGGAACAGAATCGTGTCCTTGCTGAAAAAGCCTGAGAGACCCGGTGCACCGGCGATGGCCAATGTAGCCATCAGCATGGTCCAGTAGGTCCAGGGGATCTTCTGTCGCAGGCCGCCCATGCGCCGCAGATCCTGCTCACCGCCGAGCGCGTGGATCACGCTGCCGGCGGCGAGGAACAGCAGCGCCTTGAAGAAGGCGTGGGTGAACAGATGAAAGATGCCCGCGGAAAAGGCGCCCACGCCGCAGGCTAGGAACATGTAACCGAGCTGGCTGACGGTGGAATAGGCCAGGACGCGCTTGATGTCCGTCTGTACCAGGCCAATGGTCGCGGCATAGAGGGCGGTCAGGCCGCCGATCACGGCCACGGCAGTCATGGCCATGGGCGCGTGCAGGTAGAACACGTGCGACCGCGCGACCACGTACACGCCCGCGGTCACCATCGTGGCCGCGTGAATCAGCGCGCTGACCGGCGTGGGGCCTTCCATGGCGTCGGGAAGCCAGACGTACAGTGGAAGCTGCGCCGATTTGCCAATGGCCCCAGCGAGGAGCAGCAGCGAGATCGTCGTCAGCAACCCAATCTGGCCACCGGATTCAACCGGCATCCGCGCCGCGCCGTGAAAGACGGGCTCAAAATCCGCCGAGCCGAACGTGCGGAAGATCAGGAAAATGGCCAGCATGAAGCCGAAATCGCCGATGCGGTTGACGATGAAAGCTTTCTTGCCCGCGTCCGAGGCCGACTTCTTCAAGAAATAGAACCCGATGAGCAGGTAGCTCGAGAGCCCCACGCCTTCCCAGCCGACAAACAGCAGCGGGTAGTTGGCCGCCATGACCAGCACGAGCATGAAGAACATGAACAGGTTCATGTAGGCGAAGAAACGCGGGTAGCCGCCCTCGTGGGCCATGTAGCCGGTTGAGTAGATGTGGATGATCCAACCCACGCCGGTGACCACCAGCAGCATGACCACGGTGAGCTGGTCGATCTGCAGGTCGAACCCGGCGCGGAAGTTTCCCGCGATGATCCAGGAGAAGTAAGGCTTAACCCACGGGATCTGATCGGCGGGCAGGCGGGAGAACTCGCGAATCAGCTCCAGGGCGGCGGCAAACGCGAGGCCCGCGGTGCCGACGCCCACGGCGTCGATCTCGCGCTTGGACCAGCGGGCGCCGAAAAGCCCGTTGAGCGCGGCGCCGAGTAGCGGCAGCGCCGGAATGATCCAGAGATGATGGAGCAGCAGCATTAGAGCTTGAGCAGAGCTACGCGCTCGACGTTGAGCGACTGCCGGTTGCGCGCAATCAGAATGATAATCGCCAGTCCCACGGCGGCTTCGGCCGCGGCTACCACAATGACAAAGAACACGAATACCTGTCCCTGCAACTGCCCGAGCGCGCGGCTGAAGGCCACGAACGCCAGATTGACGGCATTGAGCATCAGCTCGATGGCCATGAAGATGGTGATGATGTTGCGCTTGAAGACGAAGGCCACCACGCCCAGCCCGAACAGCACGGCGCTCAGCACCAAGTAGTAAGAAATCGGTACCACGGTTAGCTCTCCCTCTTGGCCAGGACCAGCGCGCCCAGGATGGCGATGAGGATCAGAATCGAGGTCAGTTCAAACGGGAAGACAAAATCCTGGAACAGCATCATCGCCAGCGTCTTGGTCGGCGCGGGACCCGCTGCGGCGGGCGCTTGGGAGGACGCGCCGCGCCCGATGGCGTAGGCAAGCAAAGCCATGAGGAGAACGCCGAGGGGCAGCCCGACGTAGCGCGCCATGCGGCTCAGGTTGGTGCGTTCTTCGATGCCGGCATTGAGTAGCATGATCACAAAGACAAACAGCACCATGATCGCGCCGGCATAGACGATGATCTGGACCGCGGAGATGAACTCGGCCCCCAGCAGCAGATAGAGACCCGCCAGCGACACCATGACCACGATCAGCGAAAGCGCGCTGTGGATGGGATGGCGCTGCACGATGAGGCTCACCGCGCCGGCCACGGCCAGGGCCGCGAGCACCAGAAAAACTGCCAGCTCAGCGCTCATCGCTTGCCCACCACCATGGCGAGGCTCGTCAGGATCACGTTGGCGAGCGACACGGGAAGCAGCAGTTTCCAGCCCACGGCCATCAGCTGGTCATAGCGGAAGCGAGGCAGCGTGCCGCGCACCCAGACGTAGATAAACAGAAAGACAAGAACTTTCCCCAGGAACCAGAACGGGCCCTGTACGAACTCCAACAGGCCGGGTCGCGACACCAGCGCCGCAGCGCCGCACAGCGCCAGGCCCAGCACGGGCAAGACGATCTTGCCCAGGAGGGTGCTGTAGCGGAGGCCATCGAGGATCAGCCAGACGCCCGCGGCCGCCAGGAGCGCCGTGGGCAGGTAGTGTGTCCAGACAAAGAATCGCGTTTCCGGGAACGGCGACAGCCAGCCCCCGAAAAAGAGAATCGTGGCTAGGCAGGAGACTGTGATCATGCTGGCGTACTCGCCCAGGAAGAACATGGCGAACTTGAAGCTCGAATATTCCGTGTGGAAGCCCGCCACCAGTTCCGATTCCGCTTCGGCCAGGTCAAACGGCAGGCGGTTGGTTTCGGCGATCGCGGCGGTGAAGAAGCAGAAGAACCCGAGCACCTGCGGCAACGGCGACGCGAGGATGTTCCAGCGCGGGAGGAAGCCCCAATGGAATCCGCGCTGCGCCGCAATGACCTCACGCAGATTGAAAGACCCCGCCAGAAGCAGAACGCCGACGACCGACATGGTGAGCGCCAGCTCATAGCTGACCATCTGGGCCGCGCTCCGCAGGCCGCCCAGCAGCGGGTACTTGCTGTTCGACGACCACCCCGCCAGCACCACGCCGTACACCCCGAGCGAGGTGATAGCGAACAGAAACAGCAGGCCGATGTTCAGGTCGGCGATGCCGAAGGATGTCGGCTGGCCCAGGATGCGAATCTCCTGCGGGCCGAAGGGAATCAGCGCGATGGACGTCAGGGCCAGCGACAGAGAAAGAAACGGCGCCAGGTAATAGGCGAAGCGATCCACGCCTGCCGGCGTGACACCTTCCTTGAACAGAAACTTCAGCCCATCGGCCAGCGGCTGAAGCAGCCCGTGCGGCCCGGCACGATAGGGTCCCCAGCGCGACTGGATGTGCGCGACCACCTTGCGCTCGAACCAGGTGAGATACGCCAGCGCCGTCATCATCACGAGCATCATGACGACCACTTTGATCCCGGAGACGACCAGGATCGGATGCTGGGCGAGGAAATCGCTCACGGCTTTGTCTTCGCCTCGGAGAGGGAATTGATCATGGTGCAATAGCGGCCCAGGCTGCCGCTCGTAAACAGCGTGTCTCGCGAAGAAAAAATCTTCCCGGTCGGCACGTCGTAGGGCGTGCCGCCGTTCGCCGGCGGAACGGGTTGCGAGGCCGCGGCGCCACCGGTGAGCAGGCCGGCCAGCGAAACGTCGTAGCCGCGCACGCTGCGCTGGATCTCCTCGAACGCTGCCTCGGGCGTGCGCATGTGGATTCCGCGGCCCAGCCCCAGCCGTGCAAGTTGGTGCGTGAGGATGCGCAGGAGGTCGAAGTCCGTGCGCGGGCCCATCACCTCGGCCGCTTTACGCAACAGTTGCACCTCGCCGGCGGTGTTAGTGACCGTGCCGTCTTTCTCATAGGCGCAGGCCGCAGGGAGAGCGATGTCCGCCCGCTTGGCGGTCTCGGTCAGAAACATTTCGTGCACGACCAGCAGTTCGAGGCCTCCCAGGCGGTCGGCCGCAACCAGGCTAAACGTCTTTACCGGGTTCGCGCCCACCACATAAAGTGCCTTGAGCTTGCCTGCCACCGCCGCGTCGAGCATCTGGCGCGCATGCAGGCCCGGTTTTTCCGGCAGCGAGGCGCCCCAGAGTTTGCCGAACGCCTCGCGCGGCTGGGGGTCTTTCACGGGCGCGTAGCCCGGCAGGCGGTCGGGCAGCAAGCCCATGTCGGCGGCACCGCGCGAGTTCACGTAGTCACCCAGGGCCATATAGCGGGTCTGGCCGGCCAGGCGCGAGCCAAAGGCGACCAGGTCGCGCGTGGCTGCGCCGCTCACTTCCGAGCCGAACAGGATGACCACGTCGCTTTCTTTATCCAGGGTGTCCTTCAGGGCCTTCAGCTCCGCCGCGAGTTTATCGTCCAGCTTGCCCCTGCCCGTGGCCAGCCAGCGCAGCACGCCCGGCTCGGAGTCTATGGGTACTTCGACGAACTGTTTGGCCAGGCGGCGCAGTTGGATGGGTTGCGCATGGATGATGTACAGCCGCGCGCCGCGCAGCCGCAGAGCCGCGCGAATCTGCCAGGCCACCAGCGGATTCTGCACCGTGGGGTCGTTGCCGACCAGCAGGATGGCCTTGGCTTCACCGAGCTGTTGCATCGTGGCCAGCGCGCCGCCAACCCGCTCGCCGAGCTCCGCGATCAGGCCGGCGTAGTCGGCCGTGCGGTGGTGGTCGATGTTGTTGGTGCCGAATGTCGCGCGGGCCATGCGTTGCAGCAGGAAATTCTCTTCGTTGCTGGTGCGGTTCGATCCGAGGAAGCCGATGGCGCCGGGCCCGTGTTTCTCGTGCACCTGCTTCAGCCGCGCGGCCAGTTCGGTCAGCGCGTCCTCCCAGTCGGTGGGCTCGAGCTTGCCGTTGCGGCGCACCAGCGGCTGCTTCAGGCGCTCCGGATGCTGGGTGAAATCGAAGCCGAAGCGGCCCTTCACACACAGGAAATCGTTGTTGATGCCGGAGAGGTCGCGATTGTTCGCGCGCAGGATCTCGTTATTGCGCACGCTCAGGGTGGTCTTGCACCCGTTCGAGCAGTGCGCGCAGACGGTGGGCACGTACTTCATCTCCCACGGGCGCGTTTTGTAGCGGTAGGTGCCGCTGGTCAGCGCGCCCACAGGGCACACGTCGATGCACATCCCACACTCTTCGCACTCCAGGCGGTCCTCGCGGTTGGGGATGATCACCGAGTAGGCGCCGCGCTGGCCCACGCCCAGGGCCTTGACGTCCATGCCTTCGTCGCACACGCGCACGCAGCGGAAGCACAGGATGCAGCGCGGGGCGTCGTAATAGACCAGCTCGGACCACTTCTCCTCGGGCTGGTGGATCTTCTCTTCGAGAAAGCGGCTCTGGTCGGCGCCGTAGCGGAAAACCATATCCTGCAACTCGCACTCGCCGCCCTTGTCGCACACCGGGCAATCGAGCGGGTGGTTGGTAAGCAGGAATTCGAGCATGGCCTTACGCGCCTGGTGCACCTGCTCGGTATCCGTGCGCACGACCATGCCCTCGAGCGCCACCAGCGTGCAGGCCGTTTGCATCTTGGGGGCGTTCTCCACCTCGACCAGGCACATCCGGCAGGCGGCCTGAAGCGAGAGTCCGGGGTAATAGCAGAACGAGGGCACCTCGATGCCCAGCCGCCGCGCCGCCTCGATCACCAGCGTGCCCGGCGCGACCGTCACCTCGCGGTCGTTGATCTTCAGCGTAGTCTGCTTCATCTCAGCCATCAGTGGCTAGAGCGTCCCCACCAGCGACTCGGCCGGCTTGTAGGGGCAGCGGCCCTTCAGATGCTGCTCGAACTCGCGCCGCCATTTCTTCGCGATGCTGATGGTGGGCAGGGCCGCGGCGTCGCCCAGCGGGCAAAAGGTTCGCCCGAGCATGTTCTTGGCCAGCTCTCCGACCAGGGGGATGTCTTCGGCGCGCCCGCCACCGTCGTGGAAGCGGTCCAGCATCCTGCGCAGCCAGTGGGTGCCTTCCCGGCAGGGGATGCACCAGCCGCAGGATTCGTGCGCGTAGAAATGCATGATGCGCCGCGCCAGGTCCACCATGCAGGTGTCCTCGTCGATTACGACCACCCCGCCGGAGCCCAGCATCGAACCCGCCTTGGCCAGCGAGTCGAAGTCCATGGGCAGGTCGGCCTCCTCGGCGCTGAGCAGCGGGCAGGAACTGCCGCCGGGAATCACCGCCTTCAACTTCTTGCCGTTGGGGATGCCGCCGGCGACTTCCTCGATCATGCGCTTCAGATTGAAGCCCAGGGGCAGCTCGTAGATGCCCGGGCGCCGCACGTGCCCGGAGACACAGAACAGGCGCGTACCGCCGTTCTTCGGCGAGCCCAAGTTCGCGTACCACTCGCCGCCCTTCAGGATGATGGAAGGCACGGAGCTGAGCGTCTCGACGTTGTTGATGACCGTCGGGCAGCCGTAGAGGCCCACCACGGCCGGGAAGGGCGGTCGGATGCGCGGGTAGCCGCGCTTGCCTTCAAGCGACTCCATTAACGCCGACTCCTCGCCGCACTCGTAGGACCCCGCGCCGGTGTGCGTATAGAGCTCGAAATCAAAGCCGCTGCCGAGAATGTTCTTGCCCAGCAGGCCGGCCGTGTAGGCTTCGGCAATCGCCCCGTCCAGGATGTCCATCACGTAGCGATATTCGCCGCGGATGTAGATGTAACCCAGGTGGGCATTGACAGCACGCCCGGCAATGACGATGCCCTCGATCAACTGGTGTGGGTCGAACTCCATCAGCGGGCGATCCTTGCAGGTGCCGGGCTCGCTCTCGTCGGCATTGCAGAGGATGTATTTCGGCTTGGGGCTGTCCTTGGGGACGAAGCTCCACTTCACCCCGGCGGGGAATCCCGCGCCGCCACGCCCGCGCAGGTTGGACTTTTTCACTTCTTCGATGACCTGGTCGGGCGTCATCTGCCGGAGCGCCTTCTGCAGCGCCTGGTAGCCTTCGTGCTTCCGATAAACCTCGAGAGTGCGCGAATTCTGAATGCCCCAGCGCCGGCTGGTCACCGGCACCTCGGCTGGGTGGCGCTCGTGCAGCGCGCCCGCGGTGTAGGGAGACGCCTCGGTTCTGCGGCCGACATCAAGGTCGTCGATCAGCTCGTCCACTTTTACCGGAGTTAGGTTTTCGTAGTAGTCGTAGTTGATCTGCATGGCCGGGGCGCCGGTGCAGGCACCGATGCACTCGACCTCTTCGAGCGAAAACATGCCGTCCTTGGTGGTCTGCTGGTGACCGATTCCGAGCTTGCGCTGCACCAGCTCGTAGATGCGGTTGGCGCCGCGCAGCATGCAGGCGACGTTGGTGCACACCTGCACGTGATGTTTGCCCGCCGGCTTGCGCCGCAGCATGGAGTAGTACACCAGCGTCTCGGTGACCTGCAGGGTGTTCAAGTCCAGGCGCCGCGCGATCTCCCCGATCAGCGCGTCGCTGATATGGCCGAACTGATCCTGCGCGAACAGCAGCATGGGCACCAGCGCCGAGCGCCTGCGCGGGTACCGCTTCACCAGCTCGTTGAACTTCGCTTCGAGCGGTGCGGGCAGTTGCATCAGCGGTCCACTTCCCCCAGAATGATATCGATCGTGCCGATGCAGGCCACCAGATCGGCGATCAGCCGGCCTTCGACCAGCTTGGGCAGCGCCTGCAGGTTGACGAACGACGGCGCGCGCACCTTGACACGCGCGGGCTTGGGCGAGCCGTCGCTCGAGACGTAGAAGCCCAGCTCCCCCCGCGGCGATTCAATAGCCTGGTACACCTCGCCCGGCGGCGGGGAAAAACCCTCGGTGAATATCTTGAAGTGGTAGATGAGGGCTTCCATCTCCGTCTTCATCTTTTCGCGCTGCGGCGGCACAATGCCGGGCGCTTCGGTGCGGATGGGGCCCTCGGGAAGGATCTTGGGCATGGCCTGGCGGATGATGCTCAGGCTCTGGCGCATCTCTTCCAGCCGCAGCAGGTAGCGCGCGTAGCAGTCCCCGTCGTTGTGGGTGGGCACGTCGAAGTCGAACTCCTCGTAGCTGCAGTAGGGGAAGAATTTCCGGACGTCATAGGCCACGCCGCTGGCGCGCAGCGTGGGGCCGGTCACCCCCAGGGCGATGGCGTCCTCGGCACGGAGCGTGCCGACGCCCACCGTCCGCCCCAGCCAGATGCGGTTCTTCGTGAGCAGGTTTTCGTATTCCTGGAGGCGGCCGGGGAACATGTTTAAGAAGCGTTCGACCGGCGCAAGCCAGCCCGCCGGCGGCTCGAGCGCCAGGCCACCGATGCGGAAGTAGCTGGTCATCATGCGCTGGCCGGAGACCATCTCGAAGATCTTCATGATCTCTTCGCGCTCGCGGAAGCAGTAGAGGAACATGGACATCGCGCCGAGGTCGATGGCGTGGCTGCCCAGCCAAACCAGGTGCGAGCCGATGCGCGTGAGCTCGGTGAGCAGCACGCGGATGTACTGCGCGCGCTTGGGCACCTGGAGACCGAGGAGTTTTTCCACCGCCAGGCAGTAGCAGAGGTTATTCGAGAGGGGCGCCAGGTAGTCGAGCCGGTCGGTCAGTGTGATGGCCTGGGAATAGGTCTTGGCCTCGCAGCTTTTCTCGATGCCGGTGTGCAGGTAGCCGATTTCCGGCCGCGCCTTGACCACCGTTTCGCCGTCCAGCTCCAGAACCACGCGGAGCACTCCGTGGGTGGAGGGATGCTGTGGCCCCATGTTCAGGACCATCGTTTCGGTGGCGCCGGTGACCGTCTGGACCGTAGTGGGCATCAGAGGAAGCCCTCGGTGGGATAGTCTTTGCGCAGGGGGTGGCCTTCCCAGTCTTCCGGCATCAGGATGCGGCGCAGATCGGGGTGGCCCTCGAAGCGCACGCCGAACAGGTCAAAGATTTCGCGCTCGTGCCAGTCGGCCGTGGGCCAGACCGTGGTGACCGAGTCCGCGACGGGCTCGCTGGCTGCCACGCGCACCTTCACCCGCAGCCGCTCGTGCCCCGCCAGCGAGACCAGGTGGTAGTTCAGCTCGAAGCGCGGCTCCAGCGGGAAGCGATCCGTCGCGGTGATGTCGGCAAGAAGGGTGAACTGCAGCTCGGGATCGCCCCGCAAGAACTCCGCCACGTGGCGCAACCGCTCCCGCGGCACCACGACGGTCAGCTCCCCGCGGAAAACAGTTGCCTCGGCGACCGCCTGTGCGCTCCATTCGCGCAGTTTGCGCACAATCGGATTCTGTTCCAGGTCCTGAATTGCGGTCACTTCCCACGGTCCCGGCGAGCGCTCAGCGGTTCCAGTCCAGCGCGCCTTTTTTCCACAGATAGATGTATCCCGCCAGCAGGATCAGGATGTAAAGCAGCATCTCGACGAACCCAAACCAGTGCAGCTCGCGATAGACGTAGGCCCAGGGGTAGAGAAAGATGGCTTCCACATCGAAAAGGATAAAAACCATCGCCACCAGGTAGAACTTGACCGAAAACGGTTCGCGGGCATCCCCGGTGGGCTGTACGCCGCATTCATACGCCTGCATCTTGGCGCGGGTGGGCCGGTGTCGCCCCACGAGGATGGAAAGCAAAAGGATGGCCGCCGCAAGCCCCATTGCCACCAGCAAGTGAATCAGCAGCGGGGCGTAGCTGTGGAGATAGTTCCCGGTCATCGAAGCACAGGCTATAATAGCGACCTGCCGCCGCTCGGTCAAATGCACGGGCAGCGGCGTGTGGAGCGTTCCATTCAGCAGGACCCGGGCTCAGCCGCCGGCCCGCTCCGCCCTGAGCCTCTTTTCGTGAACCTCGGCTTCAACTCGAATGTCCGCCTGGGCAACGCCGTCTACCACGTCCAGACCGAAGACCGCGGCCGGGAACATCCCTTCATCGATACGACCGTATACGACCAGGGGCGGGTGGTCCATCGCCGCACCACCACTTACCAGGACCTGCTGGCGCTGGGCAGGGGCGGCGAAGCGGCGCTCCAGCAGCGCGTTGAGCGGCAGCACCGCGAAGTCGTCGAAGAGCTGCGCGTGGGCGTGCTCAAACTTGCCGCGCCGACTTCGGCAACCGCGCGCGCACGCGCGGCGAAGCCCGGTATTGCCGTCCAACTCCTGAACCCGGCGTCGTGGCTGGCGGGGGGTGCGGCGAACTCGCAGATCGAAGTGCGCTCGCGGGATACCAACCAGCCCGTGGCCAACGTGAATATCGAGGTGATGCTCGAAGGCGCGCAGGGCCCGGCGCGCTTTGCCGCCTTCACTGACCCGCAAGGCTGCGCCGAGCTGAATTTTCCTCTTCCGAGGCTGGGGCCGGGCGGGGCCGCGCTGGTGATTCGCGCGTGGGGACCGGGTGGCGAAGACGAAATCCGCTACCAGCTCAGACCTAAGGCCCGGGCCTCGGCGCCTCCGGGACACAAGTCATGAGTGCTGCCATCACTGTCGTCGTGAATGGGGAAGACCGCGATGTCCCCGCCCAGCTGACTGTTCGCGGGCTGCTCGGCCACCTGGGGCTCGGGGTCGAGCGCGTCGCCGTCGAGCGCAACCTGGAAATCCTGCCTCGCGACCGCTGGGAAGATACCAGCGTTCAGCCGGGCGACCGCTACGAGATCGTCCATTTCGTCGGCGGCGGCTAGCACCGCTTGCAGAGCCGCCTCCCCATCTCAAGCGGACGCGACCACCTGGAAGTCCGTGAAGGAAACGGGCTCAGCGAGTTCTGGGTAGAGTACCATCGTGTTCCCGGCTCGTTGCTCTTGACCCAAGACACAAACTCGTGAATGGCCTCTTGGCATTTCTCCAGTGATTCCGGATGCACGCTGAAGCGCGCCGCCTTGTAAGTCCCCAGGGATGCTGCAGTCGACTTCTGGTCAGCCATCTAAGCCTCCCTTCGCCGGCATCGCGCGCCTGCGCGTAGCGAGGAGCAGCCAGAGCGAACCGGCCAGGAGAAGCGGAGCGGAATAGACCCCGGGCATCGGCCGCCGCAAGTAGAAAGAGCCGGCGAAGTGCCCCAGGCCGTTGCCGAACATCAGCGCCCCAAAAACAAGAGAAAGCGGCACCATCCGACGCGCTCCGCGAAAAGCAAACGGGGACAGTAAAACCAGCAAGATCACCAGGACGATCAAGCCGCTAAGCCAAACCCTGAACGTGAACATGGGCAACGGGAGGAACGGCGCCTGCCGCCGGATGGCCGCCACCGCGGGATTGTACACGGAAAGGAAGTCGGTGAGCGCTTCGTCGGTCACGTGAGCGGCCAGGGCCGCGCAAAGCGCCAGCCAGGCCCAGCCGTGGCGCCTGGCGAGGAGCTGGGTGCCCTCGGTGCCTTGCGTCGCGACGCCCATTTGACCCCCCACTACGGCCCACCGGTGATGGCCTCAGGATTTGCCACGCCGCTGCGCCAGGTAGGCCTTCCACGGCTTCCAATAATACTTCGGCCTGCCCGCGCGCACGCCGCGGTGATCATACGGCGGAACGCCCGCGTGCACCAGGTCTATGCACCCCCCGCCCGGCGCCTTGCGGAACCAGAGAATGAGGATCGAGTCTGGGTCGGCCTTTTTCCAGTGCGCGGCGCGCCAGGCCTGCACGATCATGCGCTGCGGGAGGATGGCCAGATTCTTCCCCCGGAGCATGCCGTCAAACGCCGTGAAACGCCCGCCAACTTTCCGGCTGATCTTCGCAGGCGAGCCGGTCGCCGCCGAATGCTTCTTCGAGTCCATGTAGATCTCAAAGAGCTCTGCGGGCGAAGCCTGGAACACGACGGACTGCTGCATCGCTTCAGTCCTAGCTTCTCCCCGTGTTGGAACGTCAGACCAGGGTCGTTGGTCCGCTCAGGCCCGGGGGCAAAGACCTACACGCCGGCGAGGAGGTGGCCGAGCTTGGCCTTCTTCGTCTGCAGATAGGAGCGTGAGGCGCGCGAGGTGCGCGGCTGGCAGGGCACGCGCTCGACCACGCGGATGCCGGCCTCTTCCAGTTGCTTCACCTTGTCGGGGTTGTTCGAGAGCAGGCGGACACGACGCACGCCGAGCGCCCAGAGCGCCCGGGCGGAGAAGCGGTAGTCGCGCGAGTCGGCGGCGAAGCCCAGGCGGTGGTTGGCTTCGACCGTATCCATGCCGCGGTCCTGCCACTGGTAAGCCTTGAGCTTGTTAAGCAGGCCGATGCCGCGGCCCTCCTGCGGAAGGTAGAGCAGCAGGCCCGAGCGCGCGCGGCCGATCAGTCGCAGGGAGAGCTCGAGTTGCGCGCGGCAGTCGCAGCGCTGCGAAGTGAGCACGTCGCCGGTCAGGCATTGCGAATGGACGCGCACCAGCGGCACACTGCGGCCATTGACCCGGCCGTGCTGTAGTACCACCGCGGTCTCCTCCGGTCCCCGGCCGTGGATGCCCAGCACAGTGAACTTGCCGAAGCGCGTGGGCAGCACGGCCCGCGCCACCACGCGCGCCCGTCCAGAAGTTTTCCGGCGCTGCTTGCGCATGGATGGACTTCTTCGCTTCATCCCAAACCTCGTAGTATAGCAGGACAGCCGCCCCCACGCCGCTTTACATCCGCCCGGCATTTGGCTAACGTAAGACTCCAGCCGAGCAATCGATGGACACACTCTCTTCGGGCAAAGACCTGCTCTTCACCCTGCTGCTGAAGGTGGGCGTGGCGGCGTCGGTGGCTGCGCTGCTGGCGCGCTCGGCTATCTTCCGCAAGGTGCTTTTTACCGAGATACGCGACTGGGACGAGAAACGAAACCTGGTGCTTTTCCTTACGCCGCCGCTGGCCCTCGGTGTCTTACTGCGGCTCGTGGGACACCCCTACCGCTTTGCCGACCTGATGATGGAAGGCTCCTTCCTGCTGGGTCTGCTGGGCGGGCGCGTGGTCGGGCCGATCGGCGGCTCGCTGGTCAGCCTGCCGGCGCTGTTCATCCGCCACGAGTGGCTCTCCACGCCGCTGGCCGCCGCCGCGGGGCTTCTGGGCGGCCTGATCCGGCAGGGCATCCCCAACAAAGAGGACCTCTGGAGCTTCGGCCCCTTCCTGTTTCTGAGCATTCCGCGCTGGCTGGTCCGGCTGGTCCGCCAGGCACGAGGATCCTGGGAGATGCTGCCGCTGGCGGGCTGCGTCGCGCTCGAGCTGGGCCGCCTGGGCCTGGGCCATGCGCTGCCCAGCCGCTGGCTGTTCTTCATTGGCGCGCACGGAACCTGGCCCAACGTGCTGGTGTTGCTCGCCACAGTGATGTCGGTGGCCGTGCCCATCAAAATCTGGAACAACGTGCGCGTCGAGATGAACCTCGAGCAGCACCAGCAGTTGCTGCTCAAGGCGCGCATGGACGCGCTCTCCGCCCAGATCAATCCCCACTTCCTGTTCAACACGCTCAACACCGTGGCCTCGCTCATCCGTTTTGACCCCGACATGGCCCGCGTCGTGGTCATCAAGCTCAGCAACATCCTCCGGCGGCTGCTGCGCAAGCACGAAACTTTTGTGCCGCTGCGCGAGGAGCTCGACTTCATCGACGACTACCTCGACATCGAGGTCGTGCGCTTCGGCCGCGACAACCTGGAGATCTTCAAGCAGGTGGATGATCGCACCCTGGAAGCCTTCGTTCCCAGTATGCTGCTCCAGCCGATCGTCGAAAACTCGCTCAAGCACGGTCTGGCGCCGAAACTCGAGGGCGGGCATATCACCATTCGCACCGCCGCGCAGGACGGCCGGCTGGTCATCGAGGTCGAAGACAATGGCATCGGCATCCCGGACGTGCGCTTGCCGCAGGTGTACGCCGACGGCATCGGCATCAGCAACGTCCGCGAACGCCTGCGCGTGCTCTACGGCGGCGATTTCAAGATGGAGATTACCAGCCGCGAAGGGAAGGGCACGCTAATCCGCATCGAGGTCCCCGAACTCGTTCCCGCATTGCCCACGATGGGCTAGGCGCGGGCGGAGGCGGCGGCGCCGAGCACCTTCTGGTAATAAGCCTCGTAGAGCGGGATGACGTCGTTGGCGCAGTATTTGCGGCGGGCATTGATGCGGGCTTTCTGGCCCATTTCCCGGCCGCGGTCGGCGCGCGAGAGGATC
>JACQDH010000031.1 GCA_016201215.1 Acidobacteriota bacterium | reverse complement strand
CGCTGAGCGGGTAGATGCGGAAGCACCGCCGCAACATGAAGCCGAAATAAAGCTTTGCGCCGTCCAGCCGGGCCTGCAGCCGCTCCAGCGACATCATCAACACCAGGCTGGTATGCACGAAAAAGAACAGGATGGCCCCAAAGCCCCACCAACGCACATCGTAAGGGCCGATCGAGGTGACGCCGAAGTACAGAAGGAGGTGGCAAACCAGGACCATCACCACGGCGATACCCCGGAGCAGGTCCAGGTTATGGCTTTCATGCTGTGGGGACATCGAGCGCTCCTCGGCTGCGCTTGCAGGCCAAGGCCGGTGGCGAGCCTTGGTCGCAAGCCACTGAAGGACTCAGCAAACTTACCGAAGCAGTTAATCTGCCATAGAGGCCGCTCGTTACCCCTTGAATTTCAGCACCTTACGTGAAGACGCAGCGGCCAGGGAGTGGAAAAGGAAAGGGATTGCACAAAATCTGCAGTCCACTTGCCCGGCAGAAAAGGGGGTTCCGGCAACGCAAAAGGCTTCAGGAAGGTGCCGGCCGGGATTGCAAAGAGAGGAGGATCAGGTCCGCGCGGCGCCGCACGCCGAACTTGGAGAGCAGGTTGGAAACGTGGAATTTCACCGTGCGCTCAGAGATGTGCAGCTTATCCGCGATCTCCTTGTTGGCTAGATTCTCCAGCAGGCAATCGAGAACCTCCTGCTCGCGCCGACTCAGGCCGGTGGTACCGCTGAGACGGCGGTGCCCCGGAACGCTGCTCAGCATGTCGTCCACAAAACGAGACAACACCGACCGGGGTACCCAGAATCCGCCGCGCGCCAGTGTTTCCAGCGCCCGCCGCAACTGCTGGTGGGCTTCCGCATAGCAGATCAGCCCTTTCACGCCCAGACGGAGCAGCGGGAAGCTGTTGACCTCGCTGAATTTCTCCGACACCACGAGCAGCCGGGCGTTCGGAAAGCGTTCCAGAAGGCTGACCACCAGGGCTTCGGTGGCCGGACGGTGGCCGAGCGCGTCCACCACATAGACCGAGGCCCGGGGCAGGGTGAGCCGGCGCAGGTCCGGCACCAGCGTGGACTCCAAGCGTCGCGTCAAGAGAAGGAAGCCCGGGCGCGCGAGCAGCCTCTGGAACTCGCCCAAGACAAGTGGATGTGGAGAGAGCAGGCAGACCGTCAAGCGCCGGGCTGGGACCTTTTTCGCCACCATAAGGCAACGTACTTGATTTGCCGCAGGCGGGCAAGACTCTTGTGCGCGCGTGTAGATTCTTGTTAAATGGCCCGCGATCCGCGCGGAGGGCGGGCGAGCCGGCGCTTCTCGACCGCTGCCCGCGTCCCTGGCTCGCAAGTATGGTGACGCTTACCTCATTGCAAAAGACGCTCTCGACTCCGTTTGCATCGACCGACGACACCCCATAAGAGAACGTTTGCCTGGCTTGGACATTGCGATCGGTCCACATGAGCCCCGCCACCAGAGCCCAGGTCATCCGAACATGGGGCCCGCCTGATACCGTGGCGCGCTAGCCTGCCGCCTGCGGGCTTACTTCGTAACCTTGGGGGAACTTCTGCTTCCAGGCCCAGGCGGATTCCACAATGGCATCAAGACCCGAATATTGGGGCCGCCACCCCAGTTCGCGCTCGATCTTTTGCGAGCTCGCCACCAGAACCGGCGGGTCGCCTGCGCGCCGCCCGGCGGCCACGGCGGGAATGGATCGCCGCGTCATGCGACGCGCTGCTTCCAGTGCCTCGAGCACCGAATGGCCGCGATTGCTCCCGACGTTGAAGACCCAGCCGGAGATGCGTTCCAAGTGATCCAAGGCGAGCACGTGGGCTTCCGCGATGTCGAGCACGTGCACGTAATCGCGGATGCAGGTGCCGTCGGGCGTGGCGTAATTGGTTCCGCGGATTTCAAAGTGTGGCCGCTGGCCGAGCGCAACCTGCAAGAGAATCGGAATGATGTGGGTCTCCTGCCGGTGGTCCTCGCCGCGTTCTGGGGTGGCGCCGGCGGCGTTGAAGTAGCGCAGGCTCGCATAGCACAAGCCCGCTGAGATCCGGCAATCCTCCAAGATTCGCTCAAAGGCTAGCTTGGTGCGGCCATAGGGATTGATCGGCGCGGTGCGGTGCTCTTCAGGAATGGGGACGACTTCGGGCTCGCCATAAATCGCGGCCGTCGAAGAGAAGATGAATTGCCCCACGTCGTGGCGGAGCATGGCGTCCAGCAGGTGGATGCTGTTGGCGACGTTGGCTACTAAGTAGGCGCCGGGTTTTCGCACCGACTCCTCCACCAGCGCTAGAGCGGCGAAGTGCATCACTGCATCGAACCGGTGAGAGGCAAACAGCCGGTCGAGCCCCTGGCGATCGGCCAAGTCGCCCTCGACGAAGGCTGCGCCGGCGGGTACCGCCCGGCGGTGGCCCTCTGACAGGTTGTCGAGAACCACGACGCCGTGGCCGCGCTCTAAGAGAACCTCAGCGCAGACGCTGCCCACGTAGCCGGCGCCACCGGTGACCAGAATCTTCACGATGCCTCCTCAGCCGGTGGCTCGCGCAACTCTCCGCAGCCACAGGAGTGCTCACGATATGAAAGACGCGGCCTGGCGTCAACCCGCGGAGTCGCCTGCACCTGCGCGCCTGCTCGGTGCCTGTTGCGGGACGCCCTGGTCACTGCCGTCGGGTGAACTTTTAGAGCACCTGTACCCTTTCTAGCCCTCTGTACAGCAGACCTCACTTTAAGTGTGGCGCATTCTTGGCGCGGGGTTAGAGATCCTATCGTAAGACGCTGTACGGGGCCCAACCGAAGGCTCGACCCGGGCCTCTCCCTCCCGGCCCCGGGCTGACGATTTCAGGCCTTCGATTCATAAAGAAGAGGTGAAGAATGAAGTCTTTGCGTTCCATCCTCTGGTTGCTCTTTTTTCCCCTGGCGATGGTGGCCTCGGGCTACGCCTCGGAGGGGCACAGCAGTTCTGTTGGGATAGGGCCCATCATCAAGTCGCTGTCACCAGCTCGCGTCAATGCGGGCAGCCCAGGTTTCACGCTAATCGTTAGGGGCCGCCACTTTGGAAAAGAGTCCGTGGTCCTGTGTGACGGCGGCGCGCTACCGACCGGCTGGGGCAGCTCTCACGAACTTAGGGCGGAGATGCCGGCATCAGATCTGGTCAAGCCCGGCAGCCTGACCATCACGGTCCAGAACCGTGGCAGACTCTCGAACCCAAGGTATTTCAATGTGACCGGCCCGGCGCCGCCGGGGACGCAGCCGGTCAAGATTACAACCACCAGCCTGCCGGGCGGGCAACTGGGGAAGGCCTATGGTGCCTCCCTGGCGGCCACAGGCGGCCAGCAACCGTATCACTGGTCGCTCACCTCCGGCAGTTTGCCGGGCGGCGTTTCCCTATCGGACAGCGGGCAGATTTCTGGGTTGCCAACAGCGGGAGGCAATTTTCCCGTCACCGTACACGTGCAGGATTCTTCCCCACAGTCCTCTTTGCAGTCCCTATTGTCTTCGGGCGATTCCAAGGCGCTGACGATTAGCGTGGCTGTCCCGCCACCTTCTCCATCCCCTCTGCTGATCACCACCCCCAGCTTGCCCGGGGGACAGCAGGGATCGGCTTACCCGACGACTGCGTTGACGGCGGTCGGCGGTACGCCGCCCTACCACTGGTCGGTGAGTTCGGGCGCGCTG
>JACQDH010000026.1 GCA_016201215.1 Acidobacteriota bacterium | reverse complement strand
TGACCGCGATCCGAAGGGACAGCAACGTGTACCGCTGCCTGTCGGAGAGCCGCATCGCGGTGATCCACATCCTGGGCTCGGACCAGCAGGCCATTGCCCAGAAGTTTTTCGCTCCTTCGCAAATCTGCGGCCGGTTGTTCAACGGAGAGCCCTTCACCGAAAGTAACGGAAGCGCCCCAATCCTGGACAATCTGCCGGCCTACGTCGAATGCAAGGTCGTCGAAATCCTCGACCACCTTGGGGACCACTCCATCGTAGTGATGGAAGTGGTCCAAGCAGCCTGCCGCAAACAGGTCCGGCCGCTCACCATCGGAGAGTCGCCCTGGGAGTACGGCGGCTGAGTCCCGGAAGAGGCAGCATCCACATTTCCCAAGACAAGTCGTGATGGCTTGAGGTTGTAAGGCGTTTTCCCGTGCACCGCGGATCGCTGGCCGATCCGGAGCGCTCCGGCGAACTGGATCGCCAGTTTTCCCGGAGTGCAGTGCGAACCGACCGGTCTGGGCCGGCACAGCGCCGCGCGGCACGGACTTAATCACTGCTCGCGTTCGACCCGGAAACACCTGGCTGCGCTGCGTCCGCCGTCGGGGAGACAGTTGTGGCGGACGCGCCCGTGAGCTCAGACGGAACCAGACTTCTGCCCCGGCCGCGTTGCTTCTCCGGAAGGGAGACGGCCCGGCGCGCAAGTCGCATCCGGGGGAGTCGTTGCCGGCCCCTCCTCTCTTGGTTCGACCCAGGACTACCTATTATCTTGCATATGGAATGAGGAGGTTAGAAGCATGGTGCGGTTAAAGTTCGACTACAGTTATCGGCCTGATCTTGCCGGCTCGCTCGATTTCAACATGCTGCCGGCTTGGCGTAGAGGGTGGCTCGACACGATGAACCTGGAGGAGAAGCTGCCCGAGGCCTCGCAGCAACTCCGGGCCGAGCGCGAATACCTCGTCAAAAAGTTGGAGGAGCTGGACAAGCTCATCGACTGCCTCGAAGCTCGCACGGCCAGGAAGTCGAAGGTGGATCAAACTACCGTCGTCCTCCATCCCGAGGAATTCGCTTCGATGGGTATCGCCACCGCGGCGGAGAAGATGATCCGCCGAGCCAACTGCCCGCTCCACGTCCGCGACATCACAGAAGGACTGAAGGCCGGCGGATACCGCTTCAAGACCAAAAACCCGCTTGCCTCGGTCATCTCGGTGCTCTTCCAAGAGCGGAGAAACAAGGGCAGCGCTCTCCGCTTCAAGGGTAAGAACATCTATTCGCTGGTGGAGATCGAGGAAAAGCGGTGGGCCCACAAGCACAATCGACACCCCGTTGTGCCTCCGCCTCCGCCCCCGGCGCTTCAGTCTGGCACGCCTGACGCGGAGACGACTTAGCCCGCGGAGGCCGTGGCCCGGCAGGCGGCTCGGGCGCAGGCCTGCGAGCGGGCAGCCCCTGCGTCGTGCGCGTCCGCTCGTCGGCGCTTGGCTGTCAGGAACGTAAGAAAAAGAGTGGAATCATATTTCCTGCGCTGTCGCCAATGATCGGTTCCCGAACTGATTTCATCGGAGCAGGCCATGAACACGCATGAGGACATAAGCAGACGAGACGAGGTCACCGGAACGTCGGACCGGTCGTTTGGTCTGGTTTTCGCCTCGCTCTTCATGATCATCGCGTTGCTGCCCTTGCTGCACCGCCATAGGGTCCGCACTTGGGCCCTTCTTCTAGCCGGGGCTCTCTTTCTCATGGCGCTGCTGTACCCTTCCGCGCTGCACGCAGCCAACCGGCTATGGATGCGATCTGGGTTGCTGCTGAGCAAGATCGTCAATCCGGTCGTCATGGGGTTGCTTTTTTACGCGATCGTGACGCCCGTCGGGTTTCTTCGCAGTCTGTTTGGGAGCGACCCGCTGAGGCTGCGGTTCGATCCCCAGGCCAGCAGCTATTGGCTGGACCGCAGGCCCCCGGGCCCGCCTCCGAACACGATGGCCAATCAGTTCTAGAAAGGAGCGGGGAAGATGTCATTCCTAATTGAGCTTTTGACGTTCTTGCGGGTCAGAAAAAAGTTCTGGCTCCTGCCAATCGTCTTGATGATGCTGGTGCTCGGCGGCCTGCTGCTTCTGGCTCAGGGTTCGGCCATCGCACCTTTTATCTACACTCTCTTCTGAACGGAACTTGGTTGTGCGGATTCTCGGTATTTCCGCTTTCTATCACGATAGCGCGGCGGCGCTGATTCGCGACGGCGAAGTTATTGCCGCGGCGCAAGAGGAGCGCTTCACACGCAAGAAACACGACGCGCACTTTCCGCAGAACGCTGTCGCTTATTGTCTGGCGGAAGACGGGATTTCGCTCGACCAACTAGACTACATCGTCTTCTACGACAAACCGTTTCTGAAATTCGAGCGGCTGCTGGAGACCTACCTGACGTTTGCGCCGCGGGGCCTGCGCTCATTCCAAATGGCTGTGCCGCTCTGGGTGCGCGAAAAGCTGTTCCAGAAGAGTTTGCTGCGAAAGGAACTGAAGCGATTCGGATCGCGCTTTGACTGGGACCATCGGCTGCTTTTCACTGAGCACCACTTCAGTCATGCGGCGAGCGCTTTCTTTCCCTCTCCTTTTGATGAAGCACTGGTGCTTACAATGGACGGCGTGGGCGAATGGGCCACGACATCGGTGGCCTTGGGTCGCGGCAATCAGCTGGAAATCATCAAGGAGATTCATTTTCCGCACTCGCTGGGTCTGTTGTACTCGGCTTTCACCTATTACATCGGATTCAAAGTAAATTCCGGGGAGTACAAACTGATGGGGCTGGCCCCCTATGGCGAGCCAAAGTACCTCAACGCAATCTACGAGAACCTGATCGACTTGAAGCCGGATGGTTCGTTTCGCCTGAATGTCTCTTTCTTCGACTATTGCACTGGCCTCCGGATGACCAACGGCAAGTTTGAGGCTCTGTTCGGCGGTCCGGCGAGACGCCCCGAAGAGCTGCTCACGCAGCGGCACATGGATGTAGCGGCATCGATTCAAGCCGTCCTTGATGAGATCGTCTTGCGTATGACGCGTTCCCTGGCACAGGAGACAGGTGCCCGCAATCTGTGCCTGGCCGGAGGCGTCGCGCTCAACTGCGTGGCCAACGGCAAGGTGTTGCGCGATGGCCATTTCGACCACATCTGGATTCAGCCCGCCGCAGGAGATGCAGGCGGAGCGCTGGGAGCTGCACTCGCTGCCTACTACCTCTATACCAATCACGCGCGCTCGGCGAATGGTTGCGACGCGATGAAGGGTGCCTACCTTGGCCCCGCGTTTTCCCAACTGGAGATCGAAGAGAGATTGCGTCGCCTGGGGGCCAGCTTCACCGTGCTTAAGGAAGAGTGCCTCTTAAAAACGTGCGTGGAAGCGCTGGTTCAGGAGAAGGCTCTGGGATGGTTCCAGGGGCGCATGGAGTTCGGGCCCCGGGCCCTGGGTGCGCGGTCAATTCTCGGGGATGCGCGCTCTCCTTCGATGCAGTCAGTTCTCAACTTGAAGGTGAAGTACCGCGAGTCTTTCCGCCCCTTCGCTCCTTCCGTGCTGCGTGAAGACGTGGGCGAGTGGTTCGAATTGGATGCCGATAGCCCCTATATGCTCCTCATCGCCGATGTCTTGAAACGGCACCAGCGCACGATGACACGGGAGGAACAGCAGCTTTTCGGAATCGAGAAACTGAAAGTGCCCCGTTCCTCCGTCCCCGCCGTCACGCATGTGGATTACTCTGCGCGCCTCCAAACCGTTCATCAGGAAACCAATCCACGCTATCACCAGCTGATTTCGCTTTTCAAAGAGCGCACCGGTTGCCCGGTCATCGTGAATACTAGCTTCAACGTGCGCGGCGAACCAATCGTCTGCACCCCGGAGGACGCGTTCCGCTGCTTCATGGGGACGGAGATCGAAACGCTGGCCATGGGTGACTGCTTCCTGCGCAAGGAAGACCAGAACCCCGACTTGAAGCAGAATTACCTTAAGCAGTTCGAGCCGGACTAGAGCGATGTCGCCAGCCAACGCACGGAGTTGGCCCTGCAATCTCGGTCTGGCAGCCGCAAGCTTCCTCATCGTGTTGCTGATCTTTGAGGCGGCCCTCCGGATCGCGGGATTTTCCTACACCAGCTTCTTTGAGGTGGACCCGTACGTGGGCTGGAAGCTGCGCCCCGGGTCGGAAGGCTGGAATCGCTCGGAAGGCATGGCCTACGTGAAGATCAACAGTGCGGGCTTGCGCGACCGAGAACACACCAAGGCGAAGCCACCGAACACTTTTCGAATTGCTGTGCTTGGCGATTCCATGGCCGAGGCACGGCAGGTGCCGATCGAAAAGACTTTTTGGTCCATCCTGGAACGCAAACTCGCAGCCTGTGACACGTTCCACGGCACGACCGTTGAGGTGATCAACTTTGGCGTATCTGGTTATGGCACCGGCGAAGAACTGCACATGCTTCGCGAGGAGGTGTGGGACTACTCGCCAGACCTTGTCCTCTTGGCTTTCACGACGGCAAACGATATCAGTGACAACTCCCGTAAGCTCGATGCCGGCAACATCGCGCCTCATTATTATTTCCGGGATGGGCAGTTGGCGCTGGACGACTCCTTCAAGAGAAGCCGAGGGTTTGCGGTGAAGAGCGGTGCGGCGTGGCGCTTCTTTATCCGGCTATCTGATGA
The DNA here is from genome assembly GCA_016201215.1 of Acidobacteriota bacterium. Classification (GTDB taxonomy): domain Bacteria; phylum Acidobacteriota; class Terriglobia; order Acidiferrales; family UBA7541; genus QHYU01. The sequence continues at coordinate 23,534 of JACQDH010000026.1, read as the reverse complement.
GCTGAGAACTGTCCAGCTTCTCAACAAGGCGAAGAACAGTTTGACTCTGGCTCACCCGGCAACCAGAACGAAGCGCCAGGACGCTGAGTATGAGAGAGGATTATACCATGAAGTTTACCTCGAGCCCGTGGATCCCGACTGGCGGGAGGCTTGGGAAGTCACGGAACAGCTTATCCAGACCATGCGCCAGGAAGTGGAAGCCAAGGGTGCCAGATTCCTCCTCGTCACACTCTCCACGGGCATCCAGGTTGATCCTCGCGCCAGGGTGCGTGAGAACTTCATGCGGCAGCTTGGCGTTCAAGACCTCTTCTATCCCGACAGAAGAATTCAGGCGTTCGCGCAAAGCAACAAGATCGATACCGAAATCCTTGCTCCCCAAATGCTGCGTTACGCCGAGGCGCACAACGATTATTTGCACGGGTTCCCCAATGCCCGGATGGGCGTCGGCCATTGGAACGAGGATGGCCATCGGGTGGCTGGAGAACTCATCGCGGAACATTATTGCTCCCAAAGCAAACATTAGAGCTCTCCATATGTGTTCGCCGTCCGTAGGTCCCCACCTGAAGGCAGTCCTGCCCTCAGCACAGCCGAGTAAGCGTATGCATCCCGCCGCAAGAGCGCAGTAGCTCAGTTCCTGCAGCTCCTTTCATCTTCATCTTTGTGGTATCTCGCCTATTGCCCTCACCTCGCGAAATCGGAAACGGGCGAGGCCGTGAAGAAGCGCGGTCCCCAACTCGGGAGAGAACGGTGTCCGGACCTGGGAAATCAAACCTTTAGGCTAGTCGAGGATTTCCTCACCAAGAGGCAAACATTGCCGACAACACTCGTGCTCGAGGAGCGCAGACGTTTAAAGGGCGTGCGCCTGGGGCGCGCACCCACCCCGGTCCAATCGAAGGCAGGTGTGGCGCGTCCCCCACCGGTCTGGAGCGCTCGGCTGCCCGCTCCTCCCCCCGCCTCACCCCTGCCCCACAACCCCAGTCGGAATGACTCGGGGCACCTCTTCCCACCCCCCCACGTCCGGTCCGGTTCCCTTCTCGGAAAAAAGGCCGCCGGAGCACTTCGGCTCGATGGTTCCGCCGCGCGCGTTCGTGGGCGAAAGAAATGACCCCCTCCGGTCCTCAGCTACTGCCGCGGCTGAGGCTCGAAATGGGTGGCCCGGCAAGACTTCTCCAGTTCCACGCAGAGCCGCCAAGTAGCCTGATTCGTCCGCCCAGGCGCAAGGCAGAATCGCCACGCACGGTCAGAAAACCCTCCGCCAGTGGAGCGAGCAGGCTCTTCCGGCTCTTCTTCCGGGTCAGGTCCCAGTTCAGGCTCCAGTCTCCCTGTGAAGTGGGATCGGAAACAGGGTAAGTTGCGGCCCAGGTCGAAGCCTTCGAGCTGGCGTTGAACGCCGTCGTGCCGTCGGGCCCGTTCAGGTACCGCTCCAACCAAGTGTACCCATTGCCCGAGTCCTTCTGCGCGTCGGACGGGTCATTTGGGTTCAGGCCGTGCGCGATCTCCCACGCATCGGGAATGCCGTCGTGGTCGCTGTCCACGCACGCCGTTCCCGGATCGATGGTCGGAAAGCCCCCCACGTCGGCCTCTGTCGCCGGCTGCTGGCTCGGTGCCGTATTGTTCTGGTACTGCGTGACGAGCCGGCTGTCCACTTGGTCGCGGTTCATCACCCAGTTGCCGTTGCAGTCCAACCTGCGGCTGGCACCGGCCGTGGGCAGCACAATGCCTTCGAGGTTGTTCGTCAGGTCAGCAATGATGGGGAACTGCAAGCCCGTCTGGGGAGTGGAGCGACGCCATGAAGTCGGCGCGGATCCGACCTCGCCGCCGTTCTCGCCCGTCACGCGGATCACCATGCTCGGCCAGTTGTCGGCCGCCGCGTCGCTGTTATTCGGACCGATGTTGCCAACGACATAGGCTGAGGGGTTCCCGAAGTTCTCGGAGCCGTTCTCTGAGAGCTCGATCTCGTGCGTCTTGCCGCAACACAGGCCTTGGTTTCCCAGCTTGTAGATGTTGTTGATGAAATCGCTGCGCGTGGCCCCAAGAACTTCCGAGGCATAGTACGCCCAGTTGTACGTGATGTTGTTGACGTGCCTATAATTGGCGATCCCTTGCACCAGCGGCAGGCGGTGATTAAACGTCTGGAAGAGGGTGTGGTGTGCGTCGATGTCGCTCATTTGCTGGCTGAAACCCGCCCCGGGTGCCGCGCCGATTAGCAGGCCCGTAGAATGCCCGCGCAGCCCTTCCGAGCTAATCGTGTAGCTGACGGTGACGTTGTGCGTTGCCGGACTGCCAGGCACGAGCAGTTCATTCGTCCAGGGATTGATGGACTCGTCCTGGGTCCAGCTCACCGAGCAGTGATCAACGATGACGTTGTAGCTGCCGTTGCTGATGTAGATGCCGGCTCCGCGCTGTGAACCTGCCGAGCTGGAAGAGTTGTAGCCCTTGCGCACCCGGATGTATCGCATGATCACGTCGTGGGTGTAGAAGAACAGCACGTTCTCACTGATCGCGCGGCCGTCAATCGTTACGCCGCCGCCTGGGGCCGTCTGCCCGGCAATCGTCACGTAGGGGTTCGTCACCCGAATGCCGCCCGAGGTCAGGCTGATATTGCCAGCCACACGGAAGACCACGGTCCGCGGACCTGAGCGCGTCAGGCAATCGCGGAAGCTCCCTGAACCCGAGTCACCCAGCGTGGTGACTTCGCACACAATGCCACCGCGGCCGCCCACCGAGCCGGCTCCTCCACCCTGCGCACCCGGGAAGGAGGGTACCGCCCCGCCCGAGGGCGGCGGGGGCGGAGTGACGCCGTTGCCGCTCAGAGAGATCGTTGCCGGCGATCCCGAAGCGTTGCTCACGATCGAGATGCTGCCGGTCACGTTGCCCGCGGCCGCCGGGGCGAACCGAACGCTGAAATTGCTGCTCTGTCCGGCCGTCAGCGTCAACGGAAGCGATATCCCCGTCGTGCTGAACCCCGCCCCGGTCACATTCGCCTGCGTAATTGACAGGCTGGCGTTCCCCGTGTTGGTGAGGGCGACGGACTGTGAAGCGCTGCCGCCCACGTTCACGCTGCCAAAGGCCACGCTCGTCGGGTTCACGCTCAGCGCTGGTGCCGTCGCGATTCCGTTGCCGGAGAGCGCGATCGCCGTCGGCGAATTCGGCGCGTTACTCACCAGCGAAACGCTGCCGGTCGCATTTCCCGCCGCCGTCGGGCGGAACCGGACGCTGAAGCTGGCGTTCTGACTGGGGTTGAGCGTCAGTGGCACGCTCAGGCCGGTGGTGCTGAACGCCGCCCCGTTCACGTTCGCCTGGGTAATCGTCAAGCTGCTGTTGCCCGTGTTGCTGACCGTGACGTTCTGCGAGGCGTTGCCACCGACAATGACATCACCGAAGGGGAGGCTGCTCGGGTTCACACTGATCCCCGGCGCCGTGGCGACACCGCTTCCGGACAGGCTGATCGTCGCCGGCGAATTCGGCGCGTTACTCACCAGCGAAATGCTGCCGGTCACATTTCCGGCTGCCGTCGGGCTAAAGCGCACGCTAAAGCTGGCGTTCTGACCCGGGTTGAGGGTCAGTGGCACACTCAGGCCGCTGGTGCTGAACCCGGCCCCATTCACGTTCGCCTGGGCAATCGTCAGGCTGCTGTTGCCCGTGTTGCTGACCGTGGCGTTCTGGGAGGCGCTGCCGCCCACGTTCACGCTGCCAAAGGCCACGCTGCTCGGGTTCACACTGATCCCCGGCGCCGTGGCGACACCGTTTCCCGACAGGCTGATCGCCGTCGGCGAATTCGGCGCGTTGCTTACCAGCGACATGCTGCCGGTCACATTCCCGGCTGCTGTCGGGCTAAAGCGCACGCTGAAGCTCGCGCTGTGATTCGGCTGCAGGCTCAGTGGCAAACTCAAGCCGCTGGTGCTAAAGCCCGCCCCGTTCACGTTCGCCTGGCTCACCGTCAGAGTGCCCTTGCCGGTATTGGTCACCGAGATCGTCTGCGTGCCGCTGCTCCCCACGTTCACGTTGCTGAACGCCACGTTTGTCGGGCTCACGCTGATCGCCGGGTTGTTGACCACACCGATGCCTGACAACCCGACCGTGGTGGGATTGCCTGCGTTGCTCACCAGCACCATGACGCCGGTGACCGTTCCCGCCGCCGTCGGGCTGAACCGCACGCTGAAGTTCGTGCTCTGCGACGGGGAAAGCGTCAAGGGCAGCGATAGCCCGCTGACGCTGAACCCGGGGCCGGTGACGTTTACTTGCGTCACGGTCAGCGCGGCGCTGCCGGTGTTGGAAATCGTGACCGTCTGTGAACTGCTCCCGCCCAGGTCTACCTCCCCTTCCGAAACGAATGCCGGGTTCACCGTCAGCCCAGGCTGTACGCCATTGGCGAGCAGCGGAACGGCGTTCGCCGTGCTGCTGACGTTGCCGGCTAGGGACACACTGCCCACGGCTAACCCCGCCGCGGCCGGCGTATAGGTGACGGTCAGTACGGTGTGCTGATTGGGCGCCAGCGTCAATCGAGGGGCAACCCAGCTCAGCCCGAACCCCGCGCCGGTGACCTCTGCCCGCGAGATGATCAGGTTTGCATTCCCAGAGTTGCTCAGCACGACGGTCTGGGAGCTGCGGCTGCCCACCGCGACATTGCCGAAGTCAAGGCTCCCCGGATTCAGGGAAATCTGCGGACTGGGCCCGGAAGTCGCCGTCGCATCCAACGGGATGACCAGGGAAGGATTGTGCGAATTATTGACCAGGGTGAGGCTTCCGGCCGCATTGCCCGGGCTGCTCGGAGTGTACTGCACCTTCAGCGTTTTGCTCTGCCCAGCCAGCAGAATCATCGGCAGCTTCAAGCCGGGCGTGCTGAACCCCGCGCCGGTGACGTTGGCCTGGCTGATCACCAGACTGTCCGTGCCCTTGTTGAGCAGTGTCAGAGCTTGCGTGCCAAGGGTCCCGATCGAAACATTTCCGAAATGAACCGAGGAGGAAAGCGTCGTGAGTTGGCCGGAAGTCGCTCCGGTAACGCCGCAGCCGCTGACTGCTAGTGCCAGCAGCGCCACTAGGACCAGCGCAAGCAGGCCCTTCCGCGTGCAGACCGCTCCTCCATCTGAATTCTGGAGAGCCTGATTCCACTCGTGATTTCTTATCTTCATTGATTATTCCATTTTGGCCGGGCGTCTTTCGCAGATTACAGCCCGCCGGAGAAGGCAGGCTACTGGCGAGGCGGACAATAATGGGCCAGGGATGTTAACTGCCCCGAAGGGCAAGCTGAGAACGCTCCATCAGCCGCCTGCGCGCAGCGTCGCTCCGCGAACTGCGGAACCGGATGCCAGACGTTCCAATCGCCCAGGGCGGCCATTCATCATGCTGTGAAGGCCGATAAGTGCAGCGCTCTTTCATCGAGGCTCAAGGGTTCCAAGCGTGAGGCTGTGCCGTAGGCATGGCATCACACTCGCGTGATCTCGGCGTGCTGCCGGCATTACGCGAGCGCGACGCTCGGCATACAAGTGGCCACGGGGATGGGGATCTTTGCCTTTAGCCTGAGGCTCGTTCAGTGCAGGCTACTCGATCTGGGCATGGCAGTAGCCATGGCGGGTATCAGTTGAGCAAGCAATCGAGTGCATGGCTGGCGTGTTCCTCGTTCTCAGGCCCTTGCCAACTGCGCGTGCGGCGTTTTCGGACTGGGGGACAGCTTCAACTGTCAGGTCTGCCCAAGATCTTCAGGTTTGGCGGGTGAAGCAAGGTTCAAATGCCTGGAAGGATAAGGACTTAGCGTATCAGCGAAGGCAGTCTGGGAGGACAAGCTTGCACGTATTCGGTACATCGGTCATCAGACGAGGGTCAGCCTCGCGAGGAGAAGGCCGACTGACTAGTCGACTTCACTCGCACTTGGTGTGGCCCGAGACAGAAGACTATCCAGGTCGGCGCCGACCTGCGTGTTGCTGCGGTCGATTTCGATCTTGCCCTTCACAAAGGCGCCGTCCTCGACCAGGATCCGCGCAGTGACCAGGTCCCCGGTCACGTAGCCGTCCTTCTTGATCTCGATGCGGTCGCGCGCCCGAAGATCGCCGTTGACCGTGCCATAGACGACGACTTCACGCGCAATGACTTCGGAGGTGACCTGAGCGCCGCGTGCTACGGTCACCTTGTGCCCTCCAAGCGAGATCGGCCCTTCGACTTTGCCCTCGATGTGGAGGTCTTCGTTTCCGGAGATTTCACCCTTCACCTGCAGGTTTGGACCTATGCAGGCTGTGCCGCGTACGGTTGTGCGCGTCGCCCGGCCGAGGTCGGTCGGGCTCACCGGGAGGAACGCGGTTGTCGGCCGGGATAGCGCAGACTCGCCCGGAGTGTTTGGCTGTGCTTGCTCCTCACTCTCCATAAGACCTCCCTGATTCAGTCGAAAGCGTGAACTGGGTCGCTAGATGCGTGTCTACAGACTCTAGGCCGATGCTGCAAGCCGGGGCAAGGGAGAAGTGCAGCGGTGTTGCTTGCTCTGACAACGGGGCGTCCGCGCGGGCTTGCTCGGCAAGGTCCCACGCCGGACCGGGATTGGGCCAGCGACTACGCCCAGGTGCGGAAGAAGAGGGCCTGGCGAGCGATGGGTTTTGTCCGGTCCACGAGCGCGGTCATTTGCTCGTCGCTGAGCAGCGTAAAGCTGCGCGCGAGCTGCACGTTCTCTTCGAGCTGCGCGACCGTGTCGCAGCCGATGATGACGGTGCTGACCGGGAGGGAAAGGACGTAGTAGAGCGCCTCGCGCATCGTGAGCGCGCCGGACTGGGTTCCGCCTTCCCATGACTGCTGCTTGCCGGCCGGCTTCCAGGTGGAAAGGATTCGGCCGCGGGCTGGCACCTTCATCCCGATGATGCCCATCTGTTTTTCCACGGCCATGGGGAGCAGGCGTTCGATGAAACTGCGGTGGTGTTTGTCCGCCGCGTTCAAGGCTAGCAGGACGGTATCGAATGGAAAGCGGCGAACGGCCTCGATGAGCACGTCGGGATCGGCGTGGCCGGTCACGCCGAGGTAGCGCACCATCTTCTGCTCGCGCGCCTCTTGCAAGGCCTGCACCGCGCCGTGGGGAGCAAAGATTTGCTCAATCTGGTCCATGTGAGTGAGATTGTGAATCTGCCAGAGGTCTAAGTGGTCGGTCTGGAGCAGGCGGAGCGACTCGGCGAGCAGACGCAGCGAACCGTCGCGGCTGCGGTCATGCGTCTTCGAAGCGAGGAACGTCTCCGAGCGGCGGCGCTTCATGACCTGACCGATGTAGCGCTGGCTCCAACGCCCCGAGCCGCCGTAGGCGGCCGCGGTGTCAATATAGTTGATCCCCAGATCCAGGGCGCGCTCCACGATGGGTACAGCAGCAGCCTCGTTGTTTGGCTGCTCGATGGTGGCCTGGCCACCCAGGCTGAAGATACCCGCGCGGTAGCCGGTGCGGCCGAGGTTGCGTGTGGACATCGTGGCGGGCGTGGCGGGATTCGAAGGCAACGGCGGAAATGCGTGAGCGGATCGAGCCATCAGACCGTGGGCCAGGTAGCCCGCCGTAGCGGCGCCACCGAGCTTCAGAAAGTCGCGGCGGTCAACAGGAAGTGGATTCTCGGATTCCTTGTCGCTCATGGCCAGCTTCCTGGTCGAATCCTAATCCCGAGTTCGACCAGGGGCAAGGGCATCTTGCGCGAAAGCCCCAGCGGTCTGTCGAAGCTGCCCTGGCAGCAGGCAATCCACTCGCCCTTGTGGTGGCCGGTTGACGGGGACACCGATCGGTGCGCGATGGTTCAACGGGGTCAGATTACCAGTTTCTCGGGGCCCGGAAGCAGATTTTCCAACTTCGCCGCCGTTAGTTCGACGCTATTTCTCGCGCCATCGGTCCGCGGTATCCTTATATAGTGGAAATTGTCCCTGGCGGGGAAGGGGCCGGAATGCCGGCTGGATCCTTTACCGTGCATCGCGCTGGGTTTGAGCCTGCCTACTTGCGCCTGTATGAATCTGGGGAGTTGCGGCATCGCAGCGAGCAGGCCCTTGAAAAACTTGCAGACTGCACGCTGTGTCCCCGCAATTGCCACGTCAACCGCCTCGAGGACCGGTTTGCCGTGTGCAAGACGGGACGCTACGCTCACGTGAGCAGTTGGTGCGCACACTTCGGCGAAGAGGACTGCCTCCGCGGCACGTGCGGCTCGGGGACCATTTTCTTCAGTTGGTGCAACCTGCGGTGCGTTTTCTGTCAGAACTACGAGATCAGTTGGCTTGGCGAAGGCTGTGGCGTTCCGCCGGAAGAGCTGGCGGCGATGATGCTCGACCTGCAGGAGCAGAGCTGCCACAACATCAATTTCGTCACGCCCGAGCATGTGGTTCCGCAGATCCTGGAAGCGGTTGTCCTGGCCGTTGAGCGCGGCCTCCGTTTGCCGCTGGTGTACAACACTGGTGCGTATGATTCGCTCGACTCTATCCAGTTGATGGATGGCGTCGTGGACATTTATATGCCCGATTTCAAGTTCTGGGATGCGGAAATGGCCCGCCGCTATTTGAAAGCACCCGATTACCCCGAGGCCGCCCGCCGCGCCATCCGGGAGATGCATCGCCAGGTAGGTCCGTTGGTGCTGGATGAGGACGGATTGGCCCTACGGGGCGTTCTTCTGCGCCATCTGGTGATGCCCGGGGAAATTGCCGGGACTCGGGAAATTCTTGACTGGATCGCCCGTGAGTTGGGGCGCGACACCTACGTGAATCTCATGGCTCAATACCGGCCCGCAGGCAAGGTCGGCTCGAAGTCTTACTCTGAAATCGACCGGCGCATTACTGGCAACGAATTTGCACAAGCGATCGATGCCGCCCGCGCGGCCGGCCTCCGCCGTCTTGACCGGCGGGCTGTCATCTAGAAAAGGTTCTTTCTGTCCCGTTAGGAACGAACTGTGAAGGCTTGCCTGCTGCGATCACCCGATGCGGTAGAAAAGCATCCCCTGGAATTCGCCGAGGTTCCCGTTCCAGCGTCTAGCGGCGACCAGGTTCTAGTCCGCGTGCATGCCTGCGGCGTGTGCCGCACGGACTTGCATGTGGTCGAGGGCGAGTTGCCTCCGCGGAAGTCGCCGGTCATCCCGGGACACCAGGTGGTCGGCACGATCGAACAGGTGGGTCCATCCGCTGCGCGTTTTCGTGTCGGCGCGCGCGTGGGCGTGGCCTGGCTGCATCGCACGTGCGGCACCTGCGAGTTTTGCCGCTCGGGGAGAGAGAATCTCTGCGATGCTGCCGAGTTTACCGGATACACGGTTGACGGCGGGTACGCTGAGTATATTCTCGCGTCGGAAGCCTTCCTCTATCCGCTCCCTGAGGACTTCGGCGATCTTCAGGCGGCGCCCTTGCTTTGCGCGGGAATCATCGGCTTCCGCTGCTTGCGAATATCTGGGATACAGGCGGGCGGAACGCTCGGCCTGTACGGTTTCGGCGCGGCGGCGCACGTTGCGATCCAGGTGGCTCGCCACTGGGGTGTTAATGTCTTTGCGCTGACGCGCGACCCCCGGCATCAGCAGCTCGCGCGGGATTTGGGCGCGGCCTGGGCCGGCCCTGCGACGCAGGAGCCTCCCGACAAACTTGACGCGGCGATTATTTTCGCACCGGCAGGTGAATTGGTGCCTGCTGCACTCAACGCTCTGAAAAAAGGGGGAGTGGTGGTCCTCGGCGGGATCCACATGAGCGTCATCCCCGCTCTCGACTATCGCCTCGTTTACGACGAGCGGGTGATCCGCAGCGTCGCTAACAACACACGGAAGGACGGAGAGGACTTCCTTCGCACGGCAGCAGAGATACCGATCCGCCCTCAAGTGCAGATCTTCCCCTTGCGCGAGGCCAACGCGGCGCTTGACGCGCTCAAACACGATGCCATTCAGGGCGCGGCTGTCTTGCAAGCCATCTAACCTTAGGTGCCCACCCGCGTCACGCCCCGGCGTGAGCCGAGGGACGGATTTACCCCGAAACAAGCCGCAGGGAACTTGCCGTATCTTGCGCGGGGGAAGGGAAGGGCGCGAAGTGTCGCCGTTCTCGCTTAGCAGGGACGAACTAGGCGCCGGCCTTTTCTAGGATTTCTTCCACCTGCTTCTCCCACTGCTCGGGTGACGTGTGGATGGCGCGGCCGAGAAATGAGGCGCGCAGGTGGCGGAGTTCCGCAATTTTCCGGCAGGCGATCGCGTGCTTTCGGTACTTGGGCTGAAGTTCCAGCGAATCGTCGGGCAGATAGATCGGCTCTCGGCGGAAGTTCAGCAGCACGAGTGCGCGGTTCAACTGCCGGATCGCTGCCTCAACCACGCCCGGTGCCTTGGCCACCTCACGGAGTCCCCCCGCTTGCTCCGGCGCCACGAGCCGGAAAAAGTACGTGGCCCGTCCTGATCGCGACGTAGCCTCCCAAGCGACCACGTTCGAAGGCACGCCAGCCCTGGCCTTCGCCGCCAGCGGAAAAAAGAACCAGAACAGAATCGGTTCTGCGCCTTCCTTTGCCTGGTCGGCTTTCTGCGGGCCTGCGGGCCCGCTCACTGCTTTCGCAATCTCGGGAGCGGCAATCTCGCCTGACTCCCGGTCTGCCGTTTCGTCGCCGGCCTCGGCGGAGCGATCTGCGGCTTCTTCCTCCTCGCGAATAAATTTGAAACCAGCGTATAGCCCTCCCGCAGCGACGCGGCCAAGCAAGCTGTCAAAATATGGCTTCAAGCCGGCGCCCACGCCGTTGACCAGCAGCGCCGCCTCCGTCCGCGGATGAATCGCCTTCAGCTTTGCGAGCGGCGCCCCGCGACCCTCCTTCATCAACTGCGCGGCGCGCTGCAACTGGTCGGGATTGAGAAAAGGGAAGATGCTGTGCACGGCCTGGACGCTCTGTGCGTTAAGTGCGGTCAGCGAATCGCGCAGCAGGTTGGCGAATTCCTCGGTTCGTTTGGCGAGCTTGGTGATCTCTAGGCGCGCGTCGGAAGACTGCAGCGTGACCGTGTAGGTCGAGGAATCAAATTGCAGGGCATCGATCTCCGCCAGACGCCACTGGAAAGCAGTCGCCGCCGTGGGCAGCACCGCAAGATTGCTCTTGTACACGCGGATTTCAGCGGGCCCCGCGATCGTCCCGGCAGACGATGCAAGCCGCACGGCGCCGGTAAAGCGCGTCACTTCTTCCAAATCCTCGAGTAGCAGGCACCGAATCAGGCGGTCGCGATAGGCTTCCAGAAGATCGTGGCAAAGGTTCTGGAAGGTTTTGCCGAACTGGCGGAGATGAATTGTCCGGCCGGTGTAGAGCGCCAGATCGACCTCATAGTCTGCCGGAAGGAACGCGTCAATGTCCCCCAGGTCAAACGCGAGCGGCGCCGCTGCGCCGGGCACGAGGGTGAGATTCTCGGAGTCGAAGCTCAACTGGCAGGCGCCGTCCTGCAACACGCCGCCGTTCGCGTCCAGATATTGAAACCTTCCTGAGTAGGACGACATCCGGCCTAAGCCATCTTATTGCCGCACTCCGGACAGAACTTGCTTCCGGCTTCCGTCTTCGTGCCGCAGCGCGGGCATTCGTCCTTGGGCCGGAGCGGTTTGCCACATTCCGGACAGAACTTGGCGCCCTGCGTGAGCGCGCCGCAACTCGGGCAGCGGGCCGCAGCCTCCGAGGTGAGATCCAGGTCTTTGGTCAGGTCCTGCTGCTGCAGCTTCTGCTTGATTTGATCGACGGTGGTTTGCACCTGGGCGGCCGCCAACTCGGTTTCGATGTCCGGCGCGCATTCATAGCAGAGAGACCGCTTCTGGTTCCAGCAGGTGCTCTGGCAAACCCATCTCGCGCACTTCGGGCACTGGCGAAAGTTGGGTTTCGCCTCTTCAACGGCTTCGCGGAACGCCTTGTCGTGGCCCGGCCCCTGCACCGCGCGTTCGATCTCGTAGGCGCTGGATCCGGCCTGCCCCAGCACGCCTCCGAAGAGCCCGCCCGCGGCGCGCAACGCACTGGCCGCGAAGCCCGCCACCGAGGGTTTGAATTCGCTCATGAAACCGTTTCCACACCGGTCGCAGAAGAATTCAAACTGGTACCCCTTATCGGTGGAATGGTCCGAGTGGTTCTTGGTGAATTGGATGAGTGCCATTGCGCGTCTCCTCGCTTCCGCAGCTTACTTTGGGGGACCAGAAACGCATTCTATCCAAAATAGTTGGCGCCGTCCAAGGCGTCTGTGGCCTATCTGGAAGTAAGTCTCAGCTGACCACGCGGGGAACGATGGCGGGGCCGACGAGACTCGAACTCGCGACCTCCTGCGTGACAGGCAGGCGTTCTAACCAACTGAACTACGGCCCCGCATATCTTGTGTGGCTGGTGGGCAGTGTCCGATTCGAACGGACGACCTTCCGGGTGTAAACCGGATGCTCTAACCGCTGAGCTAACCGCCCCGCAACCCATCGTACAAGAAGCGGCGCGAGGCGTCAACGCAGCGTCGAGGTGCGTAGCAGTACATTCATAGCAGAGGCCCCAGGCTTTGGAGGAACAAGACCCACCCATAGCCCCCGGGGAGGGCGAGCGAAAGCGCGGCAAGGACCCTGTACCACGCCATCGAGTGCACTCTGGACTGAACAATGACGTGGCCGGTCGACACCCATATGAAGGCGACAGCCTCGACGAACATCTCCCACCGTCTCGGCTGGTACAGGCCAAGCGGATACTTGACCATTGCGTACGAAACTCCCAGATGTAACCAGACAAAGACAGCGCTGGCAAGAAGCCAAACAGAGAGAGGATAAGCCGCGCCTCTCACCGTGGCAGAAAATTTGTTGCGTGAGCCCAGGAATCTCAGAAAAGCGTGCACGAGGACTATCATGTAGGAAGCCGATATCACTAGTATGATATATATTGAATACTTTACTTGTGATCGTCCCCCACCACTCCCCGATGATCTCCGGCGCCGCTGTAAAGATGGCGGCCACATAAAGGCTGGCCGTCGAGAAGAACGTCCGAACAGGGCCCGAAAATACCCCCTTTCTCGCTTCTCGGATGTGCACGCCAGCCCTCCAGGGTAGGAATCCGGTCACCGCAAGAGTGTACACAACCCTGATGGGAGCGGCGAACTGGCCCAGGATCTTGGCCAAACCGCGCCGCATCGCCAAGTCCTCTCCACAGAACTCGCAAGGCGCCTCGCTCGCAAACGCTCCGCATCTGGGACAGCGGAGATGTCTCAGCCAGAACATCATGCCTTCAAGTCACCCGGGAGGGTTCTTAGCGACGTCTGGGTGCTTGTATACCACACTCCGGGCGTATGGCCAATCCCTCGCCAATCACGCGTGCATTTCTGTCGCTCAAGCGTCGTTTCCTTGACACTTCTCGGAGCCAGACAGTAGACTGAGTTGTTTCTCTCTTCAGCAGGGAGCGGGCCGAGCATGCTGCTGGCACGGGATTACGTGGGGTACATGGCGAGGGAGATCGTCAAGCGATTGCTTGCCGCCGAGATGATCGAAGCCAAGGCGCCCGACGCGCTGACGCAGCGCATCCGTCTGGCCATGATGGAAGAGTTGACCATCGAGGACCGCCTGAGCGAGGAAGTGCGCGAGATCCTGAGCCAGCACGCCGACGAAATGCGCCGGACAGGGGCTTCCTATCAGGAGATGTACAAGAAAGTGAAGGCACAGCTCGCCCGGGAGAGGAAGCTGATCCTGCGCTAACCCATGCGACTCAGCCGCGAAAAAATCGTCCGCCTCTCCCACGCCGTTACTGATGTGCTGGTGGCCAGCGAAGAGGTCGAATTCATCGAGGACCGCGACACCATCCGGCAGCAAATCGTGCAGATTTTGCAGGCCGCGCTAAAGGAAGAAGAACAGGTGGATGCTGAGGTGCGCCGCAAGATCGGCTCGCAGAAAAAAGAGATCCTCGAGGGCAGCGAGGAGTGGGACATCCTCTACCGGAAATACTACGGGGAAGAACTTAAGCGCATGGGGGTTGTGCACCAGCCGAGCGAGCGTTAAGCGAAGGGTTCAAACAGAAAGGGGCGGCCCGGGTGGGCCGCCCCTTTCTGTTTTCTAGAAGCCGTTATGGACGGCGCTTGAGCGTCGGCCGGTCGTCGTCCTTGTCGTCGCCCTTCTGCTGCCCCTTGCCCGCCTTGTCCTTATCCTGCTCGGTGCGCTTGCGGAGCGTGGGCTTGTCGGCGTCCTGATCCTGAGCCTTGCGGCCGGATTGCAGGCCACGCAGGCGCGCCTTCACCAGGTCGAACTCAGAGGTCGAGACGATATACTGGTCGCGCGTCGGCAGGATGGAGGCGATTTCCTTTTGCGTGTTCTGAATGCGCTCGGGGGTCGGCGGGTGCGTCGAGAAAACCTTCGGGACACTGCCGGGTCGGCGGCGCTCCTCGGCCTTCACCTTCTCAAAGAAGGTCACGTAGGCGTTCGGGTCGTAGCCCGCCTTGTACATGTACTGCAGGCCCAGGAAGTCGGCTTCGCGCTCGGCGTCACGCGAGAACTTCAGATAGCCCAGCGGGATGAAGAAGTTCAGGCCCTGATAGATTCCATAGCCGGCCCAGCCCCCCGGCCCCAGCAGGATCAACGGGATCATGGCGAGCTGCGTCAGTTCGCCTTTGGTGGCGTTTTTGGTACCGTGCCGCGCCGTGACGTGGGCGATCTCGTGCGCCATCACCCCGGCCAACTCGGCCTCTTCGTCGGCGCGCAGGACCAGGCCGGTGTTCACGAAGAAAAATCCTCCCGGCAGCGCAAACGCGTTGATCTCATCGGAATCAATCACCTTGATGGTGAAGGGAACACGGGCGTCGGAGTTGCGCACCAAGTTCTGCCCAACGCGGTTGACAAACTCCACCACGACCGGATCGTCCACCAGCTTGGCCGAGCGCTCCACTTCCTGCGCCAATTGCTTGCCGATGGCAATCTCTTTCTCGAGCGAGTAGAAATTGATTCCCTTGCCGACGTTGCGGTTGCCGATCTGCTCCACGTCGGACTTGGAGTCCTTGGGCTTGTCTTTCTCCTGGGGGTCCTGCGGGGCGGCAAACGCGGGCGCGAATGCCAGCAGGACCGTGAGAACTCCAGCCGCGAACTGCTCGAGCAGCCGTTTCATACGCCGCACCTCCAAACCGCCGTCATTCAAATTATACACCCGGCGGGGCCAGCCCATCCGGCCCCAGACCTTGAGATGTGAGGACTTGCCAATAGGTTTCCTCAGACCTGCCCGCCTGGCCACGGTGTTGAGCTCCCGTTGACAAGCTGTCCGGGCGGGCGATTGACACGCCCACGGCTTCGCTCTACAGTCTGAAACCTGGGGGTAAGATGCCCGTCCGGCGTGTCCAGATAGGCCAGCAGTGGACCAAGAATGAAACGGGAGAGACCTACCTGGTTACCAAGCTCTACACCGAGGCGCTGGCCACCTTTGCCACCCTGCGTAAGGCCGGCGCGGAAACCGAGCCCATTGTCCGGGTCAAGGTGGAGCGCAGAGGCGACGCGCAAACCTTGCCGGGTTTCTCCCTGGCTCAGGAGTCCGAGGAGCTCTAGCTCGCAATCCCTTGCATCCCCCGAATCCTGGGATCTGCTTCTAAAGCGAACGAACGGGAAGAGTTACCACGTCCTCTACCTGCATCATTTCGCGTCCCAGAAACGGCTCAGCGTACTCCACTCCGATCATGTGCCCGTAGTACCGGGCGATTAGGTCAACCTCCTGCTCAAGTCGGTCGAGCGGCAGGTGGACCTTTGATCGGGGCGCGCCCTTGGGTGGCTTGAACTGCGAGACGTAGGCCAGGATGGCGCGCCGGCGGCGCTCGAATTGCCTGGTGATGTCCACAACGAAGGTCGGGCGCACGGAGAAGTTATAGACGGTCGAATAAAGCACCTTGAACGGCCGAAAAGGTTCGCCGCCGAGAGCCAGGCGCTTGAGGCCAGCCAAGAAGCAGCCCTCGTAGGCAATCTTCGCGGCGTTGTAATGGTCGGGGTGGCGGCCTTCCCAATAGGGCAGGATCACGGTATGAGGCCGCAGGGCCCGGATCTTTCGTGCGACGGCAAGCTTGCTTTTCTCATTCAGCTCCAGGCGCGCATCGGGCAGGCCGAGGTTGTCGCGGCGGTGCACTCCAAGAATGCGCGCGGCGGCCGCCGCTTCGCGCCGGCGGACTTGGGGCGAGCCGCGCGTGCCCATTTCGCCAGCGGTCAGGTCCAGGATGCCGACTTTATAGCCGCTCTCGACCATCTTGATCAGGGTCCCACCACAAGTCAGCTCGACGTCGTCGGGATGCGCCGCAATGGCCAGCAAATCGAGTTTCATCACGCCTCCGAGGGAGCGCCCGCGCGAACCGTTGATTGTAGGCAGCGGCTGCGACGGCGTCAAAGGCTCGATTGTCTGGAGCGGCCGGGGTAGTATGTTGGCCGTCCAGAACTGTGTGGGAGGGCGGTCGTGGCGGAATTGCCGTTTGAAGGACGCGTAGCGCTGGTGACCGGCGCAGCTCGGCGCATCGGGCGCAGCATCGCGCTGAAGCTGGCGGCCGAGGGGGCCGCCATCGTGGTGAACTACCGCAATTCCAAGGCCGAAGCGGAGAAGGTCGCGGCGCAAATCGCGGGGATGGAGCGGCGCGCCATGGCCTGGCAGGCGGATGTCTCGCGCCGCGAGGAAGTCGCGCGGATGTTTGCTGCGGTCGAGCGCGAGTTCGGCCGGCTCGACATCCTGGTGAACAATGCGGGCATGTTTTTCTCTGTACCGTTCGAGAAGTTAACCGAAGAACAGTGGGATACGATCCTGGATGCGAACCTGAAGTCGCAGTTCCTGTGCGCGCAGGCGGCCGCGCCGTTGCTCCGGCGTTCGGGCCGCGGCGCGATCATCAACCTGTCTTCCCTGGGCGGCCTGCTGGCCTGGCCCAGCTACACGCACTATTGCGTGTCCAAGGCGGGCTCCATCATGCTCACGCGCTGCCTGGCTCGGGCACTCGCGCCGGAAATTACGGTCAACAGCGTGGCCCCGGGCACGATCAGCTTTCCCGGAGATCCCCCCGAGGTGGCGGAAGACTTCATCCGTCGCGCGCCGCTGCGCAAGACAGGCAAGCCGGAGGATATCGCCGGGACGGTGGCGTTTCTTGCGCAGTCGGAGTTCATCACCGGCCAGGTCTTCGTCGTGGACGGCGGCCGCTCGCTAACCTAGCTGGTGCTCGAAATAAGCGGAAAACTTGTAGGGCCGCTGCTTGCTGCCTCCCGCGTGGGAAGCACAGCAGGCCTTAGTACGCGGCCAGGTGCTCCATCGCCGCCACAACTTTCTCCGGGTTCACCATGAAGAACTTCTCGAGTGGCGGGCTGAACGGGATGGCCGGAATGTCCGGGCCGGTGACGCGCACCACCGGCCCGTCGAGATGGTCGAAGGCCTCCTCACTCACGATCGCGGCCAGCTCGGCCCCGATGCCCATGGTGCGCTTGTCTTCGTGGATGATCATGCACTTGCTGGTCTTCTTGACCGAGGCGAGGATGGTGGCTTTGTCGAGCGGCGCCAGCGTGCGGACCTCGACGACCTCCGCTTCGACCCCGCGCTTGGACATGACCTCCGCCGCCTCGAGCGTCACGTGGGTCATAGAGCCATAGGTGAGCACGGTTAGGTCCGTGCCCTCGCGGCGGATGGCCGCCGGGCCGATCGGGACAGTGTAGTCGCCCTCGGGCACCTCGCTTTTGATCGTGCGGTAGAGCTTCTTGTGCTCGAAGAAGAGCACCGGATCGGGGTCGCGAATGGCAGCCAGCAGCAGGCCCTTGGCGTCGTAGGCCGTCGAGGGCATCACCACCTTTAACCCCGGTTCGTGGACAAACCACGCAGCGTTTTCCTGCGAGTGGTAGAGCCCGCCGCCCACGCCGCCGCCGCAGCAGATGCGCACAGTGATCGGGCAACTGAACCCGCCGGCGCTGCGGTAGCGGATTTTCGCAGCCTGCTGAACGAGCTGGTCCATGCCCACAGTGATGAAATCGGTGAACTGGATTTCCGGCACGGGGCGCAGGCCGACCAGGGACGAGCCGATCGACGCCGCAATAATGATGCCTTCGGCCAGCGGCGTATCGAGCACGCGATCCTCGCCGAATTTTTCGAGCAGGCCGGAGGTGGCCTTGAAGACGCCGCCCGACAGGCCGATGTCCTCTCCGAGCACGAAGACGCGATCGTCGCGCTCCATCTCCTGGTGCAGGGCTTCGGTGATGGCCTCAATAAATGCGAGTGTGCGTGCCATGCGCGGGCTCACTCTCCTCTAGGACCAGACAAAGTCCGTGGCTTCTGCCGGCTCGGGGTAGGGGCTCTGGTCGGCAAATTCGACCGCTTCGTTGATTTCCGCGGTGATCTGCGCGGCGATTTCGGCCTTCACCTCTTCGCCAAGGACCTTTCTGTCGATCAGGTACTTCTCAAAACGCGGGATGGGATCTTTCTTCTTCCAGGCTTCGACCTCTTCCTTGCTGCGGTATTTGGCCGGGTCAATCTCCGAATGGCCGTACCAGCGATAGGTCTTGCATTCGATCAGCGTCGGCCCCTCGCCGGAGCGGGCGCGCACGATGGCTTTCGAGGCCGCTTCATAGACGGCGAGAACGTCGTTGCCATCCACCGTCAGCCCGGGGAAGCCGTAAGCCTTGGCGCGATCGGAGAGGTCCTTGAGCGCGGTTTGCAGCCGCAGCGGCACCGATTCAGCCCAGAGGTTGTTCTTGCAGACGTAGAGGATGGGTAGCCGGTGGACGCCGGCGAAATTCAGCGCCTCGTGGAAGCCGCCGATGCTGGTCGCACCGTCGCCGAAAAACGAGACCACCACGCTGTCCCGGCCGAGCTTCTTCAAGCCCAGGGCCACGCCCGTGCCCACGTTCAGTTGCCCGGCGATGCTGCTGGCCGGGGTGATGATGTTGAGCGGGGGATAGCCCATGTGGGCCGGGGAGGAGCGGCCGCGGTCGGGGCTGGTGGCCTTGGCGAAGAGCTGCGCGAAGCAGAACTTCAGCGGCACGCCCTTGATGATGTTGGAGGTCCAGTCGCGGTGCGACGGGGCAATCCAGTCGTCCTCGCGCAAGCTGTAGGCCGCGCCGACCTCGGTGGCTTCATGCCCCACGCCGGAGTAGAAGTTGCCGGCAAATTTGCTCTGGCGAAACAGGATACGGGCCTTCTCGTCGCACAGGCGGCACTTCACCAGCATGCGATAAAGACCCAAGAGAAGCTCGCGCGAATACGCACTCTTCTCGACCTCGGGCTCGGCCAAGGCCCGGGGACTGCCCTTCGTTGCCATGCGATCTATCTCCTCACTGAGCGCTGACAAGGGGGAAACTAAGCTTCAAAATATAGCACAAAGCTGGTGCAACTGTGTATCAAGAGTCACGCACCCGTTTCTTTCTGATTCCGTAGAGTTAACGCCCACCTGATCGCCGCCTCGGGTCACGCCATGCGCAGGGCACCGCTGGCCACCCGAAACACCAGCTCGCGGTCGGCCGGCAGGAAATCGAGCTGCGGCAGCGCGGCGGGCTCCGCCCACTGGATCCGCTCGAACGCAAGGTTGCGCGGTACCTGCCCGTCAAACGCAGCGGAATAGAAAACCAGCTCCAGCTCGGCCACCTGCTCGGCATAGCGGTATCGCGTGCGATAGAGCTCGCGGCCAATGGTGGCGCGGACCCCCAGCTCTTCGGCGAGTTCCCGCGCCAGGGCCTCGGCTTCGGTTTCCCCTGGTTTTACTTTGCCGCCAGGGAATTCCCATTTGAGCCCGAACGAGTCCTTTCGCCGGCGTTGGCAGACCAGCAGCCGCCCGTCCTGCTCAATCAGTGCCGCAACCACGGTGATCATGTACGCCCCGGAGCCGCGCCTGAGTGCTGAGAGTCGGGGACCCTTGTCGAAGTCACGTTCGGCCCCAGCGATACAACGCTCTGCCGGCCATTGGGACAGTCTGAGCCACGAGGAGTTTCATTCTAGCGGGGATGCTGAGGCCACACAAACCAGCACCAACAGGACAAGGAGAGAGTCCATGGCCACTGACCCGCGGACTTGCCTCGCGGCGGGCTGAAGCCCGCCTAGGGTTTCGCGCATAGAGCACGCAGGGTTTCGGTCGTGCGAAGCGGCGCTCGGCGGGATGTGTCGCGCGCGGCGGCCATGGTGCCGTTGGGGAGGGCCATGGCCGTTGCGCCGCAGAGGAGACGCGGGGATACTGCTTGGCATGTACAGCCCGGCGGTGCTGGACCATTTCAAGAACCCGCGCAACGCAGGCGATTTACCGGACGCCACTGCGACCGTCGAGGTCAGCAACCCGGTCTGCGGTGACATCCTGCGGCTGGCCGTGCGCGTTGAAGACGGTTGCATCGCCGACGCGCGTTTCAAGACGCGCGGCTGCGTCACCTCGATTGCCTGTAGCTCGCTGCTCACCGAACTGATCCGCGGCAAGATGCTTGACGAAATCCGCACCATCACGCCAGCGCAGATTTCGGATGCACTCGGCGGGCTACCGCCGGCGACTTTTCATGGTAGCCAACTCGCCTGCGACGCCCTCGAAGCCGTCCTCGTCGCGCTTTCCTAGCTGCCCCTTCGCCCGCAATTTCAGCGGTGTGTCATCCCGAGCTCTTCGCCGCGCTCAGGATGAACTTCACGAGGAATCCCTCCAGAGAGACGCTTCGCTTCGCTCAGCATGACAGGCACAAGGCGCACGCCACCACCAAGCAGGTTTCGGGGGTCTGTAGTGGCGGGCTTCAGCCCGCCAATCTGTCTGGTGTGTTGGGGCGTGGTGACATGCTGCGGTCCTAAAGGGTGCCGAGGGCGCGCAGAAGTGCTTCGGGGTCGTTGAGATTGAGCACGACGCCTTCCTCAACCGTGGGGACCTCTAGCACGTCGGCCGTGTGCGCCCAGACCACCGCGCGCGCGCCGGTAGCAAGCGGCGCAGCCAGCAACTCGTCGTACAGCCTGCTCGAAAAGATGACCGGGTGACCGCGCTTGCCCTTGTAGGTCGGCAGGACGATCAGCTTGCCCGCGGAATAAAACTTCTCGACTAACTCGCTGACCAGAGCAGCGGTGATGAGCGGATGATCCACCAGGCAGAGCAGGATGCCGTCGGTAATCCCAACCGGAAGGCTGTGCAGGGCCGCCTGAATCGACGAGAGCTGGCCCTGTTCCCATTGCGGGTTGATCACGACGGTGGCGGGATCGAGCTTGAGTGCGGTGGCGATCTCCTCGGCGTTGGCTCCAAGCACCACGCGGGTCAGGCCGATCTTTGGGTGGCGCGTGACTTCAAGCAGATGTTCGAGGAATGGCCGGCCCTGGTAGTCAACCAGCGCCTTGGGCGAGCCCATGCGCCTCGATTCGCCGGCGGCGAGGATGACGGCGGCAAGCATGGGAACAATCAGTCGGCCGATGTCGGGCTAGCTTTCGGAACCTGAATGGCCTTGTGCGCCAGGCCGGTGGCGTTGCGACGTATGCCGATCAACTCGGCGGTGATGCTAATGGCGATCTCTTCCGGCGTGAGTGCGCCGATATCCAGCCCCATCGGCGCATGTACCCGCTCGAACTTCTCCACAGGGATGCCCTCTTTTTCGAGCGCTTTATAGACCGAGAGCACCTTGCGCTTGCTGCCGATCATGCCGATGTACCGCGCTGAGGTACCCACGGCCCAACCCAGCACGCGCATGTCGTCCCTGTGCCCGCGGGTGACGATGACCAGGTAGCTCGACTTGTCGGGTTTGAGCTTCGCAAAGGCCCCTTCGTAACTCGTATGGATCTCGCGCGCCATGGGGAACCGCTCGGCGTTCGCAAACGATTCGCGGTCGTCTATCACGCCGATGGCGAAGCCGGTCGTGTGTGCTGCTCGCGCCAGTGCTATCGAGACGTGGCCGCCCCCGAAGATGTACAGTATCGGCTGGGGCAGGATGGGCTCCACGAAAATCTCCAGCGTTCCGCCGCAGATCAAGCCGTTATCGTAGCTGGCCTCACTGTTCAGATTAAAGGTCATCTTCCGCGGCGCCTCGGCACGAATCACTTCCTTGGCCGCGGCCCAGACCTCAGCCTCGACGCAGCCTCCGCCGACCGTGCCGGCAATCGAGCCGTCCTCGCGCACCAGCATCCGCGAGCTCTCGTAGCTGGGGATCGAACCGTTCGTGTGGACAATGGTGGCCAACGCGGCGCGCTGGCCCTCCCGGCGAAGGCGAACGATTTCTTCGAAGATGTCCACGCCTAGCTCCTGTTGCAACTAGGTTACGGCGGGCCCCGGCTGGTGTCAATCCACCCGGGCGGCCGCGCGCTAGACAGCCCCGAAAGCCGATGCTAACGTAAGCGCTCTGCAGCGATTCGTGGAGGTCCCTGATGAAAGCGATTGTCTTCTCTGAGCATGGCGGGCCGGAAGTCCTGCGCTACACCGAAGTGCCCGAGCCAAGGATCAACGCCACCGAAGTGCTCGTGCTCGTGCGGGCCTGCGCGCTCAACCACCTGGACCTTTGGGTGCGGCGGGGGTTGCCGGGGATTACTTTTCCCATGCCGCACACTCCCGGCAGCGACATCTCCGGCGAAATCGCCAAGGTCGGCGAACTGGTGACGCGCGTCAAGGTCGGGCAGAAGGTCGTGCTGGCGCCCGGAATATCCTGCGGGCAATGCCCGCAGTGCCTGGGCGGCGCGGACAATCGCTGCCGGAAGTACAGCAACTTCGGCTATATGGTTGACGGCGGCTGCGCCGAATATGTGAAGTCGCCCGAGGTAAACTGCATCCCGATTCCCGGCGACCTCTCCTTCGACGAGGCGGCGGCGGTGCCGCTGGTTTTCCTGACTGCATGGCATATGCTCATCGCCCGCGCGCACTTGCAGCCGGGCGAGGAGATCCTGGTGCTCGGAGCGGGCAGCGGCGTGGGCAGCGCCGCTATCCAGATTGCCAAGCTTGTCGGCGCGCGGGTGATCGCCACGGCAGGCAGCGATGAGAAGCTCCAGAAGGCGCGCGCGCTCGGCGCCGACGAGACCATCAACCACAACAAGCAGAACATCCAGGCCGAAGTGAAGCGCCTCACTGACCGCCGCGGCGTGGACGTCGTGTTCGAGCATGTCGGCGCGGCCACCTGGGACATGAGCGTGGCCAGCCTCGCGCCCAACGGCCGGCTGGTCACCTGCGGCGCCACCACCGGCTACGAAGCCAAACTCGACCTGCGGTTCGTCTATAGCCGAAATCTCACGATCCTGGGTTCTTACATGGGCAGCAAAGCCGAACTCTACACCGTGCTGAGACTGGTCGGCGAGCGCAAGCTGCGCCCGGTCATCGACCGTGTCCTGCCGCTTTCACAATGTGCCCACGCCCACGAGCTGCTCGAAAAGCGCGAGCAGTTCGGCAAAATCATCCTGAATCCTTGAGCCGCACGCCCGTGGGCTGCCAGGAGCTTCTGGCAGACTGTATCGTGCGGATTTGTGACCGCCGAGCGGTTGTGAGAAAATAAAGATACTTGGGAGAGAGCCTCGATGAGCATGACGCTGGGCCGAAACGTCACACTGGAACGGCCGGACGATCTAGGGAAACTCCTGGCGGACGAAGGCATAATCTTCACCGTGCTCGACAAGGCCGTGAACTGGGCGCGGAAGAACTCCATCTGGCCGCTGGGGTTTGGCCTGGCCTGCTGCGCCATCGAGATGATGTCCATGGCCGCCGCGCGCT
>JACQDH010000262.1 GCA_016201215.1 Acidobacteriota bacterium | reverse complement strand
TGATCTGTGGGGCGGCGTCCTTGAAAGGCGCTTCAGCGGGGATGCGCCCGAGCCAGCGATGGTGCGAGAGCCTCTCATGGTCGGAGAAATCCAGGCGCACAATCAGCCGGATGTGCTGGGTGTCGCTGGCTTGCTCTTCTTTTGGCGTCGCGGCCTTTGCTGCGGCGCCTTTAACCTTCTCGCCTTTGGGCTTTTCTTCGGCGGCTTTTGCGGGCGTGGTCTCAGCCTCGGAGCGCTCGAACTTGAGCAGCAGCTTCTTGTCGAGCCGGAACGCCTGTTTCCAGCCTTCCAGCCGGTGGCGTGCCTGCTGTGCGGCCTCCTCGTTCGCCCCGAAATCGAAAATCAGATAGGATTGCGCCATGGCTGTTGGTATAGCGGCCCAAGCGCACAAAAGTCAAGTGGCGGCCCCAGGCACACGCGACCCTGCAATCGGTTGTCATTCCGAGCCCTTCGGCTTCGCTCCGGGTAAACTCCGCGAGGAACCCTTCCGTGAGATGCCTCACTGTGCTCGGCAGGACATCCCGGGGAGACGCGTCAGACAAACTCAAGTTGCTGCCGTGTTTACTGTCGCTTGGGCAATCCTCTTCCCGGCATCTTCGGCCGCTCAGCTCGTGGCGCAGAACGACAGAGTGGGCATCCAGCAAGAGCAGGCGCCACCAACACCCGCGCGGGCCATTGCCCCGCGCGAACGGGTGAAGGTCGAGCGCTATGAGATTGACGTCTCGTTTGAGCCGGAGAAGGCGTTCTTGCACGCCCGTGCGACCCTCAGGCTGCGCGCGCTGGAAACCCTCAGCGCGATCGAGTTCGAGCTCAACCCGAACCTGAAGATCCTGGATGTAACCGACGCCCAGGGCCGCAAGCTCGCCTTCGACCGCAGCGGGCGCATCGGCTCCCCAAAGTTGTCCGTGCGCCTTGCTGAACCAGTCGCGGCGGGCAGCACCGCACCTGGAGCGCCCGCTCTCGGCGTGAGCGATGGGCCGACATTCACGCTGACATTCACCTACGAAGGCGCCCTGCCGGAGAGACCGCTCGACTACATCTCCAAGGACGGCATCCTGCTGCGCGACGAATCTCGCTGGTATCCCGCCGTGGACCTCTCTGGCTTCACGCAAGACGACATCACAATCCGATTGCCTGCGGAATGGTATGCGGTCTCCAGCGGTTATCTTGTCGAGCAGAACGAAACAGAAACCGCGCGTGTGTTTCGCTGGAAAACGTACAAAATAGTTTCTTCGAGGTCCGTTGTGGGATTACCTCGATCCGAGGCTGATTGTGTCCGAATGTTGCGACCGGACCGGAGCACCTTGGAACCGGGCGGGAGTCATGAAATCACCATTTGTCCTGCACCTCGAGGTCAAGATTGGCATCCGCAAGCCGCCCTCGCACGGTCAGCAGCCACCCTTGTGCAAGAATACGCCAAAGAATTGGGCCCCTATGCCCAGGACAGCCTGACCATAGTGCGCGGCTTTCCCGGGCAGCGTGGGGCGATTGGATACTCCGCGCCGGGGTTTCTCATCGTGAGCGAAGACGTGGTGAAGCATTTCGACTATCCCGGCCACGCGCCGGAGTTTCTGCCGCACGAAATCGCGCACCAGTGGTTTCCGATTCAAGTTACGCTGGCACGCGAAGAAGACGGCTGGCTGGCCGAAGGCCTGGCCGAATACCTGGCTTGGCGCTTCCTTCAGGAGAAAGAGCCCGCGCAGGCGCGGCTGCTGGTAGCGCGAGCGATGCGCGACTCGCTCGCGCCCGAGCCGCTGCGGCCGCTCTCGCTCGGCCTGCGCCTGTTCGCGATCGAGGACGCGGACGTCATGCGCGCCACGCTCTACCAGCGCGGCATGCTGGTCTTCCGCACGCTCGAGACCGTGATCGACCGCGAGCGCGTGGACCGCGTCCTCCAAGAATACTACCGGCGCTACGCAGGCCGCGCCGCCTCGATCGCCGATTTCCGCAGAGTCTGCGAGGAGGTTTCCGGGCGCGATCTGCGCTGGTTCTTCGACTATTTCATCCACGGCACGCAAATTCCTGAAATTCAGATTCGCCGCACGCCGTCCGCCGTCCCAGGCGAGGTGACTGGCGAAATCATTGTCCGCAACGTGCCGCCGGAATTCAGCGTGCGCGTCGAGATGCGCCTGGAGACGCCCGGCGGCCCCATCGACCACTCCGTGGCGACGCGCGGCGAAGTGACTCCGTTCACGGTGACCACGACTCGACCGGCCACGCGCATCCTCCTCGACCCGCACCAGCGCATCCTGCGTGTGACCGAAGCAGCGCGGCGCAATCGCAGCCAGCGCGAGCTGCTGGTCGAGGTGGGCCCGCTGGAGATTGCGGGCGACTTTGCGCGCGCCCTGGAAATCTGCCAGAGGGCTCTTGCGCTCGACCCGGAGAACCTGGCGTCGAACGAGCAGCAGCTCCGCTTCGCGCTCGGACGCCTTCGCTACCGCATGAAGCAGTATGCGCAGGCGTCCAAGGAATTCGAGCAGGTGCTTGCGTTCGGCTCGCTCGACCCCATGGCCAGCGATTTCAACCGCGCCTGGAGCCGTGTCTATCGCGCTCGGATCGAGCTGCGACACGGCCATGCGGCCGCGGCACGTGCCGAAGCCCGGGCAGGCCTGGCGATGAAATCACCCGCGCTCGAGACCCGCGTCACTTGGGCCGAAAACCGCGGGCGCGAGATTTCTGCTGCGGACGAGCTGCGCGCCCTGTCGAAGTGAAAAAACTCGAATCCGGCGACCGCTTTCCGGTATCATACAGCCGGAAGCTCAGGTAAGGGCCTGATTCCAATTGAAGATTTCGCGCAAATTCGTCGGAACAGTTTGTCTGCTGGCACTGGCGGCAACGCAGGTGGCGCTCGCGCTTCCGCTGCTGGCGGCCAGTCAGGCGGGCTGCTGCACCGCAACCCTCTGCGCCACACACCAGCACAAACTCCCCGCGCCGACCAGGCCGGACTGCCACTCGGCCGGCGGCGGCCTGGGGAATTACGCGCTGCAGTCCTGTCACCCGCCCGAGCACCGCGTCATCGGCCTGCAGGCGTATCTCCCGCCCACGGCCCTGGAAGCGACAGAAGAAGCTCCGGCCGCCTTTCAGCCGCCCGGCGTCGCCCTGTTCTTCCCCACGCCTGCCACGGAAATCGAACCCCCGCCTCCCCGATCTAGCCGAAGTTAGCCGCGCAGGTGTAATCCACACAAGTCTGTCTCACGAGCTTCCCTGCTGCTGATTCTGCGCTGCGGGGAGCAGTTCCGTATCCGATCGATTCGGGGAACGCATGGCACTGCGAAGAATTTTGAGTTGCGCCGCCAGTCTGCTGATCAGCGCGACCTTGAGCTACGCTACCATCTTCGTCACGGTGCGCGGAATCGTCCACGACCCGCAACATCGCCCGATTGAAAACGCACGGGTCACTCTCCGCGCGCGGCTTGCGGATTGGACGCGTACGACCGAGACCAATGAGGAGGGCGAATTCTCCATCGACGCGGTTCCCGCTGGGGAATACACGGTGAAAGTCGAGCACCCCGGGTTCCGCAAGGTCGAGCAGACGATTGTTGTCTCTTCCGGCAGCGCGCCGATCCTTCATTTCCCCATGCAAGTGGGCGCGCTGGAAGAGAAGATCGAAGTCTCGGCCTCGCTCGACCCTGCCAGCCCCGAGTCGTGGAAGACGCAGAGCGTGGTCAACCGCGAGCAGATCGAGCGCACCCCGGGCGCCAGCCGCACCAACAGCCTGGCGATGATCACCGATTTTGTACCCGGTGCTTACCTGGTGCACGACCAGCTCCACATTCGCGGCGGCCACCAGGTGAGCTGGCTGGTGGACGGCGTGCCGGTGCCTAACACCAACATCTCGAGCAACGTCGGGCCACCATTTGACCCCAAGGACATCGAGACCATCGAGGTGCAACGCGGCGGCTATTCGGCCGAGTACGGCGACCGGACCTACGGCGTGTTCAACGTGGTCACGCGCTCCGGGTTCGAGCGTAACCGCGAGGCGGAAATCGTCACCAGCTTCGGCAGCTTTGGCGAAACCAACGACCAGATCAGCTTCGGCAGCCACACGCGACGCTTTGCCTATTACGCCAGCCTCAACGGCAACCGCACCGATCTCGGCCTCGAGACACCGACTGCCGCGACGATTCATGACCTCGGCAGCGGCTTCGGCGGCTTCGCTTCGCTCCTGTTCAACGCCACGGCCGCCGACCAGCTCCGCCTGGTCGCCTCAGCGCGCGCCGATTCCTTCCAGATTCCGAACACGCCGGAACAGCACCGTGCGGGCATCCGCGATGTCCAGCGCGAACGCGACGCCTTCCTCAACTTTTCCTGGGTGCATGCAGCCGGATCGGGCGTGCTGCTGACGGTGTCGCCGTTCTTTCACTTCAACCGCGCCGCATTTGACGGCGGCGGCAGCGACACCCCGCTGGTCGCGCAGGACCATCGTGCTTCGTACTACGCCGGCGGCCAGGTGTCGCTGGCCGTGGTCGCCGGCAAACACAACGCGCGCGCTGGACTCTACGGGTTCGCGCAGCACGACGATGCCTTATTCGGCCTGCGCGCGACCGACGGCAGCGGACTCTCTCTCACGCAACGCCAGAAACTCGGCGGTAATCTCGAGGCCATTTTCCTCGAGGACCAATACCTGCTCACGCGCTGGCTCACGCTCAACGCAGGCATCCGCCTGACGCACTTTTCCGGCGCGCTCAGCGAGAATGCAGTCAGCCCGCGCGTGGGGGCGGCCATCCGCCTGCCGCGCTTGGGCTGGGTCCTGCGCGGATATTACGGGCGCTACTATCAGGCCCCGCCACTTTCCACCGTCTCCGGGCCGCTGCTGGATTTCGCCCTCCAGCAGGGTTTTGCTTTTCTGCCACTGCATGGCGAGCGCGACGAGCAACACGAATTCGGGCTCACGATCCCCGCCCGCGGCTGGGTGCTCGGCCTCGACCACTTCCGCACCGGCGCGCGCCATTTCTTTGACCACGACGTATTGAGCAACTCGAATATTTTTTTCCCGGTGACCCTCGAGCGCGCGCGCATTCGCGGCTGGGAAGCAAGTCTGCGCTCGCCGCAACTCGCCGGCCGCGCGCGGTTGCACGTCAATTACGCCCATCAGTACGTCGAGGGACAAGGCGGCGTCACCGGCGGGCTCACCGACTTCACCCCACCTAAGGACGGCTACTACTTCCTGGATCACGACCAGCGCCACACGCTCAACCTCGGCTTCGAGGTGCAGATGCCCTGGCAGAGCTGGGCCTCCGGCAACATTGCCTACGGCTCGGGATTCCTCGACGGAGACGGCCCCGGCCACCTGCCTGCGCACACCACGGTCAACGTTGCCCTCGGGAAACCATTCGGCGAAAAGTGGTCCGTCCAGCTTACGGCTTTGAACCTCACCAACCGCCGTTACCTGCTCGACCGCAGCAACACCTTCGGGGGAACGCACTTCAACAACCCGCGACAGTTCGCTGCCGAGGTGCGCTACCGCTTCCATTACTGACCGCGCCATAGGCGCCGGAGCGGCCACTTGCCCGAGCACTGCGCTTCCGGTAGAGTGGGGCAAGCAAATCGAAGGCGATGGAGTTCGCCTGAACCGCCCGCAAGGGCTGATAACTCCTGGCCGCCGCCCGGTGTCCAGGAGTTTTTTGTTGGGCACCCGGCGGTGCGCAGAAAAGGGAGCGGCTGTGCGCTTGGTCTTGTTGATCGTCTTCGGCGCGGCGGGCACGCTGGCCCGCTACGCGCTGCAGGGATTGGTACAGTACCGCACCGGTTCCGCGTTCCCCAGCGGGACGCTTGTCGTCAACTTGGTGGGATGCTTCCTGCTGGGCGCCGTGGCACAATTCAGTCTCAATCGTCTCGGTGTTTCGCCCGACTGGCGCATTGGGATGACGATTGGATTCTTCGGTGCGTTCACTACGTTTTCGAGCTTCGGTTGGGAGACCGTCCACATGCTTGATGACGGGGAATGGACACGGGCGGCGATCTATGTCTTCGCGAGCGTGGTTGGGGGGCTGTCGCTGGTCCGCGTCGGCATGCGGTTGGGCGATGCGCTCTAGGAGGCATCATGGAACATGAGCGATTTGAAGGCGAGCGCACGCTGATGCGCATCCACATCGGCGAATCCGACAAATGGAAGGGCAAAACCCTGCACCAGGCGATTGTGGAGCTGTTGCGGGTTGAGGGCTTCTCCGGCGCCACTGTGCTGCGCGGCGTGGGCGGTTACGGCTCCTCAAGCATCTACCATACCGACAAGATTCTGCGCCTCTCCCAGGACCTGCCCATCGTGATCGAGGTGGTCGAGACCTCGGAGCGCATCGAGCGCATCTTGCCGCGGCTCGACGAAATGGTGGACGGCGGCCTGATCACGCTGGAGAAAGTACGCGTCATCCTCTATCGCTCGCGCAAGTGAGAACCCCGGCTTCTCCCAGGCAGACTTCGGGCTTGCTTCCCTCAGAGCAAGGTTTTCTTTTCGGCCGCGCAGGGCCTGCCCCTGCGGCGTCTGGTTGTGGAGGCACGTTACACAAAGAAAGGGGGTTGCGCGGGCGGCCGCAGCGTGGTAGCGTTTCTGATGCATAGCGAATAAAAGGCGAAGGAGCTGCAGGAGGCCCTATGCCCCATTCCCTGGCTGTACGCCGCTCATCAGCGGTCGGTTCGCTGGCGCGAGTGCACGAAATCATCGAGCAGTTGAGCGCGCGCGACCGCACCGGCGAAGTGCTGACCGCCGTCCACCACGTTCCCGCACGCGAGGCCCAATGGGCGCCCATGCCGGCCTGGGTGCGCCCGGAACTCGCCGCGGCCTACGCCGCCAAGGGCGTCCAGCAGCTCTACACACACCAAGCTGCGGCCGCCGAAGCGGTGCGCGGGGGACGCAACGTTGTGGTGGTGACGCCCACGGCCTCGGGCAAGACCATCTGCTACAACCTGCCGGTCCTCAACGCCGTGCTCGAGAACCCCGACACGCGCGCGCTTTACCTCTTCCCCACCAAGGCGCTGGCCCAAGACCAGCTCGCCGAGTTGCACGACCTGGGCCAGCGGCTGGAGGACAGCTTTGGCGTCTTCACCTACGACGGCGACACGCCCAGCGACGCCCGAAAAGCCATCCGCGAGCAGGGCCACATCGT
>JACQDH010000264.1 GCA_016201215.1 Acidobacteriota bacterium | reverse complement strand
TTCGTAGGCCTCCAACGCCTCACGATATTTGCCCAAACGCAGGTACGCATCCCCTAGTTGTGCCTGGGACCACCCGTCCGTGGGTGCTATTCCAACAGCACGGTATGCGAACTCCATCTGAAGCTTGTTGTCGCCAATCCCCTTTGCGAACTGGGCCAGATCACACAGAGACTTCGCGAGGTGTTCGTCCTCACTGCGGCCCCGTTGATATTCGATTAACTCTTCGACGAATCTGAGGGCTCGCGTGGTGTCTCCCTGCGATAGTAATTTCTTGATGGCGTCCTTCTGCTTATTGACGATTTCTAGGATCCTAGAATCCCGCCTCGGTCCTTCCACTCTTTTCCCGCGATATTCTACGAAGCTTTCCCGCTCCGTATCCTCCAGCTCGTGGCCGGGCCGCTGGACTCTAGAGGCGACTCTGAACGGCTCGGTCCACGCCATCACGATAGAGCGATAGTCGCGAAAGCTACGAATTTCTGGATTCGTCAAGTAGCGTACTACAACGTTGTTTTTCTCTTCAGGCTCCGCCTTAGCGAGCTGACGAAATGCTCCTGCGGTAGCGAGAGCGTACCCAAACTGCGCCTTGGTTTCGGGCCCACCGAATCGGTCCGCGGACAAAAGGTCCCAAGCTTCGCGGCAACGTTCAATTTCGGCCTGGTGTTCCCCTAAGTCTTCCAGAAAGCTAACCACGGCCGCAGCACGCACTCGCTCGGCCAAGAGTAAAGCGCCTAGAAGGTCCGCTCTCAGTGGCAATGGCGCTGAGTATAAGCGATCTAAGATGAATTCCAGTACGTTGGGGTCCCCTATGAATTCTTGCAGGCACTCGGTGGACAGCTGCCGTGCTTCCCTATCCGCTTCGCCATCCAACAGTATTAGCGCGAGGTGCAGGCTTCGGTCTTTGCGCCAAGCAAGCTCAAGCTCTGTGGCAGCAGCATCACGGTTGATCTCGTCCAATTGGGCGAGGTCGCTTGCATCGCCCAATACACAAAGAATCTCACTCTCAGACAGTGGGACTTCGACAGGAGAGCCCACGCGGAGTGAGGACACACATTCTCCGTCGAACAGCACAGCCACACCAGCCTGCCCTGAAATCAGTGCTTTCATTCGCTTATCTCAACTGTTCCGCCCACCTCAGGATCTTTCAGGATTCTCGCGATCTCCTTCAGGAGCGGCCCGTCGGTTTTCTTCGGCCGGCGCACGACCAGACGCTCAATGTTGCGCCTGTGCAGCGGACCGTAAATATGCACCTCTATGAAATCATCTTCTTTGGGCTTCACATGAGGCCTCAGCAAGATCCGGGCGAAGTCGGATGGCTGCGTCTCGGGCTGCAGCACACTCTCAAGCTTAGCCACAGCGAGCTGATCGCGCTCGTCCCAAGTGGCACGATAGCCGGGCGGCACGGACCGATTCAGACCCAGATCCCGACGCTTGCAGAAATACACTGAATTTTCCTCGAAGACGGTCGCCCGCTCTCGAATGGGACCGTCCTTCAACACGAGCGAACATTCCCCATAGCTGGTTGCTCCGAGCCCATCCAACGACAGTGCCGCGAAGCGCATTTCCTCCCGATAGTACGGAAATAGAAGGTCGTCTGCAAGCAACCTCGCCTTCTCAACCGGGGTATCTTCAGGCCGCCGTGCTCCCGCGCCAACCAACTGATAAAACGAAGCATACAGTTGGTTGTCACTCGAGACAAGGGCCTTCACCTGGCTCAAGTTCCGGCAAAGAACGGCCTTTGACGCACGTACTGCATCGCGAAACTGAGTCAGTACAGATGCGCAGCCGCGCCGGCTCGCTGAAATCTCCGCTTGTCGGCACCTCTCCGCCAGGGCTCTCTGTTCTTCTGGTCTTTGGGCCGCGCGGATATTCGGGCATCCGCAGTCGTGAAGACAGCAGGGGCAAAATCGCTCTGAATCTCGCACGGGTGTATTGCACTTCTTGCATCTCATTTGGCGCGTTCCCGCAGTAGAAAAAACGTTGGCGGGTACCTCACCCGTCTGCCAGAAGACTAACACATCTTAGCCTTTTGCCCCAGTTACCGACAATTGCCGTCAATACTGCAATCGCAGCCTTCCTCGCGCGGTACAAGAGGCTCAGATAAGACGCTCAGCGTTTACTGATTCCGAACTGGGTTTCTCCCTGAGCCCCGATTCTCTGACGGCCCGGGAGCAATTCGATTTTCCGCTAGGGTGTTACGCGGAGGAAGCGGCTGCCAGGGCGGACCGCCGCGCTGCCAGCGCGGCACAACGGGCAATCGGAGGCGTCGTAGCTTTCGATCTTGAGTTCGACCAGGGCCTCGGCGCGGACGGGAAACTCCAGCCGGCCGCCGCTGCGATCAATCAGCGCGCCGACGGCCACCACGCGCCCTCCGGCCTCTTCGATGACGCGGATGGTTTCAAACGTGGAGGCCCCGGTGGTCCAGACGTCCTCGACCACCAGGACGTGCTCGTCCGGCTCCACTCCAAACCCGCGCCGGAGAGCCATCGAGCCGCTGGCATCGCGTTCCACGAAGACAGCGCGCGGCGTCGAACCTTGGGCGCGCCCCTGTGTGGCCCGCGCCACTTCGTAGCCGAGGATGATCCCGCCGACGA
>JACQDH010000268.1 GCA_016201215.1 Acidobacteriota bacterium | reverse complement strand
TCATCGCGTGGCGCCCCGCGAAGTGCAGCAGCGACTCCTTGCGCTTGGCCGGGCAGGCGGCATTCACGCAGCGGTAGGCGACCTCGTCCTCGGCTTTGTGAATCTTGCTGCCGCATTCCGGACACTCCTTCGGGATGCGGAACGCCCGGCGATCCTTCCCTTCCTTCACCACCTTGACCACGTGCGGAATCACTTCGCCAGCGCGCTCGATCAGCACGGTGTCGCCGATGTGCACGCCGAGGCGCTCGACCTCGTCCATGTTGTGCAGCGTCGAGCGGCTCACCGTCACGCCGCCGACCTGCACCGGCTCGAGGATGGCCACCGGCGTGAGCGCGCCGGTGCGGCCCACCTGCACGGTGATGTTCTGGACGACGGTGGTCTCTTGTCGCGCTGGATACTTATAGGCAATGGCCCAGCGCGGGGTCTTGGCGGTGAAGCCGAGTTCTTCCTGGAGGGCGACCTCGTTCACCTTGATCACGATGCCGTCAATTTCATAGGGCAGCTTTTCGCGCTTCGTCTCCCAAGCGTCGCAGTACTTCAGGACCTCCTCGAGCGAGCGGCAGAGTTTCCAATCCGGGGAAACCTTGAACTGCAGCTTGGCCATGGCCTCGAGTGCATCCGACTGGCGCTTGATCGGGACGCGCTCGCCCCGGAGCGGAGCAGGCGCGAGCATGTAGCCGCAGAAATCCAAGCGGCGTGACGCGGTGATCGCAGGGTCGAGCACGCGCACCGCCCCGGCGGCGGCGTTTCGCGGGTTGGCGAAGCGCCTGCCTCCCTGCTCCTCCTGCTGGCGGTTCAGCTCCTCGAAAGCCCTACGGGTCATAATAATTTCGCCACGCACTTCAAAATCCGATCCCATGCCGATCTTTTTGAGTGCAGCGGCGTCCACGCGGAGTGGGACGGAGCGGATGGTGCGCACGTTGGCGGTGACGTCCTCGCCGGTGGTGCCGTCGCCGCGCGTTACGCCGCGCGCCAGCGCTCCGTGCTCGTATTGCAGAGCGATGCTCAGCCCGTCGAACTTGTGCTCGGTGACGTATTCGACCCGCTCGCGTCCCGCCAGCTCGCG
The DNA here is from genome assembly GCA_016201215.1 of Acidobacteriota bacterium. Lineage (GTDB taxonomy): Bacteria > Acidobacteriota > Terriglobia > Acidiferrales > UBA7541 > QHYU01. Next base: position 3,376 of record JACQDH010000268.1, on the reverse strand, counting down.
CACGCGGCGGTCGAATTCACCGAGCTCTTCGTAGGAAAAGGCGTTGTCCAGGCTTAGCATGGCCCGCTGGTGGCGGACAGTCAGGAAACCCTCGCGAGGACTGCCGCCGACGCGCTGGCTGGGCGAATCTGGAGTGATCAGTTTGGGATGCTCGGCCTCCAGCCCCTTGAGCTGGTTTATCAGCTTGTCGAAGGCCGCGTCTGACATGGTCGGCTCGTCCAGAACGTAATAGCGGTATTCGTGCTCGCGGATGGTCCGGCGAAGCTTTTCGATCTTCACTTTGGCATTCGCTTTGCTACCAGGCATGCGGGCCTCGGAGGATGCAGGGAATCCGGACGGCTGGGTATTATACAATGCGCATCGTTCTGGGGCGCCGCGTGGAAACTGTGTAGCAGTGCGCTGAACTTGTCCCGAGCATCGTCGAGGGAGCGCGCCATCTTGTTGACCCTTGCTGTGGCGGGCTGAAGCCCGCCGCTACACCTGCCCGAAGATGCTGAGCGGAATCCACAATGCGGTCATCATTCATAATCCCCTCGCCGGCCGAGGCCGTGGGCACCGCGCGCGGCAATTGGAGCAGGCACGGCAGATTCTTGCCGCCGCTGGCATCGAAGCCGAGTTGCAGGCCACTACGGGCACCGGCGAGGCCACGACGCTGGCGCGCCGCGCCGTCCAGCAGCGACGCCAACTAGTGATCGCCTGCGGGGGCGACGGCACCGTGAACGAAACCGTCAACGGCCTGGCCGGGAGTCAGGTTCCCCTGGCAGTGCTGCCCGCGGGAACCGCCAACGTCCTGGCGAAGGAGCTCGGCATCCCCTGGGACATTCCCCGGGCCGCGGAGATGATTCTGCGGGGCACCCTGCAAAGGATCGCGCTGGGTGAGGCGATTTCTTTGCCGACGCGCACGACGCGGCGGCATTTCCTTTGCGTGGCCGGCGCGGGGCCCGACGGCGTCATGGTCTATTCGCTCAGCCCGGCGCTCAAGCTGCGCACCGGCATCGCTGCCTACTGGCTCGAAGGCTTCCGCCAACTCTTCCGCTACAAGTTCCCGCGATTCCGGCTGACCGGGGCCGATGGGGAGAGGCAGGCCACGCTGGTGATCGTGGGACGCACAAAACACTACGGCGGGCCGTTCCGCATCACCACCGAAGCCGACCTGTTCAAGGACGAGTTTGAGTTGTTGGTAGTTACGACACGCAGCGCGCTGCGTTACCTGAGTTATCTCCCGGCCATCTGGCTGGGGCGCCTGCGCGGGAGGCGCGAAGTTTATTTCACCAAGACCACTTCGCTGCGCTGCGAACCGCTCGGCGACGGCACCGTCTATGCCCAGGTGGATGGCGAGCCCTTCGCCCGGCTGCCCGTGGAGTTCAGCATTGTGCCCGACGCGCTCACGCTGGTCGTGCCGGAAATGCTCGGCCGTCAGTCGTCGGTTGTCGGTTCTCAGTTCCCACAGGTGAGTCATCGGTAGTCAACTGAGATCATTCCCCGGGGCTGCACGCGCGACCCAGACCGGATCGCTGAGCCCTGAAGGCTGATAACTGAATACTGAGAACAGAGCACTATAGAATGGAGCCGGTCACACACGCGCTGACATCGCTCGCATTGGGACGCGCCGGGCTCAATCGGACAACACGCCTGGCCACGCCGATGCTCCTCGCCGCGGGCCTCGCCGCAGATCTCGATTGGCTGAGCCTGGCCGGCGGCGCGCGCGCATTTTTCCACGGGTACCGCACGGCCACGCATTCGCTGGTGGGCACCGCGGCCATCGCGGCGGTGTCTGCCATCCTCTTCTGGAGGTTGGGTCGCAAACACCCCACGGCGCCGGTGCGGTTCGCACCCGCAGTCTTGGTTTGTGCCGCGGGCGCCACGGCCCACCTGCTGCTCGATCTCACCAATAGCTATGGAGTGAAACTGCTCTGGCCGTTCAGCGGAAAGTGGGCGGCGTGGGACCTGCTCGACCCAGTTGACCCTTGGGTGCTGGTCTTGCTGCTGCTGGGGCTGCTGCTGCCGAGGCTGTTCGGATTGGTGATCGAGGAAATTGGCGCGCGGCCGAAAAAACGCGGTGTGCAGCGGGGAGCCATCGTCGCGCTGGTTCTGCTCGCACTGTACTGCGGCGGGCGGTGGGTGCTGCATGACCGTGCGGTGGCCCTGCTCGGCTCGCGGCTTTATCACCGCGCAACTCCGCTTTCCACCGGCGCCTTTCCGGGCGGCGCCTCGCCGCTCACCTGGGCAGGCGTAGTGGAATGCGAGAACACGCTTGAGGAGATCGAAGTGTCGCTCGCGCCCGGGAGCGTTTTCGACCCCGACCTGGCCCGCACGCACTTCAAGCCGGAGCCTTCCCCTGCCCTGGAGGCCGCACGCAAGAGCGGGCTCGCGCGGGAGTACTTGCAGTTTGCGCGCTTCCCGAAAGCCACCGTGGAGAAGACGACCGAAGGCTTCCACGTGGAGTTGCGTGATCTGCGGTTCACTTCCCCGCTGCGCGGCCGCCGCGCACCCATCGCGGTCATCGAACTGAACAGCCAGGCACAGGTCGTCCACGAGGAGCTGCGCCTGGCCCCATACCGCGAAAAATAAATCTGCAGAGCTCCCCTACCCTCTCCGCCTTCCGTCCGCGCCATCAAGCCTTGCGATGCAGGTGGCGCCAGAGGAAGCGCAGGAGCAGGTAGCCTGCCAGTACGATGGCCAGCGCCAGGAGCGAAGTCTTCAGCTTGTGCTCCACCAGATAGTGCGTCGCCGCGGGCCCGTAGCGCACCGCGAGCAGACCCACGCCGAAATACCGAACGGTGCGAGCGATCAGCAACGCCACAGAAAAGCTGCGCACAGGAACCTCGAACACCCCCGCGGCAATCACGAAGATCTTGAACGGCGTCGGCGGCGGAAGAAGCGCAGCGACGAGCATGCCGAGGAAACCGTTGCGGTCGATCCAGGCCTTGATGTGCAGGGCGCGCTCCCCGGCGTGGCGGTGGAACATCGCTTCCCCGCCCTTCCGCGCCAGGAAATACAGCAGGACGCAACCGGCTACGGAGCCGAGCGTGGCCATCAGCGCGTAATAGGGCATGCGCGCAGGGCTCTGGATCGAGAGACTGATCACCAGCAAGTCGTTGATCACCGGAAAGCTGAGCACCGAGGAATCGAGAAACGCAACGAGGAAGAGCCCGAGGCCCCCGGTCGAGGCAATGATGCCTTGCAGCCAGTGCGGAAATTTGCCGAGGTTCATCAGCGGCGGATCCAGGCTCGCTCAAAACCGGTGATTGTAGCAGAGAAACCCGCAACAGCCTAAGCAGCAACCGCCCGGGCAGTGTCCAGCGTTTCTGTTGAAAGAGGGTTGGGGTGTGCTCCGGGCCATGTGCGACCTCACGTGTGCATTCCTTCGGCGGCG
>JACQDH010000259.1 GCA_016201215.1 Acidobacteriota bacterium | reverse complement strand
GGCGGTGAACTGGTAAGGCACGAGTCTCCGCACCAGCTCCAGCGCCACGTGCACCGACGATTCACCCGCCCGCGCCCCGCCGCCCCAGAAGTGCACGAACGACACGTGCGCGCCGCGCCGCATCATCTTGTACGCCGCCACCGCGGAATCGAATCCACCCGAGAGCAGGCACATCATCCGGCCGCCGGTGTTGGCGGGCAGGCCGCCCAGGCCGGGAATCTTCCGCGCATAGACCAGTGCCGGCCCCGGGGTGATTTCGATGTGGCAGGTGATCTCCGGGTCGTCCAGATGTACGCGGACATCGCGCCCGGCGGCGCGCAGTTTTTCCAGCAGGTAGCGCCCGACCTGCGTTTCCATCTCCATGACGCGCAGCGGAAAGGTCTTGTCGCTGCGCTTGGCGCGCACCGCAAAGGTAGTGAACTGCAGCGACTCGATCTCTTCCCACGCGGCGCGGCAGATCGCTTCGATGTCGTGTGCCATCGGTCGCGCCACCGCGTAGTTGGCCACGCCGAAGACGCGCTCGACCCGCACGATGGCTTCCTCGAGCGGCGCGCCTTCGCCCAACTCCACCAGCAAGCGGTCGCCGGGACGCGCGATGCGCTCGACGGCCAGGCCGTCAAGCGCCCGGCGCAGCGCCAGCGCGAGCTTGCCCAGAAAAAATTCGCGGTTCCGGCCCTTGAGCCAGAGCTCGTGGTAGTGCACGACAATGACCGGCTTGGGCATAAGTGCAGAGTCCCCAGCGCGGGCGGCTGGCGATAAGCCAGTATAGCAGCGGCCCGCGCGGTTGGGGAGCGCCGCAAAGCCTCGCGCGCTGCGACATGGCCCCACCCGCGCCGCGGGCCGCAGCATGAATGCCAGTAACCTCTTAGGAACATTGTGCGATGTACTGTGGACGCCGGCCGCTTTCGGGCGTATAGGGATATCTCAACCGGCACGCTTATTGGCCAGGCGACCGGCGAGGCTTCTGGCGCATCGAATTTAGCGAGCGTGCCCAAGCCGAAGGGAGCGGCTGAGCGATGTGGGACAAACGCGATTGGCACGAGTTCTTCAAGATTGCCCGCCGCCCGTGGCAGCGACACCGGCCGCCGCGCCCCGTCTATGCCACCGGTAGCCGCGTGCTGCCCGCCGTCGGTTTCAGTCTTTCTGAGCTCGATGACGCCGGGATCAACATCGAACTGGCCGAGCGCCTGGGGTTGCCGGTGGACGCCAGCCGCGTCGGCGCCTACGGCCCCAACGTCTCCGCGCTGCGCGATTTTGCCCGCTCGGCGCGCTTGCCCGCGTAGTACACTCGTCTCTGCTGGGTACCGGCGTACCACTTGACGCCGACAATGATTTCTGTAAACTGCTCCTCTGGTACTGTGATGATCCAGGTGGCACAACTGGTCGAGGAGACGCAGCGCGACTTCGAGTTCCCGCAGCGCGAGGCCGCCTTTTTCTACGGGTTATTTCTGCGCGGCCACTCCGCCGCTGAGCTGCGCCGCGACATTGAAGTGCCTCCCGCCGTGATCGCCAAATGGCACCGCGAAGCCCAGCGCGAGCCCGGCCTGCGCAGCGTCTTCGACCGCATGGTGGAGTATCGCCGGCACGTCCTGGCCATCTTTGAAGCCCTGATCGGCTTCGACGCCCAGACCCAGCGCCTTCAGTAGCCCGTCTCCTTCTCTGCATTCCGCTCTTGCTCTATTTCCCGCCTGCCTCCGCTTCGTTTGCTTCCGTTGCTTCGTTCGGTTCCTCTCCTCGGTTCTTCGGCTTACGTTCTTCGCCGCCTTCGCCTCATTCAGTTCGCTTGCCTTGTTTTCATCCTCTCGTTCCTGTGCCTCCTTTACCTCCTCTACTTCCCTTGCCTCGTTCGCCTCACCATTTCCGCACCTTCACGGGCGATGCGATGAACGTTTCCATTTCCGCTGCCCCCCGCCTCCGTTGACACTCCTCCGAGCGTCCGTTAGACTGAAATTGTTTGAGCCGCCGATTGTTTTCCTGCTGCCGTGCACCGCTCCCCGGTAGCTCAATGGTAGAGCGTTCGGCTGTTAACCGAAATGTTGCAGGTTCGAGTCCTGCCCGGGGAGCCAACTTTATTCTTTCCAATCACTTCCATTTTTTCGAAGCGTGAAAATTTTGCCGATTAGCATTCGGTAGTAAGCCGAATGGTTTTCAGTTCAGATCCAAACCGTGAGCCAAATCTTCGCCTTCGAATGCAGTGAGTTACGCAGCTTCCCTGTTTCCGCTCTTTGAGGCTCTTTTTGGGTGCAATAGGTGCAAGCAGGATCGAATCGTAAGCAGATGGGCCAGCATAACTTTCTTTGGGAATGCCGTATTTCAGGGCATCATATACTCCTGGATCCAACCAGCAATTCCGGCAGCCGATCAACCGTTCGGTGGAACGGTTTACAGTCTCCGAGCACGCGAGCCAGAACCAGCGATCCCTGGATTTCGATGATTGCCTGCTCCGCGCGTTCGCGGGCCTCGGCGCCCGACGCCCCACCCTCGCGGGCAATGCCCGTGAAGGCCTGCAGCAAAGCCGCGAGTGATCCGCGAACGGCTTCATGCAGCGCCGCGCTGCCGCCCGGCAATGAAAGCGTATCGAGCGCGCAGGACTTGCTCCCATCTGCATAAAACTCTCGCAGACGCTGGGCAACAAAGCGGACCCTTTCGGCGGGCTTGCCGGAGCGCTCCAGGGGGGTGAAGACCTGGTCCTGAAACCACTGATTGAGGTTGCTCACGACGGCGGCGACCATATCTTCCTTTCCACCCGGGAATCGGTGGTAGAGACTCGCTTTTTCGAGCCCGGTCGCCTGAGAGATTCGACTTAAGCTCGCTGCCTGGTAGCCCTGCGTACGGAATACGTCCGCCACTCTTCCGATGAGGTCTTCGCTGCTGATCTTCGGGTGGGCCATGAAACGAACCTCTCTGTCCTCCATTATACAGATTGATCGTTATGTTTTGACCAAGAAGTGCAATGCTTTCGTTTTCTTCAGATGGGTAGTTTGCGCAAGAGTTTTCTGAATCTTTACCGAACATTCGGCATCTTATGGTTGGGGAAGATAACCCTCAAGCAAAACGAAAAAGGAGACGCAAACCATGAAAGCAGCGATTGTAGTGTTTTCCGACCCCAAGAGTGGCTCGGAAGAATCTCTTGGCCGGGTGTTCAACGCCCTCGCCGCGGCTTATGACTTCAAGCAGAAGGGTGATGACGTCACCATTCTGTTCCAGGGCGCCGGTACCCGCTGGGCGGGCGAATTGACCAAGGTGGATCACCCCGCGCACGGTTTGTTCGAAGCCGTGAAAGACAAGGTGGCCGGCGTCTCCTGCGGCTGCGCGGACGTATTCGGAGCCACCGCCGAGGCGGAAAAAAACGGCTTCGAGTTGATCAAGAACAATCCGATCCCGAACACCGGCGGATTCCCGAGTTTCCGCAAGCTAACCAGCGACGGCTACACCGTCCTGACGTTCTAATGGCAGTGTTTCGCACCGGATTGATTGGACACTGAACTGAGTGTATTCATGCAGCCGCTCCGAGCGCAAGAAGTTGCTGCCGCGCCTGCGCTGGTGTGAGGTAGCCCAAGCGCTGGACGATCCAGCGCTGATTGTAACGCTCGCG
>JACQDH010000258.1 GCA_016201215.1 Acidobacteriota bacterium | reverse complement strand
CCTTCGGGCTCCCTCCGGGACTCCCGAAGCTGGTTCTCTCTCTTTGCTCACAGACACCTCCATGTGATGTCCCACTCATTTTCATCACAATTCAGTGTCCAAGAAAACCCTAGGGCGCGAGACTTCGTACCTGATCAGCATCCTCGGGAATCTCGGGGCACAGGGATTGATAGAGCCCATCCCAAATGTATGAATAGGACCACGTCGCATCGAACACCTTTGCTCTTTTGATGTTCTCCTCAAAACGACTTCTGTACTGACGCATTCGTTCTTCTCTTTCATCTGTAAGGATAACCGGCACATTTTGCTCTAGACGTAGAAGTTCCATATATGCATATGCTTTGTAGCTATGCGCGCGAGCCATCAATCGCGCGTCCTCTTGGCTCTTGGGCACTCCATGTAACGGGAAAAACAGTTCTAGGCGTTTGAGTGCATCGCCGAATCTGCCTCGAACCAAATGCCATCTTGTGATTGTCAGGAGGACCTGGGTATATAAATCAACATCTTCCGTCGTTTCTGGTTCTCGAAAGCGGAAAAGAGGATTTGCGAAAAACGTGAGGTGGTCGACCTCATCGATACTCGCCTGTTCCAACAGGCTGGCCGAGTCAGGCACAAGTGCCCCTTCCTTTACCGAAAACTGCTTTAGATAGCTGTGAACCTCAGACAGAGTAGCTGTATGTACCGCCGTTAGCTGACTGACCTGTTGTTCGGCCGAGCGGACCTCTTTTTCGGCTGAACGCACCGCCTCATGAACGCGGTGCCAATACCCCAGACTGAAAACTCCAGCCCCGAAGACAAAAAACAGACTGACACCATAGAAGACTGTAAGTGCAGTATTCCCTGTACGATTGGACTCGAACTCTTTTCGCATTTCGTCAAGCATTGCATGATGTTGTGCAAGACTCGACTCGAACTCTTTTCGAATCTGTTCCAGCATTGCACGATGTTCGGCAAGGCCATCCTTGAAACCGCGTGCGTAGTCCGTTTCTTGCGCGGTGGTTTTGGGGGGTGCCATGGCATTTCTGGGGTCCGGCTTAATCTGGGCGCTAGGGACAGGCAAAAGCCCAGACGAGGCTGTCAAAACGAGCAAGAGAACGAAGGGCAACGTCAGCCTTGTGAACATGGCAGGCCCCCTTATGACAGATTGAAATTGCGAGTATTCTACAGCTTCGGATCGGCTGTTTGCTAGGCAAACCGGATGCCCGGACCATGACTCTAACCCGAAGCCTCATGCAGACAAGCGAAGCCCCCCGCTTAGGTCACAGAACTTTTTCGCAAAAGGTCGAAGCGTTTAAACGCGCTTGCCCGACTGCAGTTAGATTGCAGTAATCCGTTGCGCTGAAGCGCTCCAGAGGCTGTTGCATAACTGCCGTAAGTCGTTGATTCCAAAGGGTCGAAATTGGGTTATGCAACAGCTTGTAGAATCAGCGGTCCTGGGGCTGAGTGCAGTTCGTCCGTTTGCGTCTGCTCGCAAAAGTGTCGTTGCCGACGCTAATAGGTAAAACGGGAGATGCCAAGCTCGGCCAGCGTCTGCGGCTTCGAGAGCGGCGAGCGCCGTACCAGCTCGATCACCGCCCGCTTCCGCCCGCATGCCTTCGAGGAGTATGCGGATCTTTTCCTCGCTGGGGAACTTGCGCCGGCTAGTCTGCTTGGCCGGCGAATCAGTTGCCGCGGCGTCTCCCCCGCCCGGGCGGGGGAGCTTCCTTCGGTCCGGGTGGGTTCGTCGCTCATCGTCCGCCGCTTCTGATGGCCACGCAGTCTAACGCGGGTTCACCCTGAACGGGTTGGGAGTGTGCAGGAGGCTCCAATGCAGCTTTGCTGGGTTTGCTTCGCTGCCCAGTTTTCGCTGAACCGCACACCTCGCCTCCTCTTTGCTCCGAGTGCCCTGCAGCACGGTGGAATGTAACATTCACGCTCGCTCATCCTGCTCCTCGAAATTTCAATTGGTTCAATCGAAATTCTGAATTGTACTTTCCCGCAGCCTCGAAGTTAACTAGGGAAGGATGGCGTGGCAGCGAGACACCGAATTCATTGATCATGACGCGTGTGGCGTCGGTTTCATCGCGCAGCTCGGCAGCTCGGACTCCCGTGACGTGGTGGAGCGCGCGCTGACTGCCCTGGTCCGGCTTGCGCATCGAGGCGGCGTGGACGCTGACGGCTCCAGTGGCGACGGCGCGGGACTTCTGACCCCGATCCCCGACAAGTTCATGCGGCAGCGCGCGCGCCAGGCGGGCATCGAGTTGCCCGAAACGTTCGGTCTGGGCATGGCTTTTCTCTCGCGCGAGCGAGGGGCGGAAGTCTGCGCCGTCATCGGAGCCGCAGCAGAAAAAAGCGGGTTGCGATGTCTCGGCTGGCGCGACGTCCCCAGCGATCCATCCGTACTTGGGCCGCGCGCCGCCGCTACGTTGCCCGTCATTAGGCAGTGTTTTCTTGCTCCCCGTCATCCGGCGAGCGATCTGGAGCGGCTCCTCTTTCTTTTCCGCAAGCTGATTGAATCGCTCGTCCCACAGGATGCCTATTTCTGTTCGCTCTCTTCCCGCACGGTGGTTTACAAGGGTTTGCTCGCCCCGCGGCAGCTAGAGGCTTTTTATGCGGACCTGGCTAGCCCGGACTTTACCAGCCCCTTCGCGATTTTCCACCAGCGGTATTCCACAAACACACAGCCCACCTGGCGGCTGGCACATCCCTTCCGGTGCGTGGCTCACAACGGCGAGATCAACACGATTGGCGCGAATCGCCGGTGGATGCGCGCCCGCGAGGCACAAGTGCGGCGCCGCTTCGGCGTCGGGAACTGGTTCCACAGCTTGGAAGAGGGAGTCAGCGACTCGGCCAGCTTCGATAACGGGTTTGAGATTCTCCTGCACCAGGGCTACGGTCCCGCGGGCGCGATGCTGCGGATGGTGCCCCCTGCTTGGGAAAGCGATAGGCACCTCAGTCCGGAAGTTCGCCGGTTTCTGGAGGCCCAGGCGCCGGAGCAGGAGCCTTGGGATGGTCCGGCCGCACTGGTTTTCAGCGACGGGTACCTGGTTGGCGCCAAACTGGATCGCAATGGGCTCCGCCCGCTGCGCTACACCCTGACTTCGGACGGACTCCTGGTGCTGGGTTCCGAGGCCGGCCTCGCCGACCTCCACGGCAAGCTGGTGGCGGAGCGCCAGCGATTGGGGCCAGGCGAAATGCTCCTGGTTGATCCAGTCGCGGGTGCGCTATTTCGAGGAGGTCAGCTCTCTCCGTTGCTTGGTTCGAAGCCTCAGGACCACAGGTCGGAGAGCGTGACACGGCTGTCGCCGGCCGGGCATGTCGCCGCGTCACCCACACCGGGGCTCAAGCGCGTGGCAGCAGCGTTGGGATGGCGCGCGGATCAGTTTCGACTGCTCTTTCAACCCTTGTGCTTAGAGGGCAAGGAGGCCACCTGGAGCATGGGCGACGACGCGCCCCCTGCATTTCTTTCTGCCGCCACGCGTCCGCTCTGGGACTACTGCAAGCAACGATTTGCTCAAGTCACCAATCCACCGATCGACTCGCTGCGCGAAGCTCATGTGATGTCCATGGAAGTTTACTTGGGCGCGCGACTCGTCATCAGCTCCCCAGTGCTCGACGCTGGTCAGATGGCCACGCTGACAGGAGGAGTCTTCGAGCCCGTACACCGCATGGACATGACGTTCGAGGCGGCGCGAGGAGTGGACGGTGCCTTGGAAGCCCTGGAGGACGTTCGCGCGCAGGCACGCGAGCGTGTTTCTGGCAGGCCAGGAATGTTGCTTCTCAGCGACCGTGGTGTGAGCGCGACCCGGGCAGCGCTGCCTGCGTTGCTGGCCCTCGCGGCCGCCTGGAAATCAATGCTGCAAGTCGGCGCATTTGATTTGCCGCTGGTAATCGAGAGCGGGCAGGTGATCGAAACCCACCATGTGGCCCTGTTGGTCGCGGCCGGCGCGAGCGCCGTGTTTCCCTATTTGGCCCTGGAGATGTCCGACCAGTTGAAGCCTGGCGGCGCAGCCAGCTATCGCGCTGCGGTTGAGGCGGGTCTCCGCAAGGTGATTGCGCGGATGGGTATTTCGACGCTGGCCAGCTATCGCAACAGCCAGCTTTTCGAGATGGTCGGCCTGGATGGAGACTTGTGTGCCGAGTTTTTTGAAGACGCAGCATCCGTGCTGGGAGGGAAAGGGCTGCGTGCTCTGCTTGCAGACACCCTGGAAGACCACGCCAGAGCCTTTGCTCAGGAGGTGCGGGACCTGGAGGATGCCGGCAGGTATCGGTTTCGCCAGCGCGGCGAGCGTCACGCGAACTCGCCCGAGTTGGTGCGGCGTCTTCACCGTTACATCGTGCAGCCCACCTCGACGACGTACAGCGATTTTTCCGCTTTGGCGAGGGAACGGGAACCGGTGGCGATCCGAGATCTGATGGAAATCGTGCCAGGCTCACCCGTGCCCTTGGATGACGTCGAGGCGGAGAGCGCGATCTGGAACCGCTTCAGCACCCAGGCCATGTCGCTGGGAGCTCTCAGCCCGGAAGCGCACCGAACCTTGGCTATCGCCATGAACCGCCTCGGCGCGCGCAGTAACACCGGTGAAGGCGGGGAAGACCCGGAAATCTATCGCCTCAGTCCCGAAGCCAACAATCGCGTCAAGCAGGTGGCCTCCGCGCGCTTTGGAGTCACCACCGAGTACTTGGTCCAGGCCGACGAACTCGAAATCAAGATGGCTCAGGGCTCAAAACCCGGCGAAGGCGGCCAGCTTCCCGCCAGCAAGGTGACTCCCTACATCGCACGCCTCCGCCATGCGGTGCCGGGTATGACGCTGATCTCGCCGCCGCCGCACCACGACATCTACAGCATTGAGGATCTTGCGCAACTCATCCATGACCTCCGTGCCGTCAACCCGCGCGCGCGGATCGGCGTGAAGCTTGTGGCAGGAGCGGGGGTTGGCATCATCGCCGCGGGGGTCGCGAAAGCAGGCGCGGACGTCATTACCATCTGTGGATTCGATGGGGGTACAGGCGCCTCTCCGCTCACTTCGATCAAGAATACCGGCCTCCCCTGGGAAGTCGGCCTGCGCGAGGCGCACTGTGCTCTGGTGCGAGCAGGCTTCCGCCGACGCATACGGCTGCGGGTTGACGGCGGGCTCAAGTTTGGACACGATGTCATCGTGGCAGCGCTGTTGGGTGCCGACGAATTCGGGTTTGGCACCGCGGCACTGCTGGCCATCGGCTGCGTGATGGCTCGGCAGTGTCACTTGAACACCTGCCCGACGGGCGTAGCCACCCAGGACGAGAAACTCCGGGAGCGGTTTGCGGGTAAGCCGGAGATGGTGATGGCCTATTTTCGTGGCGTGGCCGGGGAAGTCCGCGAACGGCTGGCTGCCATGGGCGTTCGCTCCCTCGAGGAAATCGTTGGCGCGGTCGAGCGGCTGCGGCCGCGCGATGCGAGTACGGCTCGTTGGTTGGAACGCCTGCTGGCGCCCGCGCCGCAATCTCCCGAGCCATTCCCGAACAGTCTGGAGCGCGAGACCCGCGTGTGTCGGCGATTGGCCCGCCTGGCCAGGGGGCTCGATGGCGCGCCAGTGCGGCCTCGCACATTCTCCATCGCTAATTCGGACCGCAGTGTCGGCGCGCGTTTGAGTGGGGAGATCCTGCGCCGGAGGGGGAGCCCCGGCTTGCCTGAGGGCAGTGTCTCGTGTGATTTTCGGGGGGTTGCCGGGCAGAGTTTCGGGGCCTTCCTGATCCCTGGTGTCAACTTCCGCCTGCTGGGGGAGGCCAACGATTATGTCGGCAAGGGTCTCAGCGGTGGGCGGATCACCATCACGGCGGGGCCGGCAGCTTCCCGGCGAGGTGATGTCCTGCTCGGCAATACCGCGCTGTATGGGGCGACCAGCGGCGAACTGTACGTCGCGGGGCGCGCCGGAGAGCGATTCGCCGTGCGCAATAGCGGTGCCACCGCCGTGGTCGAAGGGATTGGTCAGCACGGTTGTGAGTACATGACTGGCGGGGTCGTGCTCCTTCTGGGTCCAGCCGGGATTAACTTGGGCTCCGGAATGACAGGCGGACTGGCCTACGTCCTTTGCGATTCGCTCTCGGACGACGGCTACCATCGGGAGTTCGTGCGCCGGGCAGCCGTAAGCGAACAAGAAGAAGAATGGTTGGGGCGGCTCCTAACCGAGCATCTGCGGCTGACGGGCAGCCCCCGAGCTGGCGCGTTGCTCCGTGCTGGCGTCGGGCTGCCTATTTGGCGTCTGGAGCCGGTGCACTTGCCGTGTTCCATTCAGGAAAGCTGGGCCGCGACCCTGGCGAGTCTCGAGAAGCAGGAGATCGCCGAGGTTGGTCTGGCCAAGGGAAGTGTCGCCTCGGTGAGTTCCCTCGTCGCTGGATCGCCCGCTGACTGAGTGTGCGCTCTCTGAAGGGATAGAGGGAGAGGCTTCCGACACTCCTCCGGAGAGGATTTTCACGCCTTTCGAGACTATACTTCTCGCGAGAGTATGGATTTTGACCAGCTCACGACGTTCGTCGAGGTTGCCAAGCTGGGGAGCTTCTCGCGTGCGGGTCAGAAGGTTTTTCGTTCGCAATCCGCCGTGAGCGCCCAGATCCGGCAGCTCGAACAGGAGTACGGCGAGAAACTTCTAGACCGCGCAGGGAAGTCGGTGCGCCTGACCCCTGCCGGGGAAGCACTGTTCGAATATGCCGCGCGTCTGTTGACGTTGCGCAACGAATCCTTGCGCGCCGTCGCCGACCAAGCGAGTACTCCCCGCGGCGTGCTGGTCATCGGAGCCAATGAAGCCACATGCCTCTATGTGCTTCCCGACGTTTTTGCGGAGTATCACCGGCTCTACCCGGCGGTGCAGATCAGAATCTACCGTAACTTCAGCCGGAAGATTCTGCAGCGTGTCGAAGAGGGTTCCATCGATGTGGGGATTGTTACCCTTCCCGTGAAGTCCCCGAGCCTAAAGGTTTTCCCTATTTTTCGCGACCGCATCATGCTCATGGTGAGCCCACAGAACCCGCTCGCGCGGCAGAAGGCCGTGCGCTTGAGCGACGTCGCCGAACAACCCCTCATTTTCCCGAAGACCGGCTTCACGCGACAGTTGCTCGACAAGCATTTCCGGCCTTATCGCTCGCGGCTGCGGGTGACGATGGAATTGCCCAGCGTGGGCATGATCAAGCGCTTTGTCGCCGCCGGCCTGGGAGTTTCCTTAATCAGCGCCAGCTTCGCGCGCGAAGAGGTGCGCGCGGGCGAGGTGAAACTGATCGCCCTGCAGGATGTGGATCTCTGGCGCGTACTGGGTGTGGTTTATCGACGCGACCGCAGCCTGCCGCGCGCGGCCGCAGCGTTTGTGGCCATGATCCGCCAGCGGGCCACCATCGAGACCGCTGGCCCTCGCCACCATTCCGGATGAGAAGAACCTCGCCATTGGCCTAAAAGGATCACCACTCCGCCTGCTCTCTTATGGGATGGGGCTCTCTGGTTGAGGCAACCCGATGGCCGGATTGAATCTGTTCATAACGGGCAAGCCCGGGGTCGGAAAGACTACGCTCGTGGAACAGGTAGTGGCGCGACTCCGTGGCTCGCTCCGCCTGGCGGGATTCACTACGACTGAGGTGCGCGACCCGGCCGGCCAGCGCCTGGGCTTCAATATAGTCACCGTTGAAGGGAGGCAGGGTGAGCTGGCCCGCGTCGGACTTCACAGCCGGGCGTACGTGAGCCGCTACGGGGTCAACCTGGAGTCATTCGAGCGTTTGGCTCTTCCGGAGTTGGCCCGCCGCGATGTCGATCTCATCGTGATGGACGAAATCGGGAGAATGGAATGCGCTTCAGGGCGGTTCCGCCGTGCCGTAGAGGATGTGCTGGATGCCCCAGTCGATGTCCTCGCCACGCTGGGAGTCAGCCGCCTGCCGTTTTTCCAGGCCCTCCGCGATCGCCCGGATGTTGAACTGGTCAATTTGACTGAGCGCAACCGTGAAGCGTTGGTGGCGGAGGTGTGTGCGCGTCTCCAGAGGTAGGAACAGCGATGGCGATATCGTCGGTCAAGTCGTCAGCAAGTCGCGCGAGGCAAAAAAGGGAAGCGGCGTGATCCCAAGTTCACTTGCAGTAGCAGAGTGGACGAAGACCTCCCGTTCTTCCGTTCCGCTTTTTGGGAAGCAAGTTTCCTGTGGCTCGGTCCAAGTGCTGGCGACCTATTGGTTCGCAGTGAGCCCGTCAAAAAAGATCGTGGTGTAGTCGCGGATCAACTTTTCTTCGCTGAGGCTGCCGTCGGGCCGGTACCACTGATAGACCCAGTTGATCATTCCCAGCAGCGCGAAGGCTGCCGCCCGCGGATGGATCTCGTTCTTGGTTCCCAGCCGGCTCTGCACTGCTTGGATCGTGTCTTCGAGGAAGTGGATATAACTCCTCTTGCGCGCGTTAATCCGCTTGCGGAGTCGAGAGGGGAGTGTGCGGTTCTCATGCAGAATGACGGTGATTTCGCGGTCCCGGCCGCGCAAGAGCATTCCGATGTGGCGCGCGATGCATGCCCGCAACCGCTCGACGGGATCCGGGATCTGTCGCACGACGTCCAGAACCTCCTCGTCGAAGACATCCAGTCCGTGATTCATGATCTCGAACAGGATTTCATCCTTGCTCTGGAAATGGTGGTAAAGCGCTCCCTTGCTCAGATTCAGGGCCGAGGCAATATCCTGCATGGAAGTGGCCTCGTACCCGCGCTCCTGGAAAAGCCGCGCGGCGGTTCGGAGAATGTCGCGCCGCGAGTCGGTGACAGCCGGAGACTTCATCGGCATCCATACTAGCCCAGGAAGAATTCCGGCGCAAAAAAAGAGTTGACAGGCGGGCCGGAAATCCCTATTCTCGCCGCCAACCGACCGGTCGGTCAGGTGACCGCTCGGATTCCCGAGGGGGAGTTCCAGAACATGCCCGCCAAGCTTTTCTATGAAACCGATGCCAACCCCGCCGTTCTCCGCGGAAAAACGATTGCGGTGCTCGGCTACGGCAGCCAAGGCCACGCCCAGGCTCAGAATCTGCGCGACAGGGGACTGGATGTCCTGATCGGCATGGAGCCGACCAGGACCTCTTCCCAGAAGGCCAGAGAGGACGGATTCACGGTGCTCGGGGTGGCGGAAGCTGCGCGCCGTGCGGACTGGGTCCAGATTCTGGTCCCGGACGAACATCACCCTGGCGTCTATAGGGCGATGGAACCGCACTTGCAGAAGGGTAAGGTGCTGGGTGTGTCGCACGGGTTCAGCATCCACTTCAAAACCATCGTGCCGTCGGCGGATGTCGATGTGGTGATGATCGCGCAGAAAAGCCCAGGGCACCTGCTTCGCCGCGTTTTTACCGAAGGCGGAGGTGTCCCAGCGCTCGTTGCCGTGTACCAGGATGCCAGCGGGCGCGCCCAGGAATCCGCCCTCGCTTATGCCGCTGCCATCGGTTCGACGCGGGCGGGAGTTTTACAAACGACCTTCCAGGAAGAGACGGAGACAGACCTGTTTGGTGAACAGGCCGTGATTTGCGGCGGGCTGGCTTCGCTCATCAAGAACGGGTTTGAGACCTTGGTACAAGCCGGTTACCAGCCTGAGGTCGCCTATTTCGAGTGCCTCCATGAGATGAAACTCATCGTGGACCTGATCTACGAGGGCGGCTTGGCGTGGATGCGCCATTCCATCTCCAACACGGCCGAGTATGGCGATCTGACCCGCGGGAGCCGGGTAGTGGGGGAAACGAGCCACGCGGCCATGCGCGAGATCCTGGCCCGCATTCAGGACGGCAGCTTTGCCCGCGAGTGGATCCAGGAAAATGCCACCGGCTGCAAAAACTTTACGGCTCTGCGCGAAAAGGAAAAGCAGCACTTGGTTGAGCAGGTCGGCGCGCAGCTCCGAGCGATGATGCCGTGGCTGAAAGGTTCGCCGAAAAAGACGGAAGAGGGAGCCCCGCTGGCTGCCAAAGCGTGAGCCGCGCTGCGTGTATGCGAACAGGAGCCGAAATCGTCTGGGCGTGCCTGCGGGCCGAAGGGGTGGATACCGTCTTCGGCTATCCAGGTGGAGCCGTCATTCCCCTCTACGACGCCCTACACAGCAGCGGCATTCGCCACATCCTGACCCGTCACGAGCAGGGGGCGATTTTCGCCGCGGGAGGCTATGCGCGCTCCACGGGGAAAGTGGGCGTGGCGATTGCGACCAGCGGTCCCGGGGCCACCAACCTCGTCACGGGCATTGCCGATGCCAAGATGGATTCGGTTCCGCTGGTGTGCATCACCGGGCAAGTGCGTACCAGTCTCATCGGGACAGACGCCTTCCAGGAGACGGACGTCTTCGGCATGACTTTGCCATTGACTAAGTGGAATCGGCTCGTGGTGTCAACGGAAGAAATCCCCGAGGTTGTGGCCGAAGGGTTTCACATCGCGCGCAGTGGTCGGCCCGGCCCTGTGCTCCTCGATTTTCCGGTGGATCTGCTGAAAGGCAAGGCCGATGTAAGAATTCCCGTAACGCACCGGCCGAAGCTAGGGCCACGTTGGCCAAACTCGGCAAAAGCGGATTTCCCCGCTCCTGCTCTTCGGTCCCTGCTCCTTTCCTCGGCAAAGCCCACCGCTCTGGTGGGGGCCGGGGTGAAACTCGCGGGAGCACACCTGGCATTACAGCGGCTGCTGGATGATTTGCAGGTTCCCACTGGCGCCACGCTGCACGGTCTGGGAGCAGTTCCAGAAGAGAAGCCGTACTTCTTGGGGTTAGTGGGAATGCACGGGAGTCACGCTGCCAACGTAGCTCTCAATGAGGCAGACCTATTGCTGGTGTTCGGGGCGCGCTTGGACGACCGCGTAACGGGCGACCCTTCCAAGTTCGCCCCTGGCGCGCGCATTGTCCACCTGGAAATCGACCGTTCACAGATGCATCGCGTGCGGAGCTATGAGCTGCCGATTGTAGGAAACCTGGCAGACACCATTCCTCAATTTCACGAGGCGATTGCCGATCTTCGGCTGCCGGACTGGAGCGAATGGAAGAAAACCATCGCCGAACTGAGAAGCGGCGAAAGAAACGGCTCCGGAAGGGCCCTTCCCGCATTGCACCTCTTCGATGAGTTGTACGCGCTGCTGCCGGAGAATGCCATCGTGGTTGTAGATGTGGGCCAGCATCAAATGTGGGCGGCCCAGCGGTACCGTGCTCATTCTCCCCGGGGCTTTATCACCTCGGGTGGACTGGGGGCCATGGGTTTTGCGCTGCCTGGGGCCATTGGCGTTCAGCTCGCCCGACCCGATGCCAGGGTGGTCTGCATCTCGGGAGACGGCGGTATCCAGATGAACATCCAGGAGCTCGCCACCATCCGGCGATATGGACTGGCGATCAAAGTGCTGATTCTGGACAACAAGTTCCTCGGGATGGTCCGGCAGTGGCAGCAGCTTTTCTACAGCCGCAACTATGCCGAGACCGACCTGAGCGACAACCCGGACTTCGTCACGCTGGCCGCCGCTTACGGCATTCGTGGCCGCCGGATCGGCGTTGATCCGGCACAGGCAAACGGACTACCGGCAGATACACCCGACGTCCTGAAGCGCTTCCTCGATTCGCCCGACCCGGAGCTGCTGGTGTTCGAATGTCCCCGGGAGGCGAACGTTTTTCCCATGGTGCCGTCCGGGGCTGCAATTTCAGAAATGTTGCTGGAGGAGAACTGAGCCATGCAGGAAGCCAACACCGCAAGGTACCAGTTTCAGCTGGCCTACTACAACCGGCAGGGAACCCTGATGCGGATTCTGGGAATCGTCACCCGGCGGGGCCTGGACCTGCCTTATGTGCATGCAGAGCCGTGCGGCGACGTGCACAAGGTGACCGTCCGCGTAGCCGTAAACCCCAAACAGTTGGGACAACTCTGCCGGGAGTGGAGCGTCACTCCGGACGTGGTCGAAATTGGGGAGCCGATCCAAGTCATTGGAACCTGGAACGCGTTTCAGAGGGCGCGGAGTCGAGTGTCCGCAAAGATGCGGCGCCTAGCGAAGGGTGAGTCACCGCGGCAGCCGCGGCGCTCAGCTTTAGCCCGGCTTTTCGCCTTCGTTCCATCCCGCTGAAGTCAGAACCGATGTCATCTCCGCCCGTGGATCTAAAACACCGCAGCCGAGCCATCACCAGTGGGTGTGACCGCGCGCCGGCGCGAGCCATGTTCAAGGCCATCGGCTTCTCGGATGCCGACCTTGACCGGCCGCTTGTGGGAGTGGCGAACACCTGGATTGAGACCATGCCCTGCAACTTCCACCTGCGCGAACTGGCCACGAAGGTCAAGGAAGGGATTCGCGCGGCTGGCGGCACGCCGATGGAATTCAACACGATCGCCATCAGTGACGGCGAAACCATGGGAACCGAGGGCATGCGAGCATCCCTGGTCAGCCGCGAGCTGATTGCGGATTCCATCGAGCTGGTGTGTCGTGGGCAGCTTTTCGACGCTGTCGTGGCTGTTGTGGGATGCGACAAGACCATCCCTGCAGCGGCGATGGCGCTGGCTCGCTTGAACATTCCTGGCTTAATCCTTTATGGCGGCACCATCGCGCCGGGCAGCTATCGAGGGAGGGAGGTCACCATCCAGGATGTCTTCGAAGCAGTAGGCGCAAACGCCGTTGGGCGCATGACGGATGACGAGCTGAAGGAGCTCGAAAATGTCGCCTGTCCGGGAGCCGGTGCGTGCGGTGGCCAATATACGGCCAACACCATGGCCATGGTCATGGAACTGATCGGCCTTTCCCCGATGGGTTTCAACAGTGTACCTGCTCTGGAGCCCCGGAAGGACGAAGTGGCGCACCAGTGCGGCGAGATCGTCCTGAACTTGCTCCAGAGCGGGATCCGACCAAGAGATATCTTGACCCGCACGGGTTTCACAAACGCCATCGCGGGCGTGGCCAGCACCGGAGGGTCCACCAACGCTGTGCTGCATTTGCTGGCCCTGGCCCGTGAGGCCGGCGTTCCCCTGTCGATCGATGACTTTCAGACCGTGAGTGCGCGCACTCCTCTATTGGCCGACCTGAAGCCTTCGGGAAAGTACTTCGCCACTGACCTTTACCGCGCGGGGGGAACGGCGCTCGTGGCCAAGCGATTGGTCGAAGGGCGATACGTCGAGGGATCGGCCCTGACGGTCACCGGGCGGAGCCTTGCCGAGGAGGCATCGGCAGCGCGAGAGGCCCGCGGACAGCAAGTCGTCCGGCCATTTGATCGACCGCTGAAAAGCGATGGCGGTCTTTACATCCTGCGCGGAAATCTTGCTCCGGATAGTTGCGTGGTGAAGCACACGGGCAGCGAGAGGCCGGTTCACCGGGGTCCGTCGCGCGTATTCGACTCCGAAGAAGAAGCCATGGCCGCGGTGGCTGCGAAACGGATTCGCCCCGGTGACGTCGTGGTCATTCGCTATGAAGGCCCGCGCGGCGGCCCCGGAATGCGGGAAATGCTGGGCGTGACCGCAGCTATTGTTGGGGAAGGGCTGGGCTCATCTGTTGCGCTGGTGACCGACGGGCGTTTCAGCGGAGCTACCCGCGGGCTCATGGCCGGGCATGTCGCTCCGGAAGCAGCACTCGGTGGTCCGATTGCTGCGCTGCGTGAGGGAGATACCGTCACCATCGACCTTGGCGCCCGCCTTGTCTCGGTGGAATTAGATGGTTCAACACTTGAGCATCGTCTGTCGGTCTGGTCTCCCCCAGCTCCGCGTTATGCCGAGGGAGTGTTTGCCAAGTATGCGGCGCTGGTGTGCTCTGCGCCGGAGGGCGCCATCACGCGACCCATACAAAAATAGGCTTCCGGCTCGGCCACCGCCGGGGACGCGGGCGCATGCGTGGGATGTGGGCGGGTCAGGCGGAGAGGTTTTTTTCGACGATTTCGACGCCAGTTCTGCGCAAGAATTCCTCAGGGGACTCGCCGCCAATCAGGATGAAAGCAAAATGATTGGGGAGCTGCTTGCGACTGCTCCTCCATTCGAGGATGACGGAATCCGCGCGGATTTCGGCGAGGTTGGAGTTGCGCAGGACTTGAATCTTGCCCGCCTTCTCTGCGGTGTCCAGTTGCTGCTGGTTGCGCTCCTGCGCGCGGTGGAAGGAATCGCCGCGATAGGAGAGCGTGACGCGGTTTCGCCCCGAGCGGCTCAGGGCCAGCGCGGCCTCGACGGCAGAGTCGCCGCCACCGACGACGAGAAGGTCCCGGTTTTCGTAAGCCTCGGCCACGATCAGGCGATAGGAGACCTTGGCAAGGTTTTCGCCCGGCACTCCTAGGCGCCGCGGCGTGCCGCGCCGCCCCATCGCCAAGACCACATAGCGAGCGCGATAGTGTCCCTTCGTCGTCTCCACGTGGATGGCGGTGTTGTTCCGCTGGACGCGTTCGACGCGCTCGTTGGCGTGCACTTGCACGCCGGTGTTTGCGAGCATGGTCTGCCACACTGCGAGCAGGGAGTCCTTTGCCCCGTCCCCAGCGTGAAGGGAACCGTAGAGAGGGATGCCGATGGGTTCCGCCATGAGGGACTTCCCGCGGGGGTGCTGCCGTGGGGTCGCGGCGATTTCGCCCTGCTCCAAGGCGAGGTACCGCAGCCCAGACTGGTGTGCCGTCAGTGAAGCGCTCAGACCAGCGGGACCCGACCCGACGATGGCCACATCAAACACGTCCGGCTCAGAGGTGGCCGGCGACTGCTTCGGCGCGCCCGCCCGCTCCGCCTCCAGTCGAGCCTTCAAGAGGTCGATGACGAGCTTTCCTTCGTTGATAGCGCTCTTGCTAAGGCCCATCCCTGCCAGTTCACGAATGAGGAAGACGCCGGGCACATTCGTCTCGAAAGTCCATCGCGAATGGGGCGACCTTTCGTGCGCACTGCGGCGCCGCGCCTGCCGGGCCTCGCCGCGTTCGCCGTCGGCCTGCTTATCGTCTTCGAAGTTCTCTCGATACCAGCGGCGATAGTGGTGCTTCGCCCACTGGCGGTCCACGTAACCCGAGAACATCCCGCTAAGGCCCACTCGAGTGCCTGGGTTGATCGTGGCCATGAAGATGTGCCCGAGCAACAGGGGAGTCGCCACCGCAGCCATGGCCACGTGAACGATCCAGGACAGGAACGCGATTCCCGGCATCCAGAGGAGCAAACCGGTGGCGATGAAGAGAGGATACGTGCACATGACCATCATGAAATTCAGCTTCTCCGCGGCGTTGAACTTGCCCTGTTCCGGGAGGGAAATCCTGCTGCTGACGGCCGCCGCGCCCATCAGCACGAGCCACTTCAGGTCGTCGATCGCCCAGGTCCACGCCTGCTTGACGTTGTACAGGTGCATCCTGTAATCGCCGCGGTTCCTCACCATGGCCAAGATCGGGAAGACGATCAGGCTGACGCCCGAGATCCGGTGGAGCCACGAGAAAACGTCCCGGAAGGGACGCCGGGGATGAGGGTTGTAGAAAACCAACAGGATCAGAGCGGTCGCGTAGCACACCATGAAGGGGATGGCGATCGACCAGTGGAGCACCCTCTCCGATCTTAGGAAGCGCAGGATCTGCCCGGGCCGAGAGGCACTCCCTGCCTTGGACGCGGAGATCGGCGTCTCTGCAGCAGCCCGCGGCAATCGGGTCGGACGGGGCTCGTTCGGCAAGGGCGAGACGGCGGAAGCCTCCTCAAGCTTCAGCAAGGTCTCGGTCATCTGTCCCGTCCTTCCCCCTTGGATCCCGCCCCGAGCGCAGCGCGCTCGGGCGCGGCTCTCGGCTGGGGGCGCAAGGAGAGTGCCATCGACATTCCGATCCGAGACGCGTTCTAGCTCCGCGGCGAAGCCCAGGGCCCATGCTCGTCCGAAGTCCCGCGCGCCCGCCGGACCGGAGGGCTCGAATTGCGATGTGCTAATAGCACGCGGCGAAACCGAAGCGCGGAGGCCAGCGATTCCGGCCGTTCTTGAGGCGGAGCCGGCTCCTGCGACGTCGCAGGTAGCGCCAGGAGCCACAGCACCCGTCTCATGACTGTCGCTGCCGCCAAGATACACGACCACCCCGAAGTGGTCTTGCCCGGGCTGGTTCAAGCAGGGCATGGACAGATTATTTCGGCGGCCGCGCTAGAACAACTGTCCGTTAGGACAGATTCCGGACAGGACGCGGGTGCAATCCAAAGATCCAACGGGGTTCGCTGCCTGCCTAGCGCGATCCACCCCGGTGATGCACGCCAAGAGCTCCAGCCTGTGTCAAAACGGCCTGGCAGGGATTTGGCACACTTCCCTGGGTATCTCCTGCCGGCAGAGATTCGAGCGTCCTGATGCTACTTCTCAGCTACTCTTCGGCGGACGCCGGCGGCAAACGCGACCTGGCTGATGTGAGGGGCTCCGGTTGCGTGACTGGCGCGGCCCGGGAACAGCAAAGAACCTGGCCCATGGCGAGTTGTACGGTATCCTGTCGAAGGCCGATGGCAAAATGACTGATCCTGGCGACCATCTGACCAAGGCGAAAGGGATGGCCACAGACAGCGGAGATCAAATGACCAGACGGGTGTTCAACTTCAATGCAGGGCCTGCGGCGCTGCCGCTCGCTGTGTTGGAACGCGCGCGTGAAGAGCTGCTGGATTACCGCGGCACTGGGATGTCGGTGATGGAAATGAGTCACCGCTCGAGGGAATTCGAGGAGATCCTCGAGCGCGCGGAGCGCAGCCTGCGGCACCATTTACGCGTGCCGGAAGACTACGCAGTGGTCTTCCTCCAGGGCGGCGGCAGTTTGCAGTTCGCCATGGTGCCGATGAACCTGTGTCTTCCCGGCAGACCGGTGGACGTGCTGCACACGGGTGCCTGGACGGCCAAGGCCATTGCAGAGATGAAAAAGCTCGCGGCTTGTCGCCTGGCTGCTTCGACCGAAGCGCAGAAATTCAGGCAGGTGCCGAGCGCCGAAGAGATCGAATGGAACTCGGAGGCGTCGTTCGTCTATCTGTGCTCGAACAACACCATCGAGGGCACGCAGTGGCAAACCTTTCCGGATGCGCCGGCGCCGCTGGTGGCGGACATGTCCTCGGACATCCTCTCGCGCCGTGTGGACATTTCGCGATTCGGCCTGATTTTTGCCGGCGCGCAGAAAAATCTGGGGCCTTCGGGCGTGACGGTGGTGATCGTGCGGCGCGACTTGGCTGAGCGCGCGGACAGAAACCTGCCGACGCTGCTGCAGTACCGCACGCACATCAAGGAGCGTTCGCTCTATCACACCCCGCCGACGTTCGCGATTTATCTTCTTGGGCTGATGATGGACTGGGTGGAGTCCGAGGGCGGCCTCGGGGCCATCGAGAGCCGCAACGAAGCCAAAGCGCAGCGCCTCTACCAGGCGCTCGACGCAAGCGGCTTTTACTCCTGCCCTGTGGAAAAGAAGGACCGCTCGCGGATGAATGTGGTCTTCCGTGTCGCAGGAGGCGGAGAAGATCTGGAGAGAAAGCTGGTCGCAGAAGCTTCTGCCACAGGCCTCGTGGGCCTCGAGGGCCATCGCTCGGTCGGCGGGTTGCGCGCTTCGCTGTATAACGGGGTCACGCTCGAAGCCGTTGAGGCCCTAGTCGCTTTCCTCCGCGAATTTGAGCGCCAGCACGGCTGAGTCTCAGCACCACACGCCGACCAGGTGGTTTACTCAAGGAAGGCCTCGGTCCGCATCACGCTGGATGGTCCCGCTAGCTCCTTCTGCAAGCGATTGAGAAAACGTGGCCCCAAGAGGGACGGCTCCATTCCTAAACCGCGTGTCGAGAGTCCAAGTCTCCCTGGGCCCACTAGGCTTTTGCTTTGAATTCAATGAGTTCGCGGAAGCTCGTCTCGCTCCCTCGACGCTTGTCAAGCCCGGCCGCAGCAACATCGTAGTAGTTCGATGCTGAATCCAACGGGCAGTGATCTGTGGTTTCGATACCAACCGCGCTCACTCACCACCCTGGCCCTTGGCAAGCTGGATGTCTGTTGGACCAGTCAAGTTGCGCGGAATGTAACAGGCGTGCACAAACCTATTTCTGTTTAAGCTTGAGTTTACCCTTGGCCTTGTTCTCTTCGAGAAACGCCCGCAGTTCGTCGCTGGCGTCTAGGAGTCGAATCCACTGCTCGTAGTACAGAGTCACAGGAAACCGACCAAGCCCGTATACGCTCACGCCTCCCTTTTCCCCGACTCTGAATTCCACCTCTCCAGAACGACGCCCCGCTACCTGCTTTTCCAATTCAGCCAAACGCGCCTTGAGTTCTTCGTAGGACGGCTCTGCCATTTTTCCTCCTCCGGTCAACCGCAAGACGAATGGATTATACCCAAAGGCTCAAGAAGCCGCGCCCAAACCGCGTGTCGGGAGTTCGAGTCTCCCGGGCCCATCAGAGTTCTTTCTCCTTCGGCGAATTCCGTGGACGGACGGGTATGTCATGGGAAGCGCACCTCGCTCAGTCCGACGATGGGGGACTCGCCGGCGCGGCAACCGCCCGAGACGCGGGCGCAAACGTGAGATGTGGGTGGCTCAGGCGGAGAAGGCTTTTTCGACGATCTCGATGCCGGTCTTGCGCAGGAACTCCTCGGGAGATTCGCCACCAATGAGGATGAAGACAAAATGATTGGGGAGCTGCTTGCGACTGTGCTTGCATTCGAGGATGACGGAGTCCACGCGAATTTCCGCGAGGTTAGAGCTGCACAGCACTTGAATCTTGTTGGCCTTCTCGGCGGCCTCCAGTTGCTGCTGGTTGCGCTCGCGCGCGCGCTGGAAAGAATCGCCGCGATAGGAGAGCGTGACGCGGTTTCGCCCTGAGTGGCTGAGGGCCAGAGCCGCCTCGATAGCGGAATCCCCGCCGCCCACCACCAGCAGATCCTGGTCCACGTAGGTTTCGGCTTCGATCAGACGATAGGAAACCTTGGCCAGGTCTTCTCCCGGAACGCTCAGGCGCCGCGGCGTGCCGCGCCGCCCCATGGCCAGGACAACGTACCGCGCGCCGTAGTGCCCCTTCGGCGTTTCGACGTGAAAGGACGTGTTGTTTCGCTGCACGCGCTCCACGCGCTCGTTGGTCTGGATGCGCACGCCGGTGTTGACCAGGATGGTCTCCCAAACGGCGAGCAGGGCTTCCTTGGTGCCGTCGCTCACGTAGAGCGAGCCATAGAGCGGAATCTCAATCGGCTCGGCCATCAGGAACTTCTGCCGGGGATATTGCCGGATCGTGGCGGCGATCTCGCCCTGCTCGAGGGTGAGGTAGCGCAGCCCATACTGGTGCGCGGTGAGCGAGGCGCTCAGCCCGGCGGGGCCTGAGCCGATGATGGCGATGTCGTACACCTCCGAGGAGGGCTCCGCCGATGCTGTCGGTGACTTACTGTCGGACTGTTTCTCCAGGCGCGCCTTGATGTGGTCGATGACGAGTTTGCCTTCGTTGATCGCGGTCTTGATCAGACCCATCCCCGCGAGCTCGCCGACGATGTAAACGCCAGGGACGTTGGTTTCGAAATCTTCCTTGACGTGGGGCACCTTGATGGTTTGCAGGATGCCCCCGAAGGAGAGCGTGATTGCCTGGGTGGGGCAGATCTCCACGCACTTGGCGTGGCCGGTGCAGCGATCGGCTTGGTTGAGAATGGCCTTGCCGCCCACCAACGCAAGGGTTCCCGTCTCCGGGCAGACTTGGACGCAACTGCCGCAGCCCACGCACAGGGAGGCATTGATGACAGGCTTCGGTTTGCCCTTGGCCCCGCCAGTGCCCGCTTGCACTGCCGCGCAGTGTATCTTCCACATGGCCAGCGCCGCGCCGCAGAGCGCGCAGAACGCCGTGCCCTTGGCGATGGATTTCCTGCAACGCGGGCACGGATGCAGGTCTGCCGGGGCGCTTGCCGCGGCCGCCGGGGCGGTTTTGGCAGCGGGGCGCTGCGACGCGGTGAGGTGCTTCAGGTAGCGCCGCACGAAGAAGAACGTGACGCCCGCGGCGATGAGAAATGCAATCAGCGTTTCCATCTCAGGCCGCCCTCACAAGTATCCCAGCAGCAGAACGACTAGGATGTGGATGGAAGCCAGCAACGCAAACGCATAGCTGAACGGGCGATGCACCACGTGCCAGAGATGGAACACCTGCTGCGACCGCGACAGGAACAGGATGCGCTTGGACAGGGCGGCCTGCTGGCGCGCGGTCCGCACCACGCGCTCAAGTTCCGGGTTGCCGGTGCGCAGCAGGCCGCCGAAGGTGAGCAGACTTCCCACCAGGCCGAGCGCGCGCCGACGCATTTGCGCCACGCGGAAGGGACGTCCCAGGTCCAGAGCGATCATCGCGTCGAGGGCGCGCAGAAGCGACATGTGCTGCACTACCTGCGCGGTGGGGAGCTGAAAGACCGGCGCCAGTGAGGCCGCCGGGAAGACTTTCTGCGCGGCGAGTTTTTGCATGAGATGCCGTTGCTCCTCCTGCAATTCTTTCAAGGATATCTCCGCCGCGCTCAGGCTCCGCGGGATCTGCGCGTAGAGGTACCGCCCCACCACGCCGCTCAGCGCCACAGCAGCCATGATCCAGAACGCCGTGCCGGCGATGCCGTGGAACTTGAACGCCGAGTGGAAGGCGATGACTAGCGGCGCGGTCAATCCCAGGATCACGTGAAAATCGAGCCAGTGCCTCGAACTACCCTTCTTGGTGAGCCACGGCCAGCGCTTGCGGATCGGATAGAGGTAAATCCCCAGGAAGAGCAGGGCGCCCAGCATCCCCAGCCGGATGCCCATTCTGCCGCTCGGCTTCAGGGCCTGATGTTTGGCAGAGAGCGGCCGATGGGCCGCGTCCAGGGTGTAGTAGTCGAATCCATAGGCGGCGAGCGCAAGCACCAGTGCCATGGCCAGCGCCCAGCAGACGAGCAGGCGCCGGCGGTGCCGCCGCTCGGGATCGACAGCGGGAGCAGGAATCGCGCGGAGGGTGGCGTGCACACTCATGGTTGTTTCGGAAACTCGATTTGCATGGTCACCGAGTACCTCCGGTAGTCGGCGAAGCGATGCGTGTTGCGCCAGTGCTGGTGGAGCGACTCGACGTCCACAGTAGCGGCCACGGGTAGCCAGAACGACTCGGCCAGGCCCGCAAACGCGATCGGAGCGTAGCGAACTTCGCTGTGCATGCTGCGCAACCCTAGGTCCTCCAGGCCGGATTGCAGACGGGCGGTGATTCTCGCAATCGCTCCGGTCACCGGATCGATCCAGGCGATTCCGGTGAGATCGAGAGGATATTCGTGCCCGCGGAGTTCCAAAGCGGCCGGTGAGCGCGTTCCCGGCACGTGCTGGAACTGCACCCGCACCAGGCGCTTCCCATCCACTTTTTCCTCCTCGAGCTGCGTGAACTCGAAACTCGCCTGGTAGTAGGGATGAAACACGAGGGCCAGGGTGGAGAAACCGTTCGTCACCAGCAGGGGCAGGTTCTTGGGATTGCCCGTCTGCCGCTCGAGCTGGCGGGATTCATCCACGGTGAGCTCGTCTCCGTTCAACCGCAACAGCACGAGGGAATCGAAAAGCGATTCTTCCCGGAAGTCCACCTTGCCGTTTTTTCCGAGTTTCGACTGGGTGACCGACTCCATGCAGCGCACCCAGGCGATGTGCTCCACGAACTCCTCGAGCCGCTTGCCGGTGCGTTGCAGCACACTCTGGATGGGCTCGGCCTCGGCGGCGAAGCTCGGGCTGCCCGCAAGCAGGGAGGCAACGGCGGCCAGGGCCACCGGCAAGCAGCGGGCGGAACGCAGGGGAATTACTGGCGCAGGCCTCATCATTCCTCCTCCGGACTCAGAAGCGACGGCCCAGGACCACGAACCATTGGTCGTAGTTCTGCTGGTCACCGCGCTGCCAGGTGAAGCCTCCCTGTAGGAAGTAATGCGGCCCCAGAAACCAGTCGAGTGTGGTGTTGACGAAATGGCCGTCGGTCTGCTGGGTGAGCGGCGAGAGGAAGTGCTGCAGGCCCGTTTGCACTTCCCAGCGCAGGCCCTCGCCAAAGTGCCGCGAGAAGGAGAGGGCGCGGTAGTCGCCTCGCCCGAACGAACTATCGAACTTCGAGTAACGCACATCGGAGCGGATCCCCGTGTGCCAGATTTCGCCCAGCGTGACGCCGTACAGTTGGTTCCAGGAAGGTTTCGTGTCGCCGGTCCGCGAGCTCCGGCCCAGGCTGCTGTACACGCTGATTTTTTTCGGGAGATCCAAGCGCGCGCCACCGCTGAAGCCCTGGAACAGCAGCTTGTCCAGCAGGCCGGTGCTGACCAGGCGCGGGTCAAAGGTCGGAAGGTTGCGGAAATAGTTGTGGCTCACATCCAGCGACAACCGCGAGACTGGCTGGACGCGCAGCGTCAGGTAGCTGCGGGTGATGCCGGCGGCGGACTGGCCGGGCTGGCTGCTGAGGTTGGCCGACGTCGGCCCGTCGGCTTGCAGGGTGTGGTACACCGAGACATAGCGTCTGTAGAATAACCCGTTCTCGAAGAAGGCAAACTTCCGCTCCGCCTTCCACCCCAGCGTGCTCAGTGCCACCCCGGTCGTGCTGATGTAGCGGAAGTTCTCAAAGCTGCCGCCCTCGAAATTGACAAACGTGCCGGCCAGGCGGCGATCTGGATTGTAGTTCCACGAAGTTGGGTCCGGCGTCGAGCCTGCAAACAGGCCCAGCGTCATCCCCGTGCCGAACCGGCGTCCCACATAGCCGCCGTCGATGGTGCTCAGGCTGCTGGCCCAGGGAATGAACAAGCGGCCGAACCCGGCCATCCACCGCGAGTCGGGATTGCTGTAGGTGAGGCTCAGATGGTAGGTGCGGTTGATCAGGTCGTTCAGCGTGGCGGTCTGCGGCCCGCCGGAGCGCGAGTTCAGCCGGCCCCGCCAGTAGCCGCTGAAGTTCCAGTAGCTCCCGCCGATCCGCGTCATATCCATGCGCAGGACCAGCCCCACCTGGGCGCTCTGCATCGGGGTGCCGGAACGGCCCGCCATCGCGCTGTATTCCACGCCGACGCGCCCGCGCGCGCGGTTGATTTCTGGCAAGCGGGGTCGCGGCACGGCGGCGCGGACCTCTTCGTCCAATGGATCGCCCACAGTGAAGGAGATCACCTGCGGGTACCTGCGGCCGGTGGCAGCCTCACGGCGTTTCGCCAGGGCCCGGGCGTCGTCGGCGACCACGGTGGCGATGTCCCCGGCCCGCAGGGGTCCGTTCGCCGAGAGCACTTCGCACACCGCCGAGGCCTCGGCCACCGACACCACTTCGAGTTGCGCGATGATGCGCGTGGCCTGCACCTGGCCGGACCCGCTGGCCAGGGCCGTGGTTCCGGAACGTTTCACGACGAGCTTCTGGCCCTCGACCAGGCCCGCACTGCTGCCCCCCTCCAGGTAAACCGCGCCTTCAGCAACGTATTTCACGCGAAAGGACGTGCGCACCTCCGGCTGCTGCGCCCAGAAGTAAGGCGCACCAAGGCAGCACCCCAGCAGGAGCACCAGCCCGCGCCAGAGGTGCCGGGTGCTAATTGCGTCTCCCCGCAGGATGGCAGGCGTAGCAGTTGGCGCTGTTATAGACATAGTTCCGCACACCCGAGTGTTTCTGGTCCATGGTGGTCTTCTGGTGCGCGTGACACCCCACGCAGGAGAAGACCTGGAAATTCGAAGGATTCACGTGGCAATCGTTGCATGTCGTCCACTTCCCGGCGTGAACGCCGGAGTAGATCGGGAACCAGGTGTGGTTGAACGTCGCGCCACTCCAGCTCGTCGTGTTGTGGCAGGTGTTGCAAGTCGTCGGGAAGCCCGCGGCGACGTGGTTCGGGTTGGTCACGCTGGTGTAAACCGCCTTGTGACACGAGTAGCAGTCGGTGGGCGTCCCCGCGTATTTGCCCCCGATATGACAGTTGGCGCAGGCCACCTTGACGTGCGCGCCGGTGAGCGGGAAGGGCGTTCTGTTGTGGTCGAAGCTCGCCGGAGTCCAGGCCGTGGTGGTGTGGCACACGGCGCAATCGAGCGGGAAGCCGGCTGCCTTGTGGTCCGGGTTTTTCGTGTTGTTGTAGTTGTTGATGTGGCACGAAGAGCAGGCCGTGTCCAGCCCGACGTACTTTCCGTTCACATGGCAAGTGGCGCAGCTCACGGTGACGTGAAATCCGGTCAGCGGGAACTTGGTCTTCGAGTGGTCGAATCTCGCCCCGGCCCATCCCGCGGTGGAATGGCAGATCGAGCAGTCGGTCGGGAAACCGGCGGCCACGTGGTTGGGGTTGGTGGTTTTCTGGAAAGTGGCCAGATGGCAGGAGGCGCAATCCTTCGGTGTGCCTGCAAACTTGCCGTTGATGTGACACTGCGCGCAACTGACGTTCAGGTGCGCGCCGCTGAGCGGAAACTTGGTCAGGGTGTTGTGGTCGAACCTGGCCCCCGCCCAACCGGAGGTGTTGTGGCAGGTGGCGCAGGTGGTGGGGAAGCCGGCGGCCACGTGGTTGGGGTTGGTGGCCTTCTGGAACGCCCCAATGTGACAGGAGGCGCAATCCTTCAGCGTGCCCGTGAATTTGCCGCCGATGTGGCACTGCGCGCAACTGACGTTCAGGTGCGCGCCGGTGAGCGGGAATGCCGTGCGATTGTGATCGAAACTCGCCGGCGTCCAGCCTGTGGTCGTGTGGCACACGGCACACGTCAGCGGGAAGCCAGCGGCCTTGTGGTCCGGGTTCTTGGTGGCGTTGTAATTGTTCAGGTGACAGGACGAGCAGGACGTGTCCCGTCCGACATATTTCCCACCCACATGGCAACTCGCGCAACTCACCGTCAGGTGTGCCCCGGTCAGCTGGAACTTGGTCTTCGAGTGGTCGAATTTCGCTCCGGCCCACCCCGCAGTGGTATGGCACACCGAACAATCGGTGGGGAAGCCGGCGGCCACGTGGTTCGGGTTGGTCGTTTTCTGATACGCCACCAGATGGCACGAGGCGCAGTCTGTCGGTGTGCCCGTGAATTTGCCGCCGAGATGGCATTGCTGACACGAGACGCTCACGTGGGCCCCGGTCAACGGGAACCTAGCCCGTGAATGATCGAACTTCGCTCCGGCCCACCCCGCGGTAGTATGGCACACCGAACAATCGGTGGGGAAGCCGGCGGCCACGTGGTTCGGGTTGGTCGTTTTCTGATACGCCGCCAGATGGCACGAGGCGCAGTCTGTCGATGTGCCCGTGAATTTGCCGCCGATGTGACATTGTTGGCACGAAACGCTCACGTGCGCGCCGGTGAGCGGAAACCTGGTGAGTGCGTTGTGATCGAACCGCGCTCCCGACCAGGATGCGGTGGAGTGACATTGTGAGCAGTCTTGCGGAAACCCGGCCTTGACGTGATCGGGGTTCTTCGACGCGTTGAAGTCCTTCGCGTGGCAGCCATAGCAGTTGGCCGGGGTGCCTTGGAAACGCCCGCCAGCGTGGCACGCTGTGCAGTCCAGCCGCGCGTGAGCCCCGGTCAGCAGGAACCCGGTGAACTGCACGTGATCGAACTTCGCGCCCTGCCAGGTGTCCACGGTGTGGCACGACTGGCAGGTGGTGGGAAATTTCAAGGCCAGGTGGTCCGGAATCTTCGCTTGCTGGAAGGAGCCGAGGTGGCAGGCGGCACAATCGGTGGGCAGCCCGGCGAACTGGCCCGTCGCGCCGCCCTTGTGGCAGGCCTCACACTCGAGCGCCGCATGCGCGCCCAGCAGGGGGAACCGGTTCAGGTGCTGCTTGACCGCCTGGACAGAAACGCGCCAGCCCTTCACCGTGTGACACTGTTCGCAGTTCGCTCCAAACTGGCGCCGGTGGATGTCGGCATGGCAGTCGGCGCACTTCGTGCTCACGTTGGTGAACACCATCTTCGTGTGGCACAACCGGCAATCCACCTTTTCGTGAAGCCCGCGCAGCGGATAGCGGGTGGTGTTGTGACTAAACTCCGGGACGCTGCGGATCGGCTTCCAACTGGTGAAGGTATGACAATTCTCGCAGGGAATGGTGATCTGGCCGTGCGGATTGCGTGTTGGGCCGCGGTAAGGAGCTTGAGCGGTCCCCTGCGGTGACCCGGGGAGCGCCAGCAGCCAGAGCACGATGTGGATGAGTGACGTCGTGAACAAGGTACACGACCGCCGCAATTATTCTCGTGCGATACGTGATAACGGCAGGGCCTGGCCAGACTAAGCGGTGTGGAATGTGGATACAACTGTCCCCAAGGACAGTTTCAGGGCAGCCCTCCGAGTGCTATTGAAGAATTCAACGGAGAGGCGAGAGCGGCCCAGCGATGGCTTGGCCAGGGCGGCGCTAGGCGGTACCGTGGCACGCCTTGCACTCGCGCGGCGTCGGCTTGTAGAAGAGCGCGGCCTTCCCTTCCACCATTTTCGTTGTCTTGTGACATTCGGCGCAGCGCACATCCTTGTGCGCCCCTTGGAGCGGGAAGGCGGTGCGCTTTTCGTGGTCGAAGAGCGAGGGCTTCCACTTCGTCGAGTTGTGACAACTGGCGCAATCCGGCGGCTTGCCGTGCGCCGAGAATTGCCCGGCGTGAACATCTGGGTGACACCCTTCGCAGCGGGCCGCCGCCGATCGGAAATTCACGCTCTTCATGGTTGTCCCGAGCTTCTCCGGCTTATGGCAACGCGCGCAGGGCACCGTGCGATGAGCGCCCAGCAGCTTGAACGAGGTCGTGGAGTGGTCAAAGCGGGCCAGGTCGCGCCACGATTTCACAGAGTGGCAGGCCTCGCAACCCGGCAGCGTGCCGTCGCGGCGCGGTTTCCTCATGCGCTCGAGGAACTGGCCTCGGTGCGGATCGGTATGGCAGGCGGTGCACGCGCGGTCCTCAAACCGGTAGGGCACGGGCGGCGGCGGCTTGCGCGCGGCGTCCACCTTGTGACATTCGATGCAGGCGACCGCCACATGCCCGCCAGCGAGCGGGAAGCGGCTGGTCTGGTGCCGCGCCAGGGTAAACGTCGAAGGCCGGAAGCCCTCGACCGTGTGACAACCCTCGCAGCGGTTCAGGTGCGGCGCGCCCGCAAATTGGCTTTTGTGCGGATCGATGTGACACTCCGTGCAGAGCGCATACCCGATCTTGTAGCGCGTGGCGCGGCCTGCCGGCAGATGGCATTTCGCGCAGGGGACTTCGGCATGTCGCCCGTTGAGCGGGTAGAGCGTGGCGGCGTGCTCCTTGACCCCGAATCGCGCAGGCTTGAACCCTTCCAGCGTGTGGCAGGCCGTGCAATCGCCGGCGTCGCGGCGTTTGGCGAACTGCCCGCCGTGCGGGTCCGGCTTGTGGCAATCGGTGCATTTCTGGTACGCGAGAGGTTTCTTGAAATCTCCCGCCGCGTGACACTGGCCGCAGCGCACCGCGGCGTGCTTGCCGAGCAGGGGGAAATGCGTCTTCGAGTGATCGAATTTTACGGCCATCTGCACGTGCTTCCATCCGCTGGTGGTGTGGCAGGACTGGCAGGCATTGGGGAATGCGCCGCGATGCGGGTCGGTGTGGCAGGCGACGCATTTGTCGAAAGCCAGCTCGACGTATTTGACAACTCTTTCCGGAGCGCCTGTGGCGGGATGGCACTTCAGGCAGGCCACCTGGGCGTGCAGGCCGGTGAGGGGATAGCGGGCCTTCGCGTGGTTGAATCGCGATGCGCCCTTCCACTCCGCGAACGTATGACACTCCAGACAGTTGGCTAGCAACTGGCCGCGATGCCGGTCCACGTGGCAGCTCAGACAGTCGCGCGAGAGCCCCAGAAACGTCCGCCGGAGATCTTTCATTCGAATCGTGCGGCGTTCGGGTTCCCGGATGTGCTCGGGCGCATGGCACTTGTTGCACGCCAATCCGGCGTGCTTACCCTCCAGGACGTAGCCCGTTTTGTTGTGGTCAAAGGTCTTCGGTGACGCATCCCACTGGATCAGGTTGAAGTTTTCTCCGTTGTGTTCGGAATGGCAGCGGGCGCAATCCTGGCTGGTGGCGGTTCTGCTGACCAGAGCCGCATGGAGACCGTGCTGCTCTTCAAGACGCCTGGCGATCTCCGCGTGGCAGTCGAGGCATCTCAACTGCGGCGCTCCGGCGCCGAACTTGTGGCAGCTCGCGCACTGGGTTTGGCCGCTGAGAGATTGGTGTGCTCTGGAGAGCGGGCCGGGAGAGATCTGTGCCCTGGCGGCGCTGGCGAGCAGCAATAGAGCTAGAGCGACTGCTAGGGAGGCCACCCGAGACCCGATCCTTGGCCACCATCGCGTGCCTGACCAGCCCGCGCGCGTCAGGAAAGACTTGTCGGCACCGACCGGGTGCGAGCCTCCGGTGGCAATCAGTGACGATTGCCGCTCGACCTTGCCTTGCATCAGGGAGCATCCTCGGGTACGCCAGGATTCCCGCGCGATCTGTGGGATTTCAGGGCGGGTCCTTGCAGGCTACCACAGAATCCGGGAATGCATGGAATGGTGTGGCCAAGAAGTTATCCGGATTTTCTTTTTGAGGCCAAAGGGTCGTCCATCTCGTACTCTTCGGCGCGCCGCGCCAAGTCAGGCGCATCGCCTGCGTCACCACTGCGACGCGAGGCAGGGCAGGACCACCCTAAACCTCTACTCCTATGCGAGGGTTCCACTTGTCCCATCACTGTGTGAGGTAGCCTTGGCCGCCCCGCGACAACGCGCCAAACACTGGCACACCGCTTGACCAATCGACTTCGACATACCACCGGCTGCTGTTCAACGCATTGGAGAGGGGCAGGCTGTTCGTCGTCTGGCGCGTCGCTGTGTCAATGACGTCCCCGGTGTCCGCAACGTAAACGAAGCGGCCGTCGCGGCTGTGCTGCAACCAGCCGATCGTGTTGAATACCCTGCTCATCTTTATGCTAGCCACCTTCTGCGGCGCCGAGCCAGGCAGACCGGTGACGTCGTACACGTGGACGTAACCGTTTACCGTGTCGATGAGATACACCTCCCTCTCGTCCGGCGAGAGCGAAATGCCGTGGCACGGCGTCGAGGGCCCGGTACCGTCCCACGAGAAGCCCTGCTGGGTTACCGTGTACAGCACATTTCCCGTGTTGATGTCGCTCACCTGGAAGCCCAGAAAACCGCTGGCGGTGGTAAAGGAGAGCGTCTGCTTTCCATTGACCGCGAAGGGTCGCACGCCGTTGCCGCTGGCGATGTTGGTGGCGACGAGCGGACCGACCTTGCGGATGACTCGGTTCGTCGAGGTGTCGATCCCGTAGAGAAAGTTTTCGTCCCGTGGGCCGAGGTAAACCTGCTTTCCATCCAGGCCCATCATGGCGTTGTGCGGGCTGGTTCCTACCGTGATCGAGCCTAGCTCGTTGCCCGTCGCGGCATCCAGCACATACATGAGCGGATCATTCGAAGCTTCCCCGGCCGGCATGTAGATGGTGTTGCCATCGGGGGCGACGGCTATGCTGTCCACGCCGTGCGCGTAGTTCTTCTTCCAGATAACTGTATCAGTCATCAGATCGTACTTGGCCAGCGAGCCATTTCCTTCGCTGCCTCCGTATCCGCCGTAGCTGATGTACAACGAGCGCGTGGCGACGCTAACCGACAATCCTAACGGGCTGCTGATGCCAGAGAGGGTAACCGTTTTCACAAGCCCATGCCCTTTGTCGGCGTCGAAGATTTGAAGCTGCCCGTCGAGTACCACGTAGATGTAATGGGAGACGCTGCCCCCCGAACCGCCCTGCCCGGTTCCCGACAAGGCAATGGCCGTTGGTGAGGTGGGCGCATTGCTGACCAGCAACAGGTTGCCGGTCACATTGCCAGGCACGGCCGGGGCAAACTTGACACTGAAGCTGCTGTTCTGGCCGGCGGGCATGGTCAGAGGGAGCGTAATGCCGGTGGTGCTGAAGCCGCTGCCGCTGACGTTCGCCTGGGTGATCGTCAGGCTGGCGCTGCCGGTGTTGGTGACCGTCAGACCGAGCGAACTGCTACTGCCCACATTGACCGTGCCAAAAGGCAGGCTGGTGGGATTGATGCTGAGCCCTGGCGCCGTCGCCACACCGGTGCCGGAGAGCGACACCGTTTTGGGGGAGTTGGGCGCATTGCTGAGCAGCGAGAGGCTGCCCGACGCTGCACCCGCCGACAGGGGCGTAAACCGCAGGCCGAAGCTGCTGCTCTGGCCGGCGGGGATGCTCAACGGAATGGTTCGGCCAGCAATGCTGAATCCGGGGCCGGTCACCGTGGCCTGCGCGACGTTGAGCGTCGAGCTGCCCGTGTTGGTCAGCGTGACGGTTTGTGAGGCGCTGCTGCCCACAAACACGTTGCCCGCGGAGATGCTCGAAGGGTTCACCGTTAGATTGGGCTGGACGCCAGTGGCCGCGAGCGGCACGGAGTTCGGCGAACTGCCGGCGTTGCTCATAACCGAGATGCTGCCGCTGGCCGGGCCCGGCGCGCTTGGCGAACAGGTAACGCGGAACGCAGTTTGCTGGTTCGGCGTCAGGGTCAGAGGCAAGGCGAGGCCGCTGATGCCGAAACCTGTCCCGCTGACCGTGGCCTGCGTCACCGTCAAGTTGGCATTGCCGGAATTGGTCAGCGTGACCGTTTGCGAACCGGTGCTGCCCACTGGGACGTTGCCGAGATTCACCGTCGCAGGGTTCCAGGTGACCTGCGGCGCCGGCGGCGGCATGGCATTGGCGTTGAGCGTGATCGTGTAAGGCGGGCCGGGCACGTTGCTCACGATCAACAATGAACCGGTGACCGGGCCCGTCGTTGTCGCCGTGAATTTGACGGTGAAGGACATGCTCTGCCCGGCCAGCAGAGTCAGGGGAAGGTTCAACCCGATGACACTGAAGCCTGCTCCGGTGACGTTTACTTGAGTGACAGTCAGGCTGGCCGTGCCGGTGTTGGTCAGGGTGACTGATTGCGTGCCGCTGCTGCCGAGCGTCACGTTTCCGAAATTCGCGCTCGCGGATGAAGATGTGAGCTGACCTGAGCTGCCTGCCGTGTTGCCGCCCGCGCTGGCCCCGGCGCCGCTGCATCCGCTGACCAGGAGTAAGCAGAGCAGGGCGAGAAGGAGCGTGAGCACCCCGCGTTGAAGGCTGTTGCGCGTCCGGAGATGGCGAAGACGTATTAGCTT